>DAOSEM010000001.1:983046-1310729 GCA_035363115.1 Syntrophales bacterium | reverse complement strand
AAGGCGAAGAGCGGAAACGTTTTCGCGACGGCGGGAGCCCCCGTGGCAGCCCCCGCGCCGTGATGCAACGAGAAACAAAAAAGGGGATGATGGATTCGAAATCCACTCCCCCTATTTGCCGGATGGCACTTGGCCCGCTCAGGTCGCCAGGTTGTACGCCGCCGGATCCAGCGGCGAGCCGACCGGAAACATCCTCGCTCCCAGTTCCTTGTCCAGCATGAAGAGTCCTTCCTTCGTGTGACCGATCATTTCGATCTGCCGAAGGATCTTTTCCGCCGTCGCCTCCTCCTCCACCTGTTCCTTCGTGAACCAGTTCAACAGGGTATCGGAGGCGTAATCGCTTTCCGCCCGGGATATCTTGACGATCCCGTGGATTTTGCCCGTGATGAACTGCTCATGGGCCAGGGTATCCTGCCAGACCTCCGGGACGGATTGCCAGGACGTCTTGATCTGCTTGAGGTCCTGAAGCTTCACCGCTCCGCCACGGTCCAGGATGTGGTCCATGAACTTCATGGCATGGATCATCTCCTCGTGGGCCTGGCAACGCATCCAGTGGGCCATCCCATCCAGGTTCTGGGCGTGGAACCAGGCGGCCATGGACAGATAGATATAGTAAGACTCCAATTCGTGACGGACCTGCTCGTTCATTGCCTGGTGAACTTTCTTACCGATCATCGCCGTGCCTCCTTTTCTCGATTCCGGACCGGTCCGGGACCGTCCGGGGCTAATGGTTTCCGCCTCTTTTCCCTTGCCGGATAAACATAAGCCGCAGCGTCAGATTGTCAATGTTCCCTGCCCTCTCCGATGCCGAAAATTGTCTTGACTTGGCGCGCCGATCTTGGCTAAACACCAGGGTCTTCGGACAGGACCCTTCCATTGAATCTGAAAGGAGCAACCATGGCAAAATACGAGTCACAAGCCTTGAGGAACGTTGCCGTTGCAGGACACGGAGGAACGGGCAAGACGACGCTGTGCGAGTCTTTCCTGTTCGTCTCCGGCAAGACGGAGCGCCTCGGCCGCGTGGACGACGGAAGCTCATCGATGGACTTCGAGCCGGAGGAGCACAAACGGCGCAGCTCCATCAACACCGCGGTGAATTTCTTCGAGTGGGACAAACACAAGGTGAACCTGCTCGACTCCCCGGGAGACTCCAATTTTGCCTACGACATGATGGGCTGCATGGCCCACGCGGATTCGGTTCTCGTGGTCATCGACGCCGTCAGCGGCGTCGAGTTCCAGACGATCAAGGTCTGGGAAGCCGCCGATACCTATGCACTGC
This sequence comes from Syntrophales bacterium, assembly GCA_035363115.1. Lineage (NCBI taxonomy): Bacteria > Pseudomonadati > Thermodesulfobacteriota > Syntrophia > Syntrophales > Syntrophales bacterium. The sequence continues at coordinate 1,309,450 of DAOSEM010000001.1, read as the reverse complement.
CCCGGATCGCCGTCATCAACCGGCTGGATCGCGAGCGGGCGGATTTCGGGAAGGCCGTCGAGAGCATCGGAGCGAAGCTCGACCGGAAGGTCACCCTCCTGATGCTGCCCATCGGCAAGGAGGCTGAATTCAAGGGCGTGGTGGACCTCGTGACGGGAAAGGCCTTCCTCTTCGACGAAGGGAAAGGGACCTGCAAACCCGCGGACATCCCCGCCGACATGGCCGCCCAGGTGGAGAAATACCGGGGCAGCATGGTGGAGGACATTGCCGAAACGGACGAAACCCTGATGGACAAGTACCTGGAATCGGGAGAACTCAGTGCCGAAGATCTCCAGTTGGGGTTGCGGAAAGGCGTGCTCTCGGGATCCGTAGTCCCGGTCGTCTGCACGTCGGCCCTCAAGAACATCGGCACCTCCCTCCTGATGGACCTGATGGTCCGGCTGTTCCCCTCCCCGGTGGACCGGGGCGCCGTCACGGGAACCAAACCCGGGACGGAGGAGTTGGATGAAAGGCTTCCCGATCCCGCGGCCCCCTTCGCGGCGCGGGTGTTCAAGACCATCGCCGATCCCTACGCCGGCCGGGTGACCATTTTCCGCGTCTATTCGGGCACGGTGACCTCCGACGCCACGTTCTTCAACCCTGCCCACAAGGCCACGGAGCGGTTCGGCAACATCTTCTTCCTCGAGGGCAAGACCCAGAAACCCACAGATGATCCCCTCATTCCGGGCGACATCGCGGCCGTCGCAAAGCTCAAGGAAACCCTGACGGGAGACACGCTCTGCTTCGAGAAGGCACCCATCCTGCTGCCGAGGATTCCGACACCGGCGGCGGTTATGTCCTTCGCCATCGAGCCCCGCTCCCGGGGCGACGAGGAAAAGATCGTATCGTCCATCAACCGGCTGATCGAGGAGGACCCAACCCTGACCTACCGCCGGGACGAGCAGACCAAGGAGATGATCCTCTCCGGCACCGGCCAGGTCCATATCGAGGTCACCGTCGAGAAGATGAAGCGGAAGTTCGGCGTCGAAGTGAACCTTAAGACCCCGAAGGTCCCCTATAAGGAAACGATCAAGAAGGCGAAGATGGGCATCCAGGGACGGTACAAGAAGCAGTCCGGCGGGCGGGGCCAGTTTGGCGACGTCTGGCTGGACGTGGAGCCCCTTCCCCGGGGAGGCGGCTTCGAGTTTGCCGACAAGATCGTCGGCGGCGTCGTTCCCCAGCAGTATCGGCCCGCCGTGGAGAAGGGCATCGTGGAGGCCATGGAGGAAGGGGTCCTGGCAGGCTATCCGACGGTGGATTTGAAGGTCGCCCTCGTGGACGGCTCGTACCATACGGTGGACTCGTCGGAAATGGCCTTCAAGATCGCCGGCTCCATGGGCTTCAAGAAGGCCGTCCTGGAATGCCAGCCCACCCTGCTGGAGCCCATCGTCAACATCGACATCGAGATCCCCGACGAGTACATGGGTGACATCATCGGCGACCTGAATTCCCGCCGGGGCCGCGTCCTCGGCATGGATTCCAAGGGGTCGAACCAGATCGTCAAGGCCAGCATCCCCCTCGCGGAGATCCTGAAGTACGCCCCGGACCTGCGCTCCATGACGAGCGGCCGGGGAACCTTCACCTACGAGTTCTCCCACTACGAGGAAGTCCCGGCGCAGATCGCCGAGAAGGTGATCGCCGAAGCGAAGAAGGAAAAAGAAGCGGCGGAGAAATGATCATCCGTGCCGGCGTCATCACGGTCAGCGACCGTGGCTCCCAGGGAGCCCGGGAGGACCTGAGCGGACCCGAGGTAGCCCGCCTGCTTCAGGGGATCGGTTGCCGGATCGACCAGACGGCGATCGTGCCCGACGAGACGGACCGGATCCGGGAGATCCTGGTCCGCTTCGCAGACGAGGAAAAGCTGGACCTGATCGTCACGACCGGCGGAACGGGGGTCAGCCCCCGCGACGTGACGCCGGACGCGACGCTCGCGGTGATCCACAAGGAGATCCCCGGCATGGCGGAGGCCATGCGCAGGGCAAGCGCCACGAAGACGCCACACGCCATGATTTCCCGCGCCATTGTGGGCATCCGTGGCGCCTCGCTGATCGTCAATCTCCCCGGCAGCCCGAGGGGTGCCCGGGAGAATCTCGAGGTGCTCCTGCCGGCCATTCCCCACGCCGTCGAAAAGATCAAGGGGGACGAGACGGAATGCGGCTCCGCATGACGCGGAGCATCCTCTCCGCGTGGCTCCCGGCCCAGTAGACCCGCCCGCAGCGCCCGCATCTCCGGAAACCCGGCTGCGTCTCCAGGATGTAGGGGGGGACCAGCCCTTCCACCGCTCCCTTCTCCACGTCCGACAACACCTCGTTGCATTCCAGGCATCGCCCCAAAACGGCGAGGGCATCGAAGGACAGCCCGAGAGCGGCCACCGCTTCCACAAGCTGTTCCTCCCACCGGTCCGCCGTGATCAGGACCAGCCGCCCCCGGAACGGCCTCGCCGCCAGGGTCCGGCTCTTCGTGACCACAATCCGCTCTTCCAGATACGCCCTCCTGAGCAGAAAGCGGTCCGCGCGGCCCTCGTGGCAGACCGTGTCACACCCCAGGGCCCGCAGCCACCGGGCGAGCTTCCCGAGGTTCCCGTCGACAATCAGCTTCACAACGCCGCCTGCTTCCACGCCCGCACCTCCGCGAAGGGAAGTCATTTCCAATCCGTTTTGCCTTGTGCTATATTCGCCCTCCATCATGGGCGGGAGCCCTTCAACAGGGGGAAGCACATGGAAGACGGACAGGACATCCTTTACTTTTCATACGGTACGAACATGAACGAGGCGGATCTGCGGCAGTGGTGCCGGGACAACAACCAGCCCTACCCGATGGGATCGGTCTTCGCCCGGGCCTACCTGCCGGACACGCAGATCGTGTTCAACCTCCCCTCGCCCGTCCGGGTGGGCGGTTCCCTCAACATCCGCCACCGGCTCGGTCAGGCCACCCCGGGCGTCTTATACCACATGACGCCCGAGGGCTGGAAGATCCTGGACCGGAGGGTCAGCGCCCCCAAGGATTACAAGCATCTCGACGTCGTCGCCCTGACGGAGGACGGACGGGAACATTCCGCCGTCACATACCAGGTCGACACCTCCCTGACGGAGGGGGGATTCGTCAAGCCCACGGAGGAATATGTCGAGATCGTCAAGGAGGGGCTTGCGGCACACGGATTCACCGACCGCATACTCCGGCCCGTTTCCCGCGGCAAGGAGCCCCCCTGGTGCATCGAAAATCTCTTCGTATACGGCACCCTGATGGAAGGGGAGGTCCGGCACCACATTCTGGAACACTGGTGCGACCACCGGGCGGGCATGCGGGCAAAGGCCCCGGGAGTGCTCTACGCAAGCGGGAAGGGGTTTCCGGCCATGTTTCCGGCGGAGCACGAGGGCCAGGAGATTCAGGGTGAGATCTATCCCCTGGTAGACCTGAAAAGGGCCTTCGAGATGCTGGACATCGTCGAGACCGTCCGGCGTTACGGCTCCACCGGCTCTCTCTTCCGGCGCGCCATCGTCAGGGTCCGGGCGGAAGACGGGAACGCCTATGCGGCCTGGGCGTATCTCTACGACGGAACGCCGGCCGGCATGAGCCCCATCCCCTCGGGCAACTGGCTGGACGTACCGCACGAGAGGCTGCCGGAGGAATAAGCAGGATCCCCGGAGGGTCTCCGGCTTTTCATGGCGTGGAGAAGCCCGTGCCCGTTCCGCCTCACGGCCATTCCAGGCGGATGTCGTCATCCTGCTGCCCCAGGCGGATAAACGCTCCTCCTCCCCTTCTCCCCATGGCGGCATTGACGACCAGGGTGCGCCCGATCCGCTCCGCCCCAGCCGCCTCGTGAATGTGACCACAGACAAAGAGGCGCGGCTCCGTCTTCCGGATAAAATCCCGAAGGCCCGGCGAACCGGCGTGAAGCATCCCGAAGGCCCGGTCGAGAACGCCCAGCGGCGGGGGATGGGCGACCAGGACCGTCTCTCGACGGACCCGCGGCATCAGGACCGCGAGATCCCGGTCTTCCCGGAACGTAATGCGGGTGCGAAAGGGAACGGGGATCGTACCACTGATCCCGATGAACGGAACGTCTCCGATCACGACCTCGCTGTGGTGGAGGGACCGGATGTTCCCGTATCTATCCGCCTCGGCGTCCAGGCCGGGAGGGTCCATGTTGCCGCGGACAAGCATGACCGGAACGCCCAGACTGTCCAAACGCTTGAGAACGGGAGCGGCGTCCCGCCGCGTTGCCACGTCCCCGGCGACGATGACGGCGTCGGGCCTGCATTCCCGAATGGTCCGCTCGATTCGATCGAGGTTCTCCTTTTTCCCATGAACGTCCGCCACGGCATACAGGATCATCGTCCCCTCCTTCTTCCCCGCCTGCCGGCGGCCGGTGTTTTGCACCCCCGCACGGACGGGTCGGTTCCTTCCTCCTCTACCCGAAACAGCCCGGTCTCCGCAACGGGAAGCCTTCATCCCCCGTCCCGCCGATGCGCCGGCGTTCTGATTCTCCTTCTTCTCCTGGCCCTTTTGGCCGGCTGCTCCGATCGGGAACGGCTGCCCCGGCTCGATTCCGGGAAAACCATCCTCGCCTTCGGCGACAGCCTGACCGCCGGCAACGGGGCGGGTCCCGGACAAAGCTACCCGGAGGTCCTTGAGGGGCTCCTGAAGATCCGGGTCGTTCGGTCCGGCGTGCCGGGCGAGGTGTCCGCGGAGGGACTCCGGAGGCTCCCTGCCGCACTCGCCGAGACAAGGCCGGACGTGGTGATTCTCTGCCACGGCGGCAACGATTTTCTGAGGAGGATGGACACACGGGAAACGGCGCGGAACCTGCGCGCCATGATCGCCATCGCCCGGGAAAAGGGAGTGGCCGTGGTTCTGTTGGCCGTACCCGCGCCGGGTCTTCTCCTGAAACCGCCCGCTCTCTACCGGGAGATCGCCGGCGAGATGAAGGTTCCCCTGGAAGATCGGGTGTTGACGGACGTCCTGTCCGACGGAAGCCTCAAGGGGGACCCTATTCATCCCAACGCGGAAGGCTACAGGAGGGTGGCCGGCGCCGTTGTGCAACTGCTGCGGAAACACGGTGCCGTTTCCTGATTGTCGGCGGCATCTTTTTCCGTTGACGGCAACAGGCCGCCACGTTAAGAAGTACGGCCCTGACGGACCGGACAGTTTTCAACCATCCGGATACACGGAAGATTCACTATGAGCGATCGGCACGACATACCCGGGCCCCCGGGAGCCCCTGAGGTTGAGTCGACGGTGGAATCGACGTTCCGGCAGCCCGTCAGGGGAAATGACCTGAACCGGCGGATCGAGAACCGTCACATTTCCGTGTCGACGTCCCCCGAGTTCATCATCCACTGCCTGCCCGACGGCATGGTGGCGTTCGTCAACGAAGCCCTCTGCTCCCGCTTTTCCATATCCCCCGGGGACTTGATCGGCAAAAGCATCTACGACATCATCCCGCAGGAAAGCCGATCCCAGGCAAGATCGCAGCACAGAGCCCTGACACCGGAAAAACCGGTCGTCACGACGGAGTACCGGATTTCCGATCCGGACGGCGGGATTTCCTGGCACCAGTGGATGCTCATCGCCGTTTTCGAAGGCGGGCAGAATCTGACCGGCTATCATGCGGTGGGCCGGGACATCACGGAGCGGCTGAAAACGGAGAGGGCGCTCCGGGAAAACGAGGAGCGGCTCAGCTTCCTGGTGGAGAACATGGGGGACATCCTCTGGACACAGTCGCTGGACCTCCGGACAACGTACGTCAGCCCCTCGATTTTCCGCGTCCTCGGCTATACGCCGGAGGAGCGCTACCGGCAGACCGTCGAGGAGCAGCTCACCCCGGAATCGCTCAAGGTGGCCTTCGAGCGCCTGGCCCACGAACTGGAGATCGACGGCCGGCCCGGCGTCGATCCGGACCGATCCGTGACGCTCGAGCTGGAATACTATCACAAGAACGGATCCATCCTCTGGATCGAGAACGTACTGCGAGCCATCCGCAACGATAAGGGGGAGGTCATTGCTCTCCAGGGGATGTCGAGGGACATCACGAAACGTCGCCAGATGGAGGAGGCTCTGCGGGATAGCGTCCAGCACCTGGAGGAGCTGAGCATCACCGACAACCTGACGGGCCTCTACAACCAGCGGCACTTCTACAACGCGCTGACCCTTGAAATGACCCGCTCGCAGCGCTACGGCCGGTCCCTGTCCCTGATGATGATCGACATCGACGATTTCAAGGTTTTTAACGACACCTACGGCCACATGGAGGGGGACCGCGTCATCGAGCACCTTGGCGCGGCGATCCGCCGCTGCACCCGGAAATCCGACGTCGCCTGCCGTTACGGAGGCGAGGAGTTCGTGGTCCTCCTGCCGGAGACGTCAACCGTTCAGGCCACCATCATGGCCGAGCGGATGCGGGAGGTATTCCAGGCCCATTCCTTCCATCCCCGGAACGGCGAGGCGGTTCACAAGACCATCAGCATCGGCATCTCCCAGTGCGATGCGGAAGAGGGATCACGATCCTTCATCACCCGGGCCGATTCGCTGATGTACGAGGCGAAACGCCGGGGAAAAAACCGGGTCTGCACGACGCCGGCGAACACTGGCCCGTCCAGGCCATCAAAGGCCGGCACGGGAATGAAGCCCCCCGCAGGAGGTGACGCGATGATTCCGGATCGTGAAGAAGCGGTAGCCCTGCTCAAGGCCCATGTGACGGATGAAAGGATGCTCGCCCACAGCTTTGCATCCGAGGCGGTGATGCGTTCCCTGGCCCGGCGCCTGGGAAAAAACGAGGATCTGTGGGCCATGGCCGGCCTGCTTCACGACCTGGACATCGAACGGGTGGAGGGCGACCTCACCCGCCACGGCATCGAGGCGGAGCGGATCCTGCGTAAGTGGGGATACGATCCGGAGATGATCGACGCCGTTCTCCGGCACAACGAAACGGCCTCGAAGCTCCCCCGGGAAACGGATTTCCATCACGCCCTGGCGGCGGGCGAGACGATCACCGGCCTCATCACCGCAACGGCCCTGGTTCAGCCCGACCGGAAGGTGGCAAGCGTCAAGGTGAAATCGGTGGTGAAGCGGATGAAGGAGAAGGCCTTTGCCGCCTCGGTCCGGCGGGAGAACATCCTGGAGTGCGAGCAGCTCGGGATCCCGCTGCCCGAATTTGTCGAGCTGTCCCTCGCGGCGATGTGCGGCGTTCACGAGCAGATCGGGCTTTAAAAGGGATGGAGCCCCTTCCTCCGCGGACGCAGAAAGGGGGACAGATATCAATTCTGTCCCCCCTTTTTTTCGGAAACGAGGCCGGAGCCGGAAGCCCGCCTCTGTTTTCATGCCGTTCTACGGCTGCTGTTCAGTCGTCCCCTCCTCGATGACCGGCGGGGCCTCGCCGGCCCTGATCTCACGCCGGAGCTCCCGGATCTGCTTGTTCAGCCTTGTGATGGTGCGGTTGAGCTGGAAGCGCTCGATGACTCCCAGGAACCCCGTGAAGATCACGCCAACCAGGAAGGACAGGAAAATAAGCATGTAGGCGGCCACCGCGACCCTCGGAAACAGCTCGTAGTACTGGATGACGACGTCCGTCTGGTTCTGCAGGGCAAAGGTGATCACAAACAGCATGATCAGCATGACAAGGACGATATAGACTACCTTCATCACGTGCCTCCGGAAGCGGCTTTTTGAAAACGGGGCTTCAGTTCGTCACGGGTTCCGGTGAGGCTGTCCGGAATCACCCGGATTCCTCCCACCACGGTCATGGAATTCGTGTCCCCGGACCAGCGGGGAACCACGTGGATGTGTAGATGGTCCTCCACGCCGGCGCCGGCTGCCCGGCCGAGGTTGATGCCGACATTGATCCCCTCCGGATGGAGAGCCTCCCGAAGGACCTGCACGGAACGGTCCAGCAGATCGAACAGCTCCGTTCTTTCCTCTCCCGTCAGATCGTCGAGATTCGCCACATGGCGGGACGGCATCACCAGCAGATGGCCGTTGTTGTAAGGGTAGCGGTTCAGCATCACGAGGCAGGTCGCCCCCTCCCAGAGCAGGAGCTCGTCATCACGGGCTTCCTCCCTGCAGAAGACGCATCCTTTCGGTTTTTCTCCCTTGATGTAGACCATTCTCCAGGGGGCAAACTGAACGTCCATCGGACCCTTTCCCGGCCCCTTCAACCATGCCGGACCGGCGCTGGATTATAGCGGCCCCCCGCAAAAAGACAAGGACATTTTTCTCCCCGTTCCGCCGGCCGCCCGCTCCCGGCCCCGTCAGGACCGGGATATCTTTCGGATTTCCTCGTAAAGGGGCTTCAGCTTCCCGTACATCTGGCAGTACACCCGGCGATACAGATCGTCGTACAGACGGTGCGTGGCAGGATCGGGCTCGAAGACCCGGCCCACCCGGGTCATTTCCCGGCACGCCGTCGCGAAGTCCGGATGAAGTCCCGTGCCCACGGCGGCATCCATGGCGGCGCCGAGTCCCGACGTCTCGTAGATGTGGGGCCTGGCCGAAGGAATGCCGAAGATGTCCGCCGTCAGCTGCATGGCCCCGTCACTCTGGGATCCGCCTCCCGCCACCCTGAGGGCGGTGATGGGAATGCCGTTCCGCTTTTCCGTTCGCTCCTTCCCTTCCCGGAGGGCATAGGCGACGCCCTCCAGGATGGCCCGGTAGACGTGGGCCCGATTGTGAACGTCGCCGAAACCGATGATGGCTCCTCGCGCCTCCGGTCCGGGCACCTTGACGCCCGGCGACCAGTAAGGCTGGAGCACCAGCCCCTGAGACCCGGGAGGAGACTGACGGAGCAGGTCGTCGAAGAGGGCCTCGGGCTCCACGCCCCGCTCCAGGGCCAGGGCCTGTTCGCGATCGGCGAATTCGCGCTTGAACCAGCTCACCATCCAGTAGCCCCGGTACACCATGATCTCCTGGCTGTAGGCCCCCGGTACAGCCGATGGATAGGGAGGAATCAGGGGAATGGCCTCCAGGTATTTCCGGTGGGTCGTGTTGATGGTGGCGGTCGTCCCGTAGCTCAGGCAGGCGACGTCGGGCTCCAGGCATCCGGCGCCGATCACCTCACAGGCCTTGTCGGCCGCCGCGGCGATGAGGGGAAGGCCTGCCGGGATTCCCGTCGCCTCCGCAGCCTCCGGGGTGATTTCCCCCAGGGTGCCAGTGGCGGGAACCAGGTCCACCAGCATGGACGGCTCCACCGGCAGGATACGCCACTTCCAGTCCCACGAGGCCGCCCACCGGAGACGCTTGTAGTCGAAGGGCACGTACCCCACCTGGCAGCCCACGGAATCCACGAATCGCCCCGTCAGGCAGTGGGTCAGGTATCCCGAGAGGAAGAGGAACTTGTGGGTCTTCTTCCAGACGTCCGGCTGATGGGTCTTGATCCAGTTAGCCTCGGCCTCCGCCTGCAGATAGGCGGCGGTCTCGCTCATGCCGGCGACGCGGAAGGCGGCTCCCCACAACCCGCCGATGGGTTTGAGTCCCTCCGTGCGGCGCTGGTCCAGCCAGACAATGGCGGGCCGGAGCGGGCGTCCCTCCCTGTCGACGTTGATCACCGTGCACCGCTGCGTCGTCAGGGCGACAGCCCGGACGGCCTCCTTCGGAACGTCCTTCCGGCTCCACAGCTCCCGGCAGGCCCGGCACAGACTCTCCCAGTAGTAGCGGGGATCCTGCTCCGCCCAGCCCGGCTTCTCGGAGTAGTAGGGCTCCAGGAGAACCCTCGACTTGGCGACGAGGTTCCCTCTCAGATCGAACAGCAGGGCCCGAACGCTCTGCGTCCCGTTGTCGATGGCAAGAATGAAGGGGCCTTCCGGCATCGGTTATCCTCGATGGTGGTTTCGGGTCAGGTGATTCCCAGTTTTTCCATGCGGTACCGCAGGGAATCGAAACTCACGTGCAGAAGCTCGGCGGCCTTCGTCTTGGATCCCTCCGTCTTGAGGAGCGCCTTCCGGATGATCCGGCGCTCGACCTCCGCCAGCTCGTCATTCAGCAGAATTCCCTCCGGGGGGATATCGATGTCGATGACCGGAGGAGCCTGTGCGGAGGCGCTCCCGGAGAGCACCAGGTTTTCCGGGAGGATGATGTTCGACGTCTCCAGGGCGATGCTGCGCTCGATGATGTTCTCCAGCTCGCGGACGTTCCCCGGAAAGGGGTAACCCATCAGCAACTCCATGGCATACGTGGAGATCCGCTGCACCTGCTTCCCGAAGGCCCTGGAGTACTTCTCGATGAAGAACTGGGTCAGGGCCGGGATATCTTCCTTTCTCTCCCGGAGCGGCGGCAGGTGAATGGGAATCACGTTGAGCCGGTAGAAAAGATCTTCCCGGAAGGTCCCCTCTCCCACCTTCTTTGCCAGGTCCTGGTTGGTTGCGGAAATGATCCGGACGTCCACCCGGATCTCCTCGGCGCCCCCGATGCGCCGGAAGGTCTTTTCCTGGACGACCCGGAGCAGCTTGACCTGGAGAAAGGGAGACAGCTCGGCGATCTCGTCCAGGAAGACCGTTCCCCCGCGGGCGATCTCGAAGAGTCCCGGCTTGTCCGTCAGGGCGCCCGTGAAAGTGCCCTTCATGTGCCCGAACAGCTCCGACTCCAGCAGGTTCTCGGGAATTCCGCCGCAGTTGATCACCACGAAGGGCAGCTTCCGGCGGGGACTGTGGTCGTGAATCGCTTTTGCCACCAGCTCCTTGCCCGTCCCGCTCTCCCCCAGGATCAGGATGTTGGCGGAGGTCTCGCCGACCTTCTTGATGGTCCCATAGACCTTGAGCATCTCCCGGCTTTTTCCGATCATCTCGCCGAAGGAAACCACGTCCTCGAGCTGCTGGAGAAAACGGGCGTCCTCGGTCCGGACGCCCTTCTTGTCGAGGGCGTTGCGGATGATCGTCTTGAGATCCTCGAAGTCGAATCCCTTTTCCACGTAATCGTACGCCCCCTCCTTCATGGCCAGGAGCGCCGTCTCCGGGGATGCATACGCGGTGATGAGGATAACCATGGTGGCGGGGGCGACGTCCTTGAGGCGGCGGATGAACTCGATGCCGTCGATCTTGGGCATTTTCAGGTCGGTGATGACGAGGTCGTACGCCGTCTTGCGGCAGCGGTTCAGCGCCTTGTCGGCATCGGAGGCGCAGGTCACCGCATACCCCTCCCGGGTGAGCATGATCTCGAGCAGCTCCCGCACACCCTGGTCGTCATCCACGATCAGGATCTTCGCCATGTCCGTATCTCCTGTCCGGGGAACCGGATCTTACGGTGCCCCTGTCTCGCTCTCCGGAAGGGGCAGCCGGATCCGAAACGTCGTCCCCCGCCCGGTAAGGGTATCCAGGGCGATACTCCCCTCCATCCCCTCCACGATGCGGTTGACAATGGCCAGTCCCAGCCCCGTTCCACGCTCCTTGGTCGTATAGAAAGGTTCGAATATTTTTTCAAGGTCCGATGCGCCGATACCCGGCCCGGAGTCGCTGATCCTCAACTGGAGGAATCGCTTTTCGTCCGCCGCTTCCGCCATGTCCGTCTCCACCGTCAGTGTGCCTCCCTCGGGCATTACCTGAACCGCATTGAGGAGCAGGTTCCACAGGACCTGCCGGAATTCCGTCCGGTTGGCCGACATGGAGCCGGAATGCCGGTAATTCCTGACAACCTGGATGCCTTCGTTCCAGTCCGCCACGTAGCGAAGCGACTCGATGACGTCGTCGATCACCGCCCGGGGATCGAAGGACTCGGGAATACCGGTGCTCGGGCGTGCCAGGAGAAGAAAATCCCGGACGACGTTCTCAAGCTGCTCCCGGCCCCGCAGGATGATCTGCATCAGCCGGTGGTCCGCATCGGGCAGGACCAGGCTGTTCTTGAGGACCTGGATGGACCCGGAGATGGAGGCCAGGGGGTTCCGGATTTCATGGGCCAGCCCGGCGGCCATTTCGCCGATGAAGGCCAGGCGCCTGCTCTTCTCGACGGACTCCTCCATGCGCCTGATGGCCGTCAGGTCCTGGAAAACGAGGATATGGCCGATTCTCCGGCCTCTCTTGTCCTTGAGCGGGGAGACGGCGCACCCGAGGATCATCTCTTCCCGGTCGCTGCCCCGGAAGGGCATCTCGAAGCGGCTGCGAGGGACGCCGCTGGGATCCCGGTCGTCCGCAAGGCCGGCGGCGTTGGCAAAACCGGGAAACACCTCGTTGATGTTCCGGTTCTCCACGGTTCGGAAGGAGAATCCCGTGAGCTGCGTGGCCGCCCGGTTGAACGACTTGATCTGCTGCAGGAGGTTCGTGGTCACGATCCCGGCATCCACCGATTCGATGATGCTCCGGTGGAGCAGGTCGAGCTGGTCGAAAGCCGTCTCCTTTTCCGCCAGGAGGGTTCGGGCCCGCCGCTCGCGCTCCACGACGAAACTCGCCAGGAAGGCGATGATGTAAAAGGAAACGATGTAGGTCACGATCCGGGTGAAGACATGCCCCGCCCGCTGATCGTAGAACTGGAAGTGGACGTATTCCCCGACGGGAACGATGCGATAGTACTCCAAGTCGAGCAGGAGGCCGTAGCAGACACTGCACAGCGAGGCGATGATCATCCCTCCGCCCCGCCCGAGAAAAAACACGCTGTAGATGACAATCAGGGGGTAGAACACGGCGTAGACGCTGACGACACCGCCGGTGGCATGAACCAGCCCGGTCACCAGGAAAACATCTCCCACACCCTGTAGATAAACATTCAGGCGGGCGTCGGCGACAAAGTACCTGAAAACCGTATATGCGGCCGCAAGCGCGAAGCTGGCAAAGATGGCCGCCCCGAACCCGCGGATGGAGATCTCCGGGAGCAGTTCCTCCTCCTGAAACTGCAGGTAGAGGTAAATCACCAGGAGAAGCGTCGTGATGAGGAGGCGGGAAAGCAGGAGGATCTGCAGCCGGGTCGGTGTGTTCTCGTCATTGAGCGCAAACGGTTCGGTCATCCGGGTGGATCCTTCCCGCCCGTCCGGGGGCGTCCGCCGTCGAGTTTTCATCGGAATCCGGCGGTGCTCCTGATTACTATGGGAGGGAGCTCCCGATCAACAGGAACTTTTCCGGGGAATGGTGTACAATGGACCCATGAAGCGACCGCTCTTGCCGCTGCTGGCGTTCCAGATCGCGGGAATCCTCATCGGGTCATCGTTCCGTCTGCCCGAGGCGATCCTGCCGGCCGCACTGGCAGCGCTTCTCCTGTTTCTGCTCGCCTTCCGAATCCGCCGCCGGAGCCGGGCGGCAGCCTGGACGGCCTGCGCCGGGATATCCATCGCCGCGGCGATCCTCATACAGTCCTCCCTGTACGGCGCCCCGCCTCCGGATTCGGTGTCCCGGTTCGCGGGACGGGACCCGGTGACCGTCCAGGGGACAGTCTGCGAGCATCCCCGGCGCTCCCCCGACAGGACGGACCTGATCGTCTGCGCCTCCCAGACCTTCCGCGGCGGAGACCGGGAGACCGCGACGGGGAAAGTACTGCTCTCCCTGAAGGACCCGGCGCCCCGCGATTTTGTCTACGGTGACCATCTTCGCTTCCGTGCCCGCCTCCGAGTTCCCTCCTCCTTTCATAATCCAGGCGGATTCGACGCGGAGCGGTACCTGCGATTGCAGGGCATCCGCCTCCGGGCCTCCCTGGCGGATCCGTCGGCGGTCATCCTCATCCGGAAGGACACGGGCAACCCCGCCCGTGCCGGGCTGGAGTCCTTCCGGGAAGGGCTGAAGCGGTTCATTTACGGGCATGCGCCTTCTCCCGAGCGGGAGGTGATCCAGTCGGTCATCCTGGGCGACGCGAAGGAAATCCCGGAAAGCGTCACGGAGGATTTCAACCGCACGGGGACGTCCCACATCATCGCCATTTCCGGGTTCAACATCGGGATCATCGCCGCGTTCTTCTTTTTCCTGTTCCGGGCGGCACTGTCGCGGTCGGAGACGATCCTCCTGGCCTCTCCGGTCCGTCCGCTGGCCATGGCCCTGGCGGTCATTCCCGTCCTTGCCTTTACGCTGGTCGCCGGGGCGGGGATCTCGGTCCTCCGGGCGGCCATCATGGTGCTGGCCCTGATGGCCGCCCTCCTGATCGGCCGGGAGCGGGACCTGTACAACGTCCTGGCCCTGGCGGCCATTGCCATTCTGATGGTCTCGCCGGGCTCGCTCTTCGACGTGTCCTTCCAACTCTCCTTCGCCGCCGTCGCCTCCCTTCTTTTTGTCGCGCCGCGGCTCGCCCTCTGGATTCCCCGGCCGGATCCGGAACAGGGTTCCCCCACGGTCCGCCTATTCCGGAAGGCCCTCCACCAGGCTGCTCTGTTCGTCGTCGTGACCCTGGCCGCCACGCTGGGGACCCTGCCGCTGGTGGCCTTCCATTTCAACCGGGTATCCCTGATCGCGCTGGCGGCCAATCTGCTGGTCGTCCCGATCCTGGGGCTCCTGGCGATCCCGCTGTGCACGCTCCTGATCCTGGCCTGGCTGTTTTCCGACGGGCTTGCGTCCATCCTGACCTCCGCGGCGGCCCTGCTCGTCAAGGTCTCCCTGGACCTTCTGTCATCGCTGGCCTCCCTTCCCTGGGCCTCTCTCTATGTGCCGACGCCCGGTGTCCTGCAGGTGGCCGTCTTTTACATCCTCCTTGTCGCTTCGGTCCTGTGCATCGAGGTCCTGGCGGAACGGCGGGAGCGGGGGAGCCGCATCACAACAGGTGATCCGGAAGACCGGAGAAACCGCCCGTTCGCCCCCTTCGCCTGGATCGCCGGGGCCTGCATCCTGTTCCTCGTCCTCCAGAGCACGTACCTCCTGCTGGCGGACCGCCGCCCCGAAACGCTCCGGGTCACGGCCGTCGACGTCGGGCAGGGAAGCGCCACCCTCCTTCGCCTGCCGCGGGGAAGCCGAGTGCTCGTGGACGGCGGCGGCGTGCACGGGATCTCCCGCTTCGACATCGGGGAACAGGTCCTCGCCCCGTTTCTCTGGCACGAGAGGATCCTCCGGATCGACACCGTCGTCCTGTCCCATCCCCACCCGGACCACATGGGGGGCCTCCCCTTTGTCCTGAAAAACTTTCAGGTCGGCGAATTCTGGACGACCGCCGAAACCGCCTCCTCCCCGGAGTTCCTGCCGATCCGCCGGATTCTGGAGGACCGGGGCATTGTTCTCAGGACCGTCGGCACCGCCTCGGAGGCCGCAGTCCTCGACGGCGTCCGGATCGAATTTCTCCACCCGACCCCGAGGATCCCGAAACCGGCCGCCGGAGAATCCGACTACGGGGACGCCAACGATTCCTCCCTCGTCCTTCGCCTGACCATGGGCGAGGTCGGCGTGCTGATTCCCGGGGACATCTCGGGCAACGTCGAGGAGGAACTGGTCCGCTCGGGGCGGGACCTGTCCGCATCGATCCTGCTGGCCCCCCATCACGGCGCCCGATCCTCCGGGATGCTTCCGTTTCTCCGGCATGTCCGGCCGCGGCTCGTCATCGTCAGCTCCGGCCGGGACAACCTCTTCGGACATCCCCATCCGGATCTGCTGGCACGCTGCCGGGCCGTCGGGGCGGCGGTCTACCGGACGGACCGCTCCGGCGCCGTGACGGTCACGACGGACGGGCGGAAGATCGAGGTCGACACGTTTCTGAAGAACGGTCCGAGGACCGGAGGAACATCATGAGCCTGCGGTGTCCCGTTCATGGAAAAGCCTCTACCCGGGCCGGCCCGGGGGGAGTGGAGGAACGGCGGCGCCGGGTCGGTGCATCGAACGGGAGGGACATCCGTCGAACGCCCCTCCCGTCCCGGCCCGTCCCAGAATGCGGTTGCCTTTCCCTGGTATCTGTGTTAGGAATCCGCTCTTTGAGAAAAAGGGTTTGGTTGTGCCATGGAAACCATCAGCGCCATCCGGGGCTTCAAAGACATCCTGCCCGCCGAGGCGGGCCAGTGGCTGTTCGTCGAAGAGCAGGCCCGCCGGGTCTTCCACGCCTTCGGCTTCCGGGATATCCGCATCCCGATCCTTGAAAAGACGGAGCTTTTCGCCCGGGGGATCGGCGAGACCACTGATGTCGTGGAGAAGGAGATGTACACCTTCACCGACCGGGGGGAAGAGTCCCTGACCCTGCGGCCGGAGGCGACCGCCGGGGTCGTCCGGGCCTATATCGAACATGCCCTGTACGCCGCCGAACCGGTGGCCCGGCTGTACACGATCGGCCCCATGTTCCGCCGCGAGCGGCCCCAGAAGGGACGCTACCGCCAGTTCTACCAGATCGACGCCGAGATCCTGGGCCTCGACGATGCCCGGGTGGACGCGGAGCTGATCCTGATGCTGACCCACTTCCTCAAGGCGGTGGGCCTTGTAAATTCTCATGTCGAGATCAATTCGCTCGGCTGCCCCCTGTGCCGCCCCGCCTTCCGGTCGGCCGTGGTCGCCCACCTGCAGGGGCGGGAAGAAGAACTCTGCGGGGACTGCCGCCGGCGGATCCAGACCAATCCCCTGCGGGTCTTCGACTGCAAGATCGAATCCTGCCGGGCTGCCGTCGAGCATGCGCCCCGCCTGGCCGATTACCTCTGCGACGACTGCCGCGCCCATTTCGGAATTGTCCAGGAATCCCTCGGCCTGTTCGGTGTGCAGTACTCCATCAACAACCGCATGGTGCGGGGCCTCGATTACTATACCCGGACCACCTTCGAGGTGACCACGGACGTCCTGGGCGCCCAGAACGCTGTCGTCGGCGGCGGCCGCTACGACGGGCTCGTACAGCAGCTGGGAGGACCGGACATCCCGGGAATCGGCTTCGCCATCGGCTTCGAGCGCCTCGTCTCGCTGATGCCGAGGGGAGCGGAAGACTACCGCCGCGAGCCGGCGCTGTTCATTGCCGCCCTGGGCGCCGCAGCCCAGAAAATCGCCTTCGAGCTGGCGAACCGCCTGCGCCTGGAGGACGTCGAAGTAGAGATGGACTACGCCGGAAAGAGCCTGAAGAGCCAGATGAAACGGGCCGACAAGCTCGGCTGCCGTTACGCTTTGATTATTGGAGACCGGGAGATCGCCGAAAACAGCGGCGTCTTCCGGGACCTGAAGAACAGTTCGCAGACCCCGGTTCCCCTCGATCTTGCGGGCATCACCGGGAAAATGGAAGCATTGCAAAGAGGAGCAGAAGACCTTGTCTGAATTCATCACCAAGCAGAAAAGAACGCACTACTGCGGCCAGGTATCGGCCGCGGACCTCGGAAACTCCGTCGTGCTCATGGGCTGGACCCACCGGAGACGGGACCACGGCGGCGTCATCTTTGTGGACCTGCGGGACCGGGAAGGGCTCGTCCAGGTGGTGTTCAACCCGGAGACGAATCCCGATTCCCACCAGGTGGCCCACCGCATCCGGAGCGAGTACGTCCTCGCCGTCCGGGGAACCGTCCGCCGCCGGCCCGAAGGCATGGAAAACCCGAACATGAAAACGGGCGAGGTGGAGGTCCTGGCGGACGAGCTGGAGATCCTCAACGAGTCCAAGACCCCGCCGTTTCCACTCGATGCGGACACGGAAGTCTCCGAGAACGTGCGCCTGCGCTACCGCTACCTGGATCTGCGCCGTGCGAACATCCAGAGCAACATCATGCTCCGCAGCCGCGCTGCCGCGGCCACGCGGGAGTATTTCCACGGGCAGGGCTTCATCGAGGTGGAGACGCCCGTCCTGACGAAGAGCACCCCCGAAGGGGCACGGGATTACCTCGTCCCCAGCCGGGTGAATCCGGGAATGTTTTACGCCCTGCCCCAGTCGCCGCAGATCTTCAAGCAGCTCCTGATGGTGTCGGGGTTCGACCGCTACTACCAGATCGTCAAGTGCTTCCGCGACGAGGACCTCCGGGCAGACCGGCAGCCGGAGTTCACCCAGATCGACCTGGAGATGTCCTTCATCGAGGAGAACGACCTCATCGCCGTCATGGAGGGCTTCATGGCCCACTTGTGGCGGACGTGCCTCGGGATCGAGCTGACCATCCCCTTCCCGAGGATTCCCTACCGGGACGCCATCAACCGATTCGGCAAGGACAGCCCGGACACGCGCTTCGCCCTGGAGCTCCGGGACCTGACGGATGTCCTGCAGGCGTGCGGCTTCAACCTGTTCCAGGAAGTCGCCTCCGTCGGCGGCGTGATCAAGGCGATCAAAATCGAGGACAACCGGAAGCTGTCCCGCAAGGACCTGGACGAGCTGAGGGACTACGTCGCCGATTTCGGCGCCAAGGGGCTGGCCTGGGCACGGGTGAACCCCGACGGCTGGACGTCCCCCATCGCCAAGTTCCTCAAGCCCGAGGAGATGAAGGCCGTGGAGGAGCGGATGGAGGCGAAGGAAGGCGACCTGATCGTCTTCGTAGCCGACAAGCCGGGGATCGTTCATGATTCGCTCGGCAACCTGAGACTATACGTGGCCCGCAAACTGGGGCTCATCGAGCCGGGACGGTTCGCCTTCAACTGGATCACCGAGTTCCCGCTCATGGAATACAGCGAAACGGAAAAACGGTTCGTCTCCACCCATCACCCCTTCACGTCGCCGGTGATGGAGGACCTGCCTTTCCTCGAGTCGGACCCCGGAAAGGTCCGCGCGCGGGCCTACGACCTCGTGCTCAACGGGTCGGAGATCGGCGGCGGCAGCATCCGGATCCACCGCCAGGAGGTACAGGCGCTCATTTTCAAGACCCTGGGGCTGGGCGACGAGGAAGCGCGGCAGAAATTCGGCTTCCTCCTGGATGCCCTGGAGTTCGGCACGCCCCCTCACGGCGGCCTCGCCTTCGGATTCGACCGCCTCATCATGATGATGACGGGGACCGACTCGATCCGCGACGTCATCGCCTTCCCGAAGACCCAGAAGGCGACCTGCCTCCTCACCGACGCGCCGTCGCCGGCCAGCATCGGGCAGTTGATGGAGCTGTCGCTGAAGATCGTCCAGTAAGGCAACCAAAAGAAGAACCCTTTTCCAACGGGAGACCTATACCATGGCAAAATGGAATAAATACAGGAAGGTGCTGGATCACGAGCACTCGAAGTTCTGGAAGTACGAGCTGAAGGACATCGACGAGCCCAACCTCCAGAAGGAAGTTTTTCCCTATGATGAGGTCTGCCGGATCGACTTCGACCACAAGATCGTGACGATCAACCCGGCGGACGACATCTTCATCACCGACACGACCTTCCGGGACGGCCAGCAGTCCAGGCCGCCCTACACGGTCCAGCAGATCGTCGACCTCTTCACGTTCATGCACCGCCTCGGGGGACCCCGCGGCGTCATCCGGCAGACGGAGTTCTTCCTTTACGGCAACCGGGACCGGGAGGCGGTGGAGCGTTGCCAGGCCCTGGGATTCACATTTCCAGAGGTGACCGGATGGATCCGGGCGGCCATCGACGACGTCCATCTCGTGAAGCAGGCCGGCCTCCGGGAGACGGGAATCCTGACCTCCGTGTCGGATTACCACATCTTCCTGAAGCTCAATAAAACCAGGCGTCAGGCCATGGACGGCTACCTGGGCATCGTGAAGGCCATCCTCGACGCGGGAATCAAGCCACGCTGTCATTTCGAGGACGTCACCCGGGCGGACATCTACGGATTCTGCATCCCCTTCGCCATCGAGCTGATGAAGCTCCGGGAGGAGAGCGGCATCGACGTCAAGATCCGGCTCTGCGACACCATGGGCTACGGCGTGACCTATCCCGGCGCCTCCCTGCCCCGGAGTGTCGAGAAGCTCGTCCGGGCCTTCATCGAGGATGCGGGCGTGCCCGGGGAGCTCCTGGAATGGCACGGACACAACGACTTCCACAAGGCCCTGATCAACGCGACCACGGCCTGGCTCTACGGCTGCAGCGCCGCCAACGGCACGCTCCTCGGGCTGGGCGAGCGGACGGGCAATCCGCCCGTCGAGGCCCTCATCATCGAGTACCTCTCCATCACGGGCGGCACCGACGGCATCGACACAACGGTGATCACGGAGATCGCCCAGTACTTTGACAAGCAGGTGGGGTACAAGATCCCCGCCAACTACCCCTTCGTGGGAGCCGACTTCAACGTGACCCGGGCGGGGATCCACGCCGACGGCCTGATCAAGTGCGAGGAGATCTACAACATCTTCGACACGTCGAAGCTCCTCAAGCGGCCGATCACGCCCATGGTCTCGGACGTCTCCGGAAAGTCGGGAGTCGCCTTCTGGATCAACTCCACCCTGGGGCTGGAGGGGGACAGCGCCGTCGACAAGCGCCACCCGGGGGTCTCCAGGATCCACAAGTGGATTGCGGACCAGTACGAGGCCGGACGCGTGACCAGCATCTCCCACGAGGAGATGGACCGGCTGGTGCGGAAGTACCTGCCGGAGCTGTTCATGTCGGACCTGGACAAGATCAAGCACCGGGCGGCCCAGGCGGCCATGGCGGTCGTCCGGCAGGCCCTCGAGGATCCGGCCATGAAGACCATGAAGCCGGAGCTCCAGGAGCCCGTCATGGAGAAGGTACTGGAAGACCATCCGTCCATCCAGTTCGCCTACGTGGTGGACATGAACGGCCGGAAGACGACCCGGAACATCACCGCCCTGGCGGACCGCACACGGTTCGAGCACTACGGCGTCGGGACGGACCAGTCCGATCGGGAGTGGTTCATCCGGCCCATCCAGACAGGCAAGAGCCACGTGACGAACTTCTACATCTCCAAGCTGACCGGCGCGCTGTGCATCACCGTGTCGGCTCCCATCGTCGACGACCAGGACGAGATGGTGGGCGTCTTCGGGCTGGACATCAAATTCGAGGACTGGGTCAAGAGGGCCGAGGACATGGCCGAGGCGACGCAGATCGCCCTGAAAGCCGAGTACGAGGAGAAGATGAAGAGCGACCGCTGGCTCTGAAAAAACGAGTCGGATTTGACTTTGCACAGGAAGGGGGACGGGCATGAGCCTGTCCCCTTTTTGTCTTTTGAACGGGTCCGCAAATCGCCCGCAGGCGAGGCACGCAAGCCCGGAGGAATGAGGCGTACTCTTTTGTACGTCCAACGACGACGGATGAAGCGTAACGCAGCATCCGGACATTTTCCGGGCCCGCTGCTACGCTTCGTCCACCAGCCACTCCTCGTACGGCCTCTCCCGCATCCCCTGGTACCGGGGGGCCAGCTCCCGGATAAAGCGGGAGGGCTGAACGATCATGGAGCCCATGCCGCGCCGGTAGTCCGACACGGGGTAGCAGAGGTAGAGCTGGTCCTTCGCCCGGGTGGAGGCCACGTAGAAAAGCCGCCGCTCCTCCTCCACCCCGCCCTCGTCGTTCAGGGCCCGGGCCAGGGGAAGCATGCCCTCGGCGCACCAGATCAGGAACACGGAAGACCACTCGAGCCCCTTGGCCTGGTGGATGGTGCTCAGGGTCACCTTGTCCGCATCGGACGAAGCGGCCACGTCCTCCTTCTCCAGGTTCGTCAGGAGCGCCAGCTCGTTCAGGAAGTCCTCCAGCCGTTCGAATCCTCCGGAAAAGTTTGCCAGCTGCTGCAGGTCCTCTTCCCGGAAACTCGCCTCCGGGTACAGCTCGTACAGATGGTCCCGGTATCCCTCCTCCAGGACGAGGCCGATGAGGTCCGCAACCGTGGCGTCGCCGGCCTGCTCCCAGAGGCGCCGCATGACCTCCCGGAACCGCTTCAGCCCCGGCAGGGCCGTCCGGGTGGCCCCCTTGAGAAAGGCCTCCGAATCCAGCGAAGCCAGGGGCTCCGACTGGGACGAAACGAAGCGCCAGACTTTCTCCGCCGCGACTTTCCCGAGTCCGCCGTACAGCGGCAGGACGCGCTTCCAGGCCAGTTCGTCGCCCGGGTTGGCCAGGATCCGCAGGTACGCCGTCACGTCCTTGATATGGGCCTGCTCGAAGAACCGGATGCCCGAGCGGATCTCGAAGGGGATCCCCCGCCGGGTCATCTCCATCTGCAGCTCCATGGAGTGGTAATGAGCACGGTACAGGACGGCGATGTCCCGGAGCGGCACCGTGCTTTCCAGCTCGAGGATGCGCTGGACGACGAACTGGGCCTGCTGGAGCACCGACGACGCCGTCGCCAGGACGGGCTTCACCCCCTCCGTGCGGACGGCCCGCAGGGTCTTCTCGAACTGCTTCTCGTTGTTCCGGATGCTCAGGTTCGCCAGGTTCAGGATCTCCGGCGTGCTGCGGTAGTTCGTCTCCAGGCGGAACACCCGGCAGTCGGGGTAGCGCTCCGGGAAGCGGAGGATGTTGTGGAAGTCGGCCCCCCGGAAGGAATAGATGCTCTGCGAGTCGTCACCCACCACCATCAGGTTCCGGTGGCCCGAGGCCAGGAGATCCACCAGGTCCGCCTGGATGACGTTCGTGTCCTGGTACTCGTCCACCAGCACATGGAGGAAGCGTCCCCGGTACTCCTCGAGCGCCTCCGGGTGCTCCGCCAGGAGCTGCCGGACGTTGAGGAGGAGATCGTCGAAGTCCATGGCCTGGAGCTTCCGTTTGCGCTCGCGGTAGCGCCCGGCCACGGCGGCCATGTCGTCCGCCCGGGAGATGAAAAAAGGATGGCGACTGAAGACGACGTCCCCGACGGGGGTGTCGGTATTGGCGGAGAAGCTCAGGATGCTCTGGACGACCTCCGCCTTGGGAAACTTCTCGGAGCTTTTCTTCAGGTCCAGCTCGGCGATGCAGGCCTTTACGAGGGAGACCGCGTCCTCGGCGTCCAGGATGGAGAAGCTCCGCTCGTAGCCCAGGCGGTCGGCGTGGCGGCGGAGGATCCGGTGCGCCACGGAGTGGAACGTGCCCCCCCAGAAGCGCTCCAGTTCCAGCCCGAGAAGGGACCGGACCCGGGAGAGCATGGACCAGGCGGCCTTGTTCGTGAAGGTGGCCAGGAGGATCCGGTTGGGCGGCACGCCCGTTTCGATGAGACGGGCCACCCGGTAGGTCAGCGTCCGGGTCTTGCCGCTCCCGGCGCCTGCTATGACGAGCAGCGGACCGCTCTCTTCGAGGACGACCCCCCGCTGTTCTTCGTTGAGTTCCTTCCCGTAGTCGATTTTCCTGGACACCCGCGCCTCCCGCAAGCGGAGCCGTCCGGACGGACGCAGGACTTCCGCTTCTCTCTCCCTTCCCGGCGACTCGAATTCAGGCCTGGAGGGCCTTCTTGACGGCCTCCACGGTGTCCTTGCTGCTCAGGGACAAGAAGGTCTTCAGAAGCCCTTCCTTTTCGTAGAAGCCGATGAGGGGAGCCGTCTTGGAATTGTAGGTCTCCAGGCGGAAGGAGATGGCCTCCTCCGTCTCGTCGGCCCGCTGGATGGTGGGGCTTCCGCATTTCTTGCAGGAGCCGTCCGGGCCGGGGGGATTGCTCTTGACGTTGTAGATCTCCTGGCAGTCTGGATTCGAGCAGGTCCGCCGGGTGGTGAGGCGGTCCAGGATGACGTCCCGGGGCACATCCAGGTTCGCCACGAAGTCGAGGCGGATCTTCAGGTTCGCCAGCAGGGTCTTCAGGGCCTCAGCCTGCGGAATCGTGCGGGGGAAGCCGTCGAGGATGAATCCCCTGGCGCAGTCCGGATCCTGCAGGCGGACCTCCATGAGCTTCATGATGAGGCTGTCCGGAACCAGGTCGCCCCTATCCATGTAGCCCTTGGCCTCTTTTCCGAGGGGCGTCCCCTCCTTCACGGCGGCCCGCAGGATGTCTCCCGTGGAGATCTGCACGGAGCCGTCGAATTCCGTCAGCAGCTTGGCCACCGTTCCCTTGCCGGCCCCGGGGGCGCCCAGCAATATGATCCTCATAACACAACCTCCCGATATTTTATCATAATGTTGATTCCGCGAGATCCCGAAACAGGAGCCCCCTATAACGGATGAATGGAGGAACGGTCAAGCAAAATGGCAAGGACATCCATCCGCCCATGGGTTCCTGTCGGATGCCGGTTGGATGTCAGTCGGTTCTTGACAGCATCCGATACGCCCTCTATATAATCATGCACATCATGGAACGAAAACAGATTGGTCCAATTGAGTTCATCCCCGGCCTGAACGGGGGCAAGTATCCCTACTGCCACTCCCTTTTCATCGAGGAGGCGGGGATCATTATCGACCCGTCCTCCGACCGCGAAATTCTTCAGGATATCCACAAAAAGGGAAAGGTGAAGGAGGTCTGGCTCAGCCACTTCCACGAGGATCATTTCGGAGAGATCGACGTCTTCGAAGACCTGCCCATCTGGATTTCCGAGCGGGACGCCCCACCGATGAGCGGCATTTCCGTCTTTCTGGACTGGTATGGAATCGAGGGAATGGAGGAGAGGGATTACTGGAGGCGCTTCATGGAAGAGCAGTTCCGATACCGCCCCCGCCAGCCCTCGCGCTTTTTTCAGGACGGGGAGGTCATCGACCTCGGGTCGGAGCAGGTGGAAGTGATCGCCACGCCGGGCCATACACCGGGCAATCTTTCTTTCTTCTTCCGGAATTCGAAAATCCTCTTTATCGGCGATTACGACCTGACGCCGTTCGGCCCCTGGTATGGAGACCGCTACTCCAGCATCGAGCAGACCCTTGATTCCATTCGCCGGCTTCAGGGGATTTCCGCCAGGGTATGGCTGGCCAGCCATGAGGCGGGTATATTCAACAGTCCGCCGGGCCCCCTGTGGCATCGTTACGAAGAAGTGATCTTTGAACGGGAACGGAAGATCCTGGCGTTCCTGAAGCGTAAACGGACGTTCCAGGAAATCACGAACGCCTGGATCTGTTACGGCAAACCAAGAACCCCCAAGGCATTTTTCGACTTTGCCGAAAGCGCCCTGATCAGGAAGCATCTGGAGTATCTGCTGAAGCGGGGACTCATTCAACGTACAGGAATACATTACATACAGAGTTGAACACCGATTCATCAACCAGGGATAAGAAACGAATCCCGCGGATACTTCTTCTATCGTGCAGGATCTTCAATGTGTCAGCCATATGATATCCGTCAATGAAGCCCTCCACTGCATTCTGAATTCCATAACGCCTCTGGGCCTGGAGAGGGTCGGTATCCTCGATGCCCTGGGACGGGTCCTCGGAGAGGACGTGGCGGCCCCCCGCAACATCCCGCCGAAAGACAACTCCGCCATGGACGGCTACGCCCTGCGATGGCAGGATACGTTCGGCGCCTCCCCGAAAAAACCAGTCATCCTGAAGGTGATCGAGGACCTGCCGGCGGGGTCCGTTCCAAAGAAGAAGGTAGGCCCGGGACAGGCCACGCGGATTATGACCGGAGCCCCCCTGCCCGCAGGGGCCGACGCGGTGCTTCGCGTGGAGGACACGGAGAAAGACGGGAACAACGTCCGCATCCTGGTGCCTGTCCAGGAAGGTCAGGACATCCGCCGGGCTGGTGAAGACGTCCGGGAGGGCGAGACGGTCATTCGGCGGGGAGAGGTCATCCGCCCCGCCGAGATCGGCATGCTGGCCTCCCTGGGTCGCTCCTTCGTCTCCGTCTACCAACGGCCCCTTGTGGCCATCCTGGCGACGGGTGATGAACTGGCGGACATCGACGAGCCCGTAACGCCCTGGAAGATCATCTCCAGCAACAGTTACTCCTCGGCCGCCCAGGCAGCGGCCTGCGGCGCCGTTCCGTTGATGATCGGCATCGCCCGCGACACCCGGGAGGACCTCACAGCCAAGTTCCGCATGGCCCTCCGGGCCGACGTGATCCTGTCGTCGGGCGGCGTATCCATGGGGGACTACGACCTGGTGAAGGACATACTGCGAAGCGAGGGGAACCGGATCGAGTTCTGGCAGGTTGCCATGCGGCCGGGCAAGCCCCTGGCCTTCGGAGAGATGGAGGGCGTTCCCCTCTTCGGCCTCCCCGGCAACCCGGTTTCTTCCATGGTCTCCTTCGAGCAGTTCGTCCGGCCTTCCCTCCTGAAAATGGCGGGCCACCGGCACATCTTCCGCAAAACCGTCCAGGCCGTTACAATGGAGGACATCAAGAAAGGCAAGGGGGTAAGGACGTTCCTGAGGGCCCGCCTGGAGCGGGAAGACGCCCGCGTCGTCGTCCGGACGACCGGCGAGCAGGGGTCGGGGATCCTCAAATCGATGGTCCAGGCAAACGGCCTCGTCGTCGTTCCGGAAGACGTCACGCTGGTCAAGGCCGGCAGTGAAGTCACGGTTCAGGTCATCGACGACGGCTGGTGGGCGGTGGAGCGGCCGGAATATCTTTGAAAGCAGACTCGATTCTGCTATAAACCCGAACGCGCGGAAGTGCCAAGGTCACTGGTGGGCCTCCCGGACTTCAAATCCGGAGTGAGGGGCTAGACACCTCTCAGGTGGGTTCGATTCCCATGCACTTCCGCCATTTTTTCAATCATTTCAATCATCCGCTGTCTTTTTCCTGTCCCCGTTCTGTCCCCAGGCTTGACCACTCTCGTCGTTGTTGTGCGCTTTGCTTCCGCCTGGACAGCTGCATATTTCAGCAGGCTTTCCCGTCGTGCATGATCGGTGACCATTTGGAGCTCGTCCATCGATAGTCCCTTCTCATTGTTGTCTTATGAAAACAGGAGGAGTGTTTTTAGACCGGAGTGCACATCCGTTTCCTCCTCCATCTCACCTCAAGCCACGTGAGTTGCTGCATGTGCTGAATCATGCAGCCGCTCCATCTACCAGGTTCGGCATACCAGCATGCATTTCTTCCGGCACGGTCTGTCACCATCTGGTTTTCACCGATCACATGTCCCAATCTATACCCAAAAGTATAGAAAAATGAACCTTTTGGTATATTGTGACTTATCTCTAAACGGATATAGACTAAATATTAATTTGAAAAGAAGGGTTTGCGGTCGCATTGTCGATGAGGCGACGATGATCCATGCATCATGTGTCAGGTATCGTCTATCGTGTCCATACCCTCCTCCGAACGTGATGGCGAAAATACAATCTGGGAAAAAACCGTCCCCTATATACCCAGGCCCCGGATGGCACTCAGGCATCCCGCAACAACGCTACTGAGACAGATACCATATCAAACATCATGAAAAAGGATAATAGCACCCAAAAGCTTATCAGCCTCGTCGATATCGACGATCCAGAGACAATTTTTCATGAAGTCGAAATCATCCTGCACAGCATTGATCCTTCCTTTTCAATCAAGGAAATATCCCATGTGTTTCAAGACATCATAAGGCTCTTTGAGGGCAATTATCCAGGATTTCAGGCATGTAATACAGAATACCATGATTTGCGTCATACCATGGAAGTTTTTCTGGCAACGGCGCGACTCATTCATGGTGCTTTCGTTGACGGCAAATTGCTTTCAGAAAAGATGATCAACATCGACATCATCAGCGCGCTGATGCACGATACGGGTTATAATCAAACCCTTGATGACACAAGTGGCACCGGAGCAAAATATACGAATGATCATATCCTGAGAAGCATTGATTTTTGTAACCATTATTTCGCCGGCCATCCAAGCTTCGCGAACGAATGGAAATCATTTGGAGATATACTGCTGTGCACAGGATTCACCGAGCGAATCAACGAAATTCGTTTTCTTAATCAAGAGGTTGAAACAGCAGGTAAAATTCTGGGCACGGCTGACCTTCTCGGGCAGATGGCCGATCGTCTCTATCTCGAAAAACTCCTCTTTCTTTATTATGAATTTAAGGAAGCGGGCATTGCCGGTTATGAAAATGAATATGACCTGCTCTCTAAGACTCTGCAATTTTATCATGTTACACTGAATCGGATGGAATATGACCTTGGAAGCGTCTACAAGCATATGAAACTACACTTTCGGGTCAGGTGGGGCATCGACAGTGATTTGTACATAGAAAGCATCAACAACAACATAGAATACCTGAAGCAGGTTATCCGTCATGAAGAATACACATCCTTATTGAGAAGGGGAGGCATCGTGGAAAGAATCAAGATGCGCGGGCTGCAGGCTTAACAGCATTCAATTCCTTGACTTCCCTCGTGCTTGTGTGTTTCCAGATCTGTATAAGGCGGGCATGCACAAATGAAGAGGTTTTCCACCTGAGAAACAAATATTGCAGGTATCCGGGACTCAATGCGTTGTCGTAGCTGCGGATATTGCTGAAGAGGGACGTAAACTCAATCGTGATTGAATCGGCAACCGCGTTTTTCCCGACATGGCGGAAGAACCACGTCGCTCAATTGAACGTGAAATCTGTGCTACAATTCGAATGACTTAATATCCCTGATAAAAGAGTCCAGTTTGGTGTCATCCAGGACACCCATGAATCTGAATTTTACCCCCCGGCGGCGATATTGACCTTCTGTTTCCTGCTGGGGAATGTCGTAAGCCGTATCGTATTGAACCTTATCAACGAACACTACGTTATTCGCAAGAAGCTGCATAATCCCAGATTCTTCCAGCTTTTCCTTCGGTCCGTCATAAATGAAGGCCAATCCACCCTTGCTAATGTCCAGAATCCGTACCTTCCTTTCCCCGTTCTCGCCTGGGGCAATGATGACCATGGCTGTGCCTGTCACCGAGAACCGATTATGCACACGGCCCTTCCTGAATAACTTCCGGAGATTGTCCCACAAGCTCCCCATTGCGTTCCCCCCTTTGGCTGGTCTGCTGTAAAGGACAATTGAATCATCATCGTTTTTCTTCTTTATCATTCAACCGGCTGATTTGAAATCCCGAAAGCATGAACTGCCGTACCGAATTCCGGTCCTGGAAGTATGGCCATCCGTCTCCCATTGGATCTGGACAGCCCGTCTGTCCGGCAGTTGATGAATGGAGGAAAGGTCGACTGAAATGAAGCAATCCACAGTCCTGACACTCCGGTCCGCTTCAAACAGTAAATAACATCGGCAGCATCCCGCTTTCCCATTCCGGAGAAACCGTCCGACCGCCCTGTAATGGAAGTTGACTTTCGAGACCCCATCCCGTATCTTCAACCCACTGAAAAACGGAGATCTTTTCTGAATCAAAACAAAACGCCATCGTCCTCAATCCTCCAATCCATGACCGTTTCATCATAAAACGGGAAAACACCGAGGCATCTGCAGGCAGAGAGCCGTCACAGGATATTGCAACGTGGACAAGACGATTCGCGCGGTTCTGTTCGACCTGGATGACACTCTCCTCCTGAATGACATGAACCGCTTTGTAAAAGAGTATTTTGACCTGCTGACCCCCGGCATGGCTCATCTGGTCCCTCCGAAAAAGTTCATCAACGCGCTTTTCAAGGCAACGTATGCGATGACAAAGAATCAGAATCCCGCCGTTACGAATCAGCAGGTGTTCATCGATCACTTCTTCCCGAGCGTCGAGCGGACGGCGGAGGAGATGATGCCCCTCTTCGACGAATTCTACGCGTCCCGGTTCGGCAACCTGCGTCCGCTGACCAGTCCCAATCCCGCGGCCCGTCTGGCTGTCAGGACCGCGCTCGAAGCGGGATGCGAGGTGGTCGTTGCTACGAACCCGATCTTTCCGGAGACGGCCATGAGACAACGCATGGACTGGGCCGGTGTCTCCGATTTTCCCTTTCGGCTCGTGACGTCGTACGAAAACATGCACTCGACCAAGCCGAATCCGTTTTATTACAGGGAAATTCTGGAACTCATCGGCCGGCGCCCGGAGGAGTGCGTCATGGTGGGCGACAACTGGGTCAACGACATGGAGCCTGCCATGGAAGTCGGCCTCAACGTCTTCTGGGTCAATGGAACAGCCGGTTCGACGGAAGCCCCCGCTTCCCCGCCGCTGGGACCCCTGGCCGACTTCCGGGACTGGTTCCTTGGAGCGCTCGGATAACCGCCATCAGATTATCGTCCGGCCGGGTTCAGCCTGGAAAGGCCCCTCGCCGGGTCATGAAGGGAGGGACAGCATGCCCGGATCAAGCCAGCCACCCCATCTGCTATCGTGGACTTTCCATTCCCGGTTTTTCCCTTCCCTCCTGTACCGCCGTGTATTTCCCAAAGAAAAAACCGTTCAATCGCCCTTTGCCGGCCACGCCAAGATGGAACTGTCAATCCTACTGGCCGTCTCGCTCGTGGCCTCCATCACCGGGTATGCCGAGGCACTGCGAAAGGGTTCCATCCTCGGCTGGATCTTCGCCCTGGCGGGAACGGGCGGCGTCCTGTTTCTGTTTGTCCACGGCATCCGTTCTCAAGCGGGGATAAAACCGTCCTTTGACGACTTCCGCGTGGGCGTCTTTTTCTTTCTGGTCTTTCTCGGATTCACGGCGGGGCTGGGAACAGGACACACATACAAGACGGCTTACGGAACACGGTTGCTGTGCGGGCTGGTCGGCGCCCTGGCCGGTTACATCCTGGGCATCATGGGCGGGCTCTGGATCCAGCGTCTGGGGTGGTTGAGTGAAGTGCTGAATTTTCTGGCCGGAGTCGCGCTGATCGGGATGGTCATCGTCGATATCATCCTGCTGCTGTAGGACCTTCGCCGGCCCGGCCGGCCTGCGGAAAGGATGCTGGCATATGAAATCTACCGGTTTCAGGATGGGAACCGGACCCTTGATCCTCCTGCTCTTCGCCGCCGTGCTGGCGTGGGCAGTGCCGGAGGAGTCCGTCTCCGCCGATGCAAGGCCGGACATCTTCGTGCAGATGGGGCACTCGGGAAAAGTGAACGCCGTGGCCTTCAGCCCCGACGGCCGGTACGCCCTCTCGGGGGGCGAAGATTACGTCCTGAAGCTCTGGGAAGTGTCCAGCGGCATGGAGATCAGGACCTTCAAGGGGCACCGTGACTGGGTCACGTCCGTGGCCTTCAGCCCCGATGGAAAGTACGCCCTGTCCGGGAGCAGGGACAACACCTTGAGGCTCTGGGACGTGGCAAGCGGCGCGCCCCTCAGGACGTTCCGCGCCGACTGGGTCACCTTCGCCGCCTTCAGCCCCGACGGCAGGCACGCCCTGGCGGGAAGCGTGAACGGCACACTGACGCGCTGGGACATCGCCACCGGCGCGGAGATCGGGAAATTACAGGGATACTCGCGCGATGTCGTCGCCCTCAGTCCGGATCATCGATCCGTTCTGTCCATCGGTCTCAGCAACACGCTGACGCTCCGGGACGCGGACAGCGGCCGGGAGGTGAGAGTCTTCACGGGGCATTCCGACGAGGTGAGGTCCGCGGCGTTCAGCCCGGACGGCCGGTACATCCTGTCGGGTAGCATCGACAAAACGATGAGGCTCTGGGATGCATCCAGCGGCCGGCAGGTCAGGGTGTTCAAGGGGCACTCGGACTGGGTGCAGACCGTTGCGTTCAGCCCGGACGGCCGGCAATTCCTGTCCGGCAGCTTCGACAACACCCTGAAGCTCTGGGATGCCGACGGAAACGAGTTGAGAACGTTCAAGGGGCACTCCTTCCGGGTCCAATCCGCTGTCTTCAGCCCCGACGGCCGGCAGATCCTGTCGGGCGGCGCCGATTTTGCCGTGCTGCTCTGGAATGCGGCCGACGGCCGGCGATTGCAGGTGTTCATCGGATTTGCACGAGAGACGGCATGCACGGCCTTCAGCCCGGACGGAAGCCTTGCACTGTCGGGAGGCCCGGATCGCACCCTGAAGCTCTGGGATCTGGCCGCCGGCATTGAGATCAGGAAGTTCTCGGGACATTCCGGCCCTGTTACCGCCGCGACGTTCAGCCCCGACGGGCGGCTCGCCCTGTCGGGAAGCGAAGACACGACCATCCGGCTCTGGGACGTGAAGACGGGCCGTGAGATCCGGGTCCTCAAGGGGCACTCCAAGAGCGTCAACTCCGTTTTATTCAGCCCGGACGGGAAGCGGGCCCTTTCGACCGGCCTGGACGACACCCAGCGGCTCTGGGACGTGCAGACCGGCCGGGAAATCCGAACATTCAAGTTGAAAACCGGCTCCATGACCGTTCAGGCCTTCAGCCCGGACGGCCGGTTCGCCGTGTCGGCGGGAGATGACTACGTTCTGAAGCTCCGGGATCTGGCCTCCGGCGGGGAGCCTATCATCATGAAGGGACATTCGGATTTCGTGCATGCCGTGGCGTTCAGTCCCGACGGCCGGCACATCCTGTCCGGAGGGGGAGGCCTGGACAGGACCCTGAGGCTCTGGGACGCCAAAAGCGGCAAGGAGAACCGGACCTTCCGGGGGCACACGGACTGGGTCACGTCCGTGGCCTTCAGCCCCGACGGACGGCAGGTGCTTTCGGGAAGCGAGGACACCACCCTGCGGCTCTGGGATGCGGCGACCGGCTCCGAGATCAGGACGTTCCGGGGACACACGGGCAATGTCAATTCCGTGGCCTTCCATCCGGACGGCCGGCACATCCTTTCCGCGAGCGGTGTCGGAATACGGCCCATTTCCTACCACGGCAGCGGCGGGGACAGCACGATCCGCCTCTGGGACGTTTCCAGCGACAGGGAGATCGCCCAATTCATCAGCCTTGTCGACGACGACTGGATCGTCATCACCCCGGAGGGCCATTTCAAGGGATCCAGGTACGGCCCCGCGTTCCTCAACGTCAGGCAGGGCAACCGGGTGTTCGGCCTCGAACAGTTCTATGATGTCTTCTATCGGCCGGACATCGTGGAGGCGAAACTGAAGGGCGAGGATACGGCCGCGCTGAATGCGACGAATATCGAGGAAGCCCTCCGAAATCCTTCGCCTCAGGTCGCGTTCCTCACCGTACCGAAGGAAACCGCGGAGACAAACGTCACCATCGGCTACAGAATCACGGCTGCCGGCGGCGGAATCGGCGAGGTCCGCCTGTTCCACAACGGCAAGCTCATCCAGTCCGACGGTTTTTACCGGCAGGCAAAGGCGGCACCGGCAGGCAGTACGACCATTCTTGCCTACAACTCGCGGGCAATCCGGGAGGACCTGCGCAGCATCAACCTCGTCGCCAGGCAGGAAAACGGGCTGGGCCTCATAAGAACCGCGCCGAAAGGCGACGTCTACGAAGGAGCGATCACCGTGGACGCAATCCCGGGAGAGAACGACATCGGCCTCGCTGCCTTCAACCGGAGCAATTCCGTGCAGAGCATTCTGAAGACGGCCACCTTCCGGTCAACCCTCAGGCCGGATGACCCCCGCATCTACATCCTGGCCGTTGGGATCGACGAATTCAAATCCCGGGAGAGCAATCTCCGGTTTGCCGTCAAGGATGCGGAGAGTTTCGCCCAAAAAATTCAGGAGCAGTCCCGGACACAATACGGACGCGAGAACATCCGCGTTACCACGCTGACCAACGGCGATGCGACCAAGAGAAACATTCAGGACAGGATCCGCGAGCTGTCCCGGACCGTAAAACCCGGCGACGTCTTCGTGCTCTTCATGGCCAGCCACGGGGTCATCGAGTCGGGCCTCTACTCCATCGTCACCCATGACTACAACGGTACGCTCGACGGCGGCAGCCTCATCAACTCAAACGAGATCATGGAAATTTCGAAGAACATCAAGTCGCTGACACAGATTTACATTCTCGATACCTGCCATGCGGGCGGCCTCGACAGCTTTGTGAGTGGCCTTTACGACGCGCGAATGACGGTCATGGCGAGGAACATGGGCCTGCACATGTTCGCCTCGGCAAGCTCCACGCAGGGGGCGCTGGACGGCTACCGGGGCAGGAACGGGGTCTTCACGTACAGCCTTCTGGAGGGACTGGACAACCATCGGGCCGCCGACGCGGACGGGGACAGCCGGGTAAGCATCCGCGAACTGGGATCCTACGCCCGGGAGCATACGGCAAGATATTCGAAAGAGTCCGGCCACACGCAGACGCCGGTGATCAACCATTTCGGCAAGGACGTATCCGTCTACGTCGTGCGGCGGCCGTGACCCGGAGACGGTGGACGCCCTCGTCGTGCTCGGAGATCCCCCCACTGCATCCGGTTCGGAATCCCCGCCCGCGTGACTCCCGTCGCTCCAGCCTGCCATCCCTCCTTGACTTTTCTTTTCCCGGGCATTTACAGTCTTCCAGCCGACGGAAGCAAAACCATGAGAACGGCGGCGGCATGGAGCAGCGTCAACGGCAATATCCGGGACGCGAATCGCAGAGACCAGAGGGGGAACATCCTATGTCCGTGACCGTTCGGGACAGCGTGCTGTACCTCAGGAGCATGTTTCGCCGGCAGATCGATTATTCCCTGGAGAGGAGCTTCGCCGTCGGCATCAGTCAGGACATCAAGAGGGCTCCCGTAACATTCAGCAAAGAGTACATCAACGAGCGGTCCGAACGGGTGAGGAGACTCATCGATGCGGCAACGCCCATCCTGGAGAAATTCCACCCCATGCTCGAACTGTCGCGCTTCGTGGTGGCCATCGCCGACGAGAAGGCCGTCATCATCGCCGGCACGGGAAACGACCGGTGGTCCGAGAGCGGGATGCGCTGCGGCTTCAATATCGGAACAAGCTGCAGCGAGGAATACATCGGAACCAACGCGATCGGGACCTCTCTTGCCACCGGCCAGCCCATCTGCGTCATCGGAGAGGAGAATTACATCAAGCAGTGGCAGGACTCGGCCAATGCGGCAACGGTGATCCGGGACCCCTTCACGGGGGAAGTTGCCGGTGCCGTGTGCCTTACCTGCTTCATCAAGCATTTTCACATATTTGCACTGGGCATCGTGCAGTCCATCGCCGGCATGATCGAAGAAAGGCTGGGATACGCCCTGGAGCCGGCCGTTCGAACGAACTGGACGTCAAGGCCTTCCATCCCGTCCGCACCCCGGGCCGGCGCGAGAACCGCCGCGGGCGTTCGTTTTCCCGAAAAGGAAAAACCGTCCGCATGGGCCCGGATGCAGTGCGAGTTCATATTCGGCTCCGCCGGCATCGGCCGGCTCCTCGGGAAGGCCCGGAAGGCCGCGCAATACGATTCGACCAAGCTGATCATGGGGGAAAGCGGCGTGGGCAAGGAGGTCCTGGCAAGCTTCATTCACGAGAACAGCCCGCGGAGACACCACCCGTTCGTGGCCGTCAACTGTGCGGCCATCCCGCCCGATCTGACGGCAAGCGAACTCTTCGGCTATGAAGCGGGAGCCTTCACGGGAGCCAGACGGGGAGGAAGCCCGGGCCGGTTCGAACAGGCGGCGGGCGGGACCATCTATCTCGACGAAATCAGCGAAATGAGCATGAATCTTCAGGCCTATCTGCTGCGCGTCATCGAGGACAAGACGGTGATCCCCCTCGGCGGCGGCAGGCCGCAGCGGGTCGACGTCCAGATCATCGCCTCGACGAACCGGGACCTGAAGGAAATGGTGGAGCGAAAACGCTTCCGGGGCGACCTGTACCATCGCCTCAACGTGATATCCTTTCAAATCCCGCCCCTGCGGGAGCGCCGGGAAGACATCCCCCGGCTGGTGAGTCATTTCCTCCGGAAAATGAGCGACAGGCACGGGGGGGAACAGAAGGAGATGTCGAGCCGGGCCATGGAAGCGCTACTCTACTACCCCTGGCCCGGCAACGTGCGGGAACTGGAAAACGCGATCGAGACGGCCTGCATCTTCTCGGAAGGACGGGTGATCGAAGCCGGGGACCTCAAGGAAGACATCGCCGGCAGCCGCCACGCGGAATCGCCGGACGCCCGGGAGCTGCAACGCATCCGGGCCGCTCTCGGGACGTGCCGGTGGAACCTCTCCCTCGCTTCCCGTTCGTTGGGAATGGCCCGTTCGACACTGTACCGGAAGATGGCACGGTACGGCATTTCAAGGGAGACCGCATAACGGGCGAAGGGAGCCCGTTTTTCAGCCTCCCGCGCCCGCCGATTCCTCCAGGGCCTTCCGGTACCCGGAATACTCGGGATTGTCGATGGCCAGCTGCGCCATCGTCGTCTCGAACAGGTGCCGGAAAAGATCCCCGCCGCGGCAGTCCAGCTCGCCGTTCCGCAGGCGCCGGCACAATTCGTCATTCAGTTCCGGGATCCCACCGTCAACACCGAGCAGCGAGCGGAGCCGCCCCTGTTCCTCGCTTGCGAATCCGGGCCCCTGCTGGAGTTCCCTCCTTACCAGCGCCAGGACATTGATGGCGACCCGCGTGTGAAAGGCCCGGTGCGAATCGACGGCCTTTACGATCCTCTTTTCCAGGAATTCCTGAACGGCCTCCAGCAGCTCTAAAACGGTCGGTCGTGATGGAGCCATGTCACTTTCCCTCTCTCAGCAGACGCAGCAGATCGATCTCCGTTTCCGAGGTCCGCCGGCCGATGGCGGCCAGCTCCACGGAGCGCTTCATTCCCATCAGATGGGTGAAGGCCTGGACGATGCAGATGATTCCCCACTTCAGCGTTCCGAACACTTCCCAGAAATGGACCGCGGCGGGATCGACGGGAACGCCTCCCGCTCCCTCGTACCCGGCGAACAGGTCCTCCCGGCTGCCGAAGCCGCCGACGGGGTGGTCGATGTGGCCGAAGCGCCAGGAATTGACGCATATCCAGCCAAGGTCCTCCATGGGATCGCCGAGATGGGCGAGTTCCCAGTCGAGGACGGCCCGGACCCCCTCGGGACCGATAATGAAATTGCCGTTCCGGAAATCGCCGTGCACCAGGCGCAGGTCCCCCTGCTTCGGGATGTGGTCCTGAAGCCAGCGCAGGGCGTACTCGAAAACAGGGTGCTTGTCGCCGAAGGCGTCGTAGAACGTATACAGCTGCTTCAGCCCCGCCTCCGCCGGCTGCTTCTTCAGGGGTGGAAGCAGGCCGGTATCGACGGCGTGGATGCCGGCAAGGATCCTTCCGCACTGCCGGGCCATGATGTCCCGCGCCTCTGCGTATTCGTCGTCGCGCAGGATCTTCCGTGCGATGGTCTCGCCCGGGATGCGCTGCATGGCATAGCCGGGACCGATCCCGTCCTCGTCATCGAGAATGAAATGGACGGGAGGAACGGGAACGCCCGCTTTCTGCACGTTTGCCAGCACCTGCGCCTCCGTTCCCCGGTCCAGGCGGTTCTTGTCTTTCTTCCCTCCCGGGGGCGACAGCCTGAGGATCAGCTCGTGGCGATCCGCGCCGCAGAGGGCGTCGAAATGCCAGGTCTCCGCGGAAGCGCCGCCGGAGAGCGTCCTGAGATCTTCGATCACCACCGGTTTTCCGAGATGCCGCGACGCGGCGCGGGTGAGGCAGCCGGCGAGTTCTTCCTGCTTCATGTCATCCCTTCTCCTTTCCCGCCGGTTCGCCATGGATGATCTGGTCGAGGTATTCCGACATTCCGTACCCTACCCTGCCCCGGTACCGGTATTCGGTCATCCCCTCGGTGATGCGGGTCTCGAGCACGTCGCCCGCCTCGTTCTTTCTCCGGTTGCGAAGCGGGATGAGGGACAGGACCCGCCCCTCGATCTCATGCACGCCGTCGTCGGTCCCGGCCTTCACCTTGAGGGCGGTCTGATAGTAGTTTTCGTCCCACTCCGTCTGCAGTTCCACGTCCCGGAAGGGAACGTACCGGCCGTTCTCCAGCATGATCCCCATCATCTGGTGGTTTCCGTCTTCCCTGCCCATGATCATGAACATGAACCCGAGATCGGGGCCGAAATTCATCGGCAGCCACCGGTACCAGAAGATGTTCTGCCAGTACCGCGGACCCCAGGAGTGGTCCCGCAGTCCGAAGCCGTCGATCTTCCATTCCCGCTCCTGGACACGGATGGTTCCCGCGCCGCTCATGTGCTGTTCGTAATGCGCCTTCGCAAACGCCTCCTCCGGAGGCTCCTGGAAAGGGCTGCCGTCCTTGTTGACCATCTCGCCGCCGAAGACCGGTCCGACCGCCTGGAAGTCCAGGGCCACCGAACAGTCAACAATGGGGTTCTCCGCGAAGGCCTTCATCGGTTTCGCCATCTCATGCGGGTTCTTCAGGAGGCACACCGGTCCGCCGTAGGTGACCCGGATCCGCTTCAGCGGCTCCTGGACCTCGAATTTCAGCCCCGCCGCGTCGAGGGACTCGTTCGACGAGATGTTCGGACGGCTGAAGATGAATCCCACGCTTCCGTCGGGGATATACAGGCAGCAGGTGACCTCCGCGTTCCCCTCGTTCGGACGGTTTCCCACGCGGAACCATCCGCCCATGGCCCGGTTGAAGTCGAATATGTTGATGTACATGCTTTCATTGAAGTTCTTCGCATCATCAACGGGATGATTGTACTCGTCCTCCGGGGAAACCCGGAAGGACAGGGTGTCGAGCATATTCCTCATGAAACGGTGTCCTCCCTTTTCTTCATGTATTCGTCGCGCAGCATGAACCGCATCACCTTGCCGAGTTCGAACCGCCGCGGAAGCTGGTCGATGTACCAGATCGCCGATGGAGCCTTGTAGCTTGCCACCTGCTCCTTGCAGAAACCGATGAGCTCCTCCGCGGGAACCATCTCCGCCGTCTGCCCCGGTGCCAGGACGACGGCCGCGACGACGCGGGCTCCCCAGGCCGGGTCGGGAACGCCGAAGACGGCCGATTCCAGGATTTTGGGGTGCTGATTGAGCCGGCGCTCGACCTCGGCGGGGAAGATGTTCTCGCCGCCCCGGTTGATCATGTCCTTGGCCCGGTCGGCGAAATACACATACCC
Source organism: Syntrophales bacterium (assembly GCA_035363115.1). NCBI lineage: Bacteria > Pseudomonadati > Thermodesulfobacteriota > Syntrophia > Syntrophales > Syntrophales bacterium. The sequence continues at coordinate 1,271,060 of DAOSEM010000001.1, read as the reverse complement.
GTCTTCATCCATCCATCCGGCGTCGCCGGTGTGGAACCAGCCGTTCCGGTCGATCGTCCGCGCTGTCTCTTCCGCATTGCGCCAGTATCCGACGGTCACTTTCTCGCCCCGGGAGGCGATCTCGCCGACGACCCCGGGAGCAACCTCCTTGCCGAAAGGATCCAGAATCGTGCTCTCGATGCCGTAACGGAAAGGACGGCCGATGCTCTTCAGGCGGGCGATCTTCTTTTCAACTTCTTCGGGAGATCCCGTCAGATCGTGATCCTCGGGAAGCTTGGCGATGTTGATGCACACCTCCGTCGAGCCGAAGGCGTCCATGTAGCGGATGCCCGGAGGAAATTTCTTCAGGATGTCCTGGAGGAGGGCGGGGTCCATCGGCATCGCGCCATAGGGGACAAAACGCAGGCTGCTGAGATCGTACTTCCCGAAGGACGGATCGTGGAGGATGAAGAAGAACATGATCGGCACCAGGTAGCACAGGGAAACCTGCTCCCGCTCTACCGTCTGCATGAATCCTTCCGGCACAAAATCCGACGATACGACGATGGTGCAGCCGAATCTCATGCCCGCGTAGAGCGTCATGATGCCTGCGATGTGGTACACGGGAATGATCATCATGACGACATGATATCCCCGGTCCGGAAGCATGGTGCTCTCGATGAGGTTCCCCATCTCACCGTAGAAGTTCGTCATGATCTGCCGGTGCGTCGCCATGGAGCCCTTGGGGAGGCCTGTCGTGCCGCTGGTGAAGCAGATGGCCAGGATGTCGTCCAGGGTCATGTCCGGTGACTCGATTGCCTCTTCCGGCTCCCCGGCCAGCGCCGTCTCGTAATCGACCGCCCATTCGGGGGCATCTCCGTTGGTGCAGAGATAGTGCTTCACCCCCAGCTGATAGGTCAGGGTCGGCTCGAAAACGGCGGCATACCGGCTTTCCAGGATCAGCGCCTTGGCCCCTGATTCCGTCAGGATGAACAGCGCCTCGGGACTCTTCAGGCGGAAGTTCATGGGAACGCAGATCGCACCAAGCTTGAGGATCGCCAGGTACTGCTCCGGGTATTGCCAGCTGTTGTTCTGGAAGATGGCGACACGGTCGCCCTTGCCGACGCCGAGCCGGGCGAGATAATGCGCCAGCCGGTTCGCGCGTCGGTCGATCTCCCCATAGGTCTTCCGGACCGTGCCGTCCGCGGTGACGACGGCTGTCCGATCCGGATAGTCCCCGATGACCTGCGCCAGGTGTTCCAGCAGGTTTCTTTTCTCAAACGTGATCGGCACGTATTCGGACATGGTTCCTCCTTCCGTGAAATGGCGATGTTTTCCTTCTGCTCCGGGCGGTTCGCGGGCGCCTCAGATTCCCTCAAAGAACCGCCGCGGATTGGCGATCAGCATCGTCTCGATCTGCCCGCTGCTGACGGCGGCCTTCTTCAGTGCCGGGATGATGTCTTGGAAAATGTGGGTGATGTTGTAATTCGGCATGACGAGGCTCACGATTTCCGAAACTCCCGGCCGGCCAAGCCAGTAATTCACGTAGTCATTTGAAATCATGATTTTATCGGCCCAGCCGAGACCGAGAAGGCCGATGAGGCAGGCAACCCTGCGGGAATCCGGCGGCGCTCCACCGACGTTTTCCACGCCGAAACGGTCGAAGGCGATGAAAACGCCTTTTTCGAGGACCCGGAGGAGGTAGTCCATGTCCGTCGATCCGTCGATATGCCCGATCATGATCCGCTTCGGGTCGGCCCCTTCGGCGATGAGCAGATCGGCCTGCTCGGGTCCGAGCCTGCCCTCCTGTGTGTGCGTGATGATCGGGATGCCGTTCTCCTTCGAGACCCGGGCGGCCGCCCGGAAGAACATCGCCTCATAGTCCGTGATGGCCTCTTTGCCGGAGGCAACCTTGAAGACGGCGGGCCGGATGCCGGTGGTCCCGACGCCCTTCTCCACCTCCGTCTTGAACATCTCGTACACCTGCTCCATGCCCTGCCCGAACTGGCTGCGCAGCTTGAAATAGGGCGGCGCCCCCTCGCCCTCGAAGTAGTATCCGCTGGAGCAGAGAACGTTGAGGCCGCTCTTTTCCGAGATCTCCCGGAGCAGCTCCACATCCCTGCCGCACTCGTTCGGCGTGACGTCGACAACGGTTTTCACGCCCTGCTCCATGACCTTTTCAGCCATCTTCAAGCCGGCCTCCACGCAGGCTTGCCGGTCGAAGGGACCCAGGGTGACGTCGCCCTGCCAGCCGGGAAATCCGAACAGGAAGTGTTCGTGCATCAGGGTCATGCCCAGGTTCTCGGAAGAAATGACGCCGGAAACGGTGCTGATGTCCATGGCTGCCCTCCTGAAAAGGGTTGATGGGGATTTGAACTGCCGCGCTCTCCCCTGGAGCAACAGGCGTACCATGAACGGTCCCGCGGGCCAGCATGCTTCAACATCTTGTATTTTTTATTTTTACATGAATTCAACGGACGGCGGCTGCCTTCCCGGCGAGCCGGGTTGTCGCGCGGCCGTGAGACACTCTGTCCCATTGTGTTCGACGGGGATCCGTCGTGAGGAAAGGGGAAAATGTCTACTCTGGAAAGGGGGGAAGAAGATTCGCGCCGGTGAGCAAAAGCGGAGCCTCACAGCCTGATTGGAGAGGGACAGGAATTTTCCGGGGAAACAGGTACGTGATTCGATTCCTGCCTCACCGGGAGCAGGCGCCGTGAATCTTGCCAGGCATGATGCAGTTCATTTCCAGCCGGCAATGAGGCCAGAGTCGTTGGGAGCCTGGAAGGGCAGGCGGCGTATGTCCCGGAGGCCCGCGGCGGTGAGCATGTCCCGGATCTCCGAGTCCGAGTAGGAGCGCCCCTCGGGGGTCCCCAGTAGCATGTTGAGGGAAAACAGGGCCGGGTGCAGGGGCCCATCCTTCGTATCGTTCAGGATGAATTCGTGGACGACCAGAATGCCTCCCGGCTCCAGGGACGCCGCCGCCTTGGACACGATCTTCCGGCAGTCTTCCGGTCCTTCCCCGTGCAGGATGTGAGACAGCCAGGCGGCATCATACCCGTCCCCCAGAGCATCTTCCAGATAGTTCCCAGCCCGAAAGGCGATACGGTCCCCCATGCCGAAGCGGCGGATGGTCTTCCTTGCAAAGGGCCGGGTGGTCTTGAGGTCGAAGACGGTAGCCCGGAGCCCCTCGTAACGCCCACAGAAGTGAATCGCATAGGTTCCCGGTCCCCCGCCCAGGTCCAGGAGATGCTTCCGTCCCGTCAGGTCGACTTCGCTTACGATCATGGGCGCCAGGCGGCTGGCCAGGTTGAACATCCCCATGAGAAAGCTTTCCCGGACCTCCCGGTTCCGGAACGTCGAGCGCTTCCGGATCGGCCTGCCTCCCCGCACGGCTGCAGGCATTCTGGCCCAGGACTCCATCAGGTGATGATGGTGGAGGATCATGTACCCGATATACTCCTTCGACTCCTCCACAAGATACGTCCAGGACTCGTCGGTGTTCCGGTACCGGTCGCCGTCGCGCGCCAGGAGCCCCATGGCGGTGAGGGCGTTCAGGAGTGCCGCGGTTCCGCGCAGGCTGGACGCAGTCCTTTGCGCCACGTCCTCCGCGGTCAGCTGACTCCTGCCGAGGGCGGTGAAGATACCCAGTTTCACCCCCGCATGGAGCGCGCAGGTCTGCCAGTAGGAGCCGGACACCTCCAGGAGGCGTCCGGCTGTCCAGTTTTCCCTCATTATTCCTTTGCCTTGGGTTTCTTTTCCTTGGCGGCGCCTTCCTTCTTCTCCGCTTTTTCCTCTTTCTTCTTCTTACTCTTGGAGACTTTCTCCTCCGCCGCGGGTGGTGGGGCCTCTTCCTTTGTCTTCCCCAGCTTGGCCTCCTCCAGTTTCCTGGCCTTCGTCTCCTTCTTGTCGGTGGTCTTCTTGTCCTTGGCGTCAATGGCGGCCAGACGCCCGTCGGCCTCCCGGACTTTCGCTTTCAGGGCCCGCACAACGGCGTCCCGGGCCGCGGCGACGCCTTCAATTCCCTTGGCAGCCAGTTCGGCCAGTCGCTGATCCAGTTTCTTCTGCCAGATTTCCTTCTGGCTCTGGCGGATCCCCTTTGCTTTCGAAGCCATGAAACATTACCTCCCAGTTGAATTTTCTTCGATTTGATCCGAGGCGCGAGCGCCGCGGAGGCATGACTGATCTTTCTCGGGGAACGGAAACACGCTCCGTTTCAGGAAATCGAGCACATCCCCGAACGTCTCGAAAGACACGCAGGAACGGTGCCTCTTCCCGCAGACTTCGAGAAGGACCCCTTTGGCAAACACGAGGTCCGCTTCGGCGGAGGGACAGACGTCCGACTGGCCGTTCCCGATGTAGACGATGCGATCATAGCGGTCCCGCCGGGAACGGAGGATCCCCCGCTTGCAGGTCCCGCATCGCCCGCAGTCCTCGCTGGCCCAAGGAAAGTCGATGGACGGGGGCAATCCGTCCCGGAAGACCGTCCTATTTGCATGAACGGGAATATCCTCCAGGCCGTGCCCCCGGAGGACCGCGTCGATGTAAAAATCCAGACCGTCGGAAACGATGATCAGGTCCAGGCTCTTCTCCCGGCAGAATCGCCGGAAGGCGGGAAAGTGTCCGTCCAGCTCCGCCTCCCCGAGAACGAAGGCGAGCATCTGTTCCCGGTCTCCCTCCAGGATGGCCGCCACCTTCGCGTATGCCTCCCGGGAGCCGATCTCGCCCCGGCAGTAGGCCTCGTCGATGGCCTGCCAGCCCTGGCCGGTGAATCGGTTGAAGAGCCCGTTCCCGACATCCGTCCGGGAAATGGTGCCGTCAAAGTCGCAGATGACGAGGACCTTCCCGTCCCCGGGGGCTCCCCTCATGGATTCTGATCGTCTTTCTTTTTCTTCTTCCGGATCATGCTCACACCGAGGGCGATGAGGATGAGGGGCAGGATGTACTGGCCCAGGACCTCCAGGTCGACGTTCAGCGTCTTCGTCAGGAGGAACACGAGCCCGACGGCCATTAAAATCCAGCCGCCCAGATCCTTCACCCGCTGGAAAAGTGTCGCCGCGGCGACGACGATCAGGAGAACCGGCCAGCTGTCTCCAAAGCCCCACAGGCCCGTGTTGTGCAGAAAGATCAGCACGCCGAGGGCGATGAGGATGATGCCTCCTGTCAGGATATGTCGTTTTTCTCTCGCTTCCAAGAGATCCCTTTCTCCTTTCCGATGTCGGGGACGGCTCCCGTCATTCCTTCCCCCCCACCGTCTCTTTGCGGGAAGGGGCGGAAAGGCGGATGCAACGCGTCCGGCAACCGCTCTCGGCTACTTCAGAAACGGTTTGAACAGATCGATGGGAATGGGGAACACCGTCGTAGAGTTGTTCTCCGACGCGATCTGGTTCAGGGTCTGCAGATAGCGAAGCTGGAGCGACATCGGCTGGGTCTCCATGAGGGCCGCCGCTTCGATGAGCTTCTGGGCCGCCTGGAACTCGCCCTCGGCGCTGATGACCTTGGCCCGCCGCTCCCGCTCGGCCTCAGCCTGCTTGGCCATGGCCCGTTTCATCTCTTCCGGCAGGTCGATGTGCTTGACCTCCACCAGGGTGACCTTGATCCCCCAGGGATCGGTGCTCCGGTCCAGGATCTCCTGGAGATGGACGTTGATTTTCTCCCGCTCCGAAAGGATCTCGTCGAGCTCCGCCTGGCCGCAGACGCTTCGCAGGGTCGTCTGGGCGAGCTGGGAGGTGGCGTACAGGAAGTTCTCCACCTCCGTCACGGCCGACGTAGCGTCGACGACCCGGAAATAGACCACCGCGTTTACTTTGATGGAGACGTTGTCGCGGGTGATCACGTCCTGGGGCGGCACGTCCATGGTGATGGTCCGCATGTCCACCTTCACCATCCGGTCGATCACGGGAATCAGGATGATGAGGCCCGGCCCCTTCTGGTCGATGATCCGCCCGAGGCGGAAGACGACGGCCCGCTCGTACTCGTTGAGAACCCGCAGGGCCGACGCAAGAAACATGATAACGAGAATGACGACGGTTGTAATGACGGTCAGAGACATGGATCAATCCTCCTTTTTCAATAGCCCTTCCACTTTGAGCCGGAGCCCCTGCACCTCCAGGACCCGGATCTTCTGGTCCTTTTCAATGGGCTGATCGCTGCAGGCGCTCCAGTATTCCCCCTTCACGAAGACTTTGCCCTCCCCGTGGACGTCCGTCACCGCGTACCCCTCCGTATTCACCATTCCTTCCCGTCCCGTCCGCTTTTGCCGGAGTTGCGCCTTCACCGCCAGGCTGACGATGGCGGCGAAGAACAGGGAAACAAGAATCACCGCCGGGACGAGGACTCCCCAGGACACCCGAAGGGCCGGCTCGGGAGAGTCGAACAGGAGAAGCGAGCCCAGGACCAGGGAAATAACGCCGCCGATGGTCAGGACCCCGTGGCTGATGACCTTGATCTCGGCGATGAAGAAGACGATCCCAAGCAGGATGAGGGCCACCCCCGCGTAGTTGACCGGCAGGGTCTGAAGGGCGAAAAAGGCGAGAATCAGCGAGATCCCGCCCATCACGCCTGGGAGGATAACCCCCGGATTGGCGAATTCGAAGTACAGGCCCGCCAGGCCTACCAGGAGCAGGATATAGGCGATGTTCGGATCGCTCAAGGCGGTCAGGATCTTCTGGCGGGTCCCCATTTCCTTTGCCCTGACCTGGGCACCCTGGGTCCGAAGGGTTTTTTTGCCGGACACCAGGGTCACTTCCCGACCGTCCATCTGGGCCAGGAGATGATTCACGTCGGTGGCGACATAATCGATCACATTGAGCTTCAGGGCGTTCTCCGCCGTGATGGACTCGCTCTTCCGGACGGACCGCTCCACCCAGTCTTCGTTGCGGTTCCGCTGCTTGGCGATGCCCCGGACATAGGCCACGGCATCGTTCTCGACTTTCTGCATCATGGTCTTGTCGCCACCACCGAATCCCAAGGCTACCGGATGGGCCGCCCCGATGTTCGTCCCCGGCGTCATGGCGGCGACGTGGGCGGAGACGGTAATGATGACTCCCGCCGAAGCCGCCCTGGCCCCCGACGGACCGACATAGACGATCACCGGCAGGGGTGCGTTGAGGATCGCCTTGGCGATGTCCCTCATGGCCAGATCAAGCCCGCCCGGCGTGTCCAGCAGCAGGATCACGCCGTCGGCCTTCGTTTTCCCGGCCTCGGCGATGCTCTGAACGATATACTCGGCAATCGGCGGGGTGATGGTGGCGTTCACCGTAATCAGGTCGAAGACCGGTTTCTTCCCCTCCTCGGCCGCCGGCACGGGACCGGCCAGGATCAGGAACGCCAGGAGGGCTGCCGCCAGGATCCATATCGATCTTTTTTTCATGAGAGCCCCAGTTCGTGCATGATCATCTGGACGTCTTCCCAGACCATTTTCTTCGCCCCGGGATTCCGGAGGAGATACGCCGGATGATAGGTCGGCATGAGCCGGATTCCCTGGTAATCGTGAAACCGGCCCCGGAGGACCGTGATCGGCGATTCCGTCTTCAGCAGGGTTTTGGCCGCGAAGGTCCCCAGCGCGCAGATGACCCGCGGCCCAATGGCCTCCAGCTGCTTCCGAAGAAAAGGCTCGCAGGCCTCGATCTCCGCCGGGGCGGGATTGCGGTTCCCCGGAGGGCGGCACTTCAGGATGTTGCAGATGTACACGTCGGACCGCCGGAGCTTCATGGCCTCGATGATGCGGGTCAGAAGCTGTCCAGCCCGCCCCACGAACGGCCGTCCCTGGGCGTCCTCGTCGGCCCCCGGCGCCTCTCCGACAAAGACGAGGTCCGCCCGCGGGTTTCCTTCCCCGAAGACGAGATTCTTCCGGGACTCCGCCAGAACACAGCGGCGGCAGTCCCCCAGTTCCGCACGCACGTCCTCCAGCGTTCTTCCCGCCGGAAGGATCAGTCCCTTCCGAAGGACCGGTTCCGCCCTCGCAGGCTCCGGCTCCGCGGGCAGAGGCCCCGACGCCCGGAAGAACGAAACGCGTCGCCCGGCCTCCCGCTCCCACTGGGCGTATTCCCGGAGAGAGGAGACGACCCGCCGGAGATCTTCCGCCTGGTTCGGAGAAAAGCCGCTCATCGGCGCCGCCCCCGTTTCGTTTCCTTCAGGAGCGCCTGCACCCGGTCGAGGATCCGCCCGGCCGCCTCGGCCTTGTCCATCAGCGGCAGGGCCTCGATGTTTCCCTTGCGGTCCAGGATCTTGATGACGTTGGTGTCGCACTGGAAACCGGCGCCTTCCTCGCGGAGGTCGTTGGCCACGATCAGGTCCATGTTCTTGTCGATCAGCTTGGACCGTGCGTTTGCCAGGAGGTTCTCCGATTCCATGGCGAACCCGACGAGCACCCGCTTTCCCTTCTTTCGCCCGATCTCCCGGATGATATCGGGATTCCGCTCCAGGGCAAGCGTCAGGGGACCTTCCTTCTTTTTGATCTTTTGATCCGCCAGGGCGGCGGGGCGGTAATCCGCCACGGCGGCCGCCTTGATGACGGCGGTCACGCCTTCCAGGCGGGACAGGACGGCGTCCCGCATCTCCAGAGCACTCCCGACATTCACGACCTCCACGCCGGCGGGCTGCGGAAGGGATGTCGGGCCGCTCACGAGGGTAACCCGGGCCCCGCGGCGCCTTGCCTGGAGGGCGACGGCATAACCCATCTTCCCGGAGGAGTAGTTGGTGATGAAACGGACCGGGTCGAAGGGCTCCCGGGTCGGGCCGGCCGTGACGAGGACATGCTCCCCCTCCAGATCCTTCGGAGTCAGGATGGAAACGGCCTCCTCGACGATCTCGGAAACTTCCGGGAGGCGGCCCTGTCCCTCGGACTTGCAGGCCAGGGGGCCCGACGCCGGCGGGAGAACATGGTATCCCCAGGCCCGGAGCTTTCCCAGGTTCTCCTGGAGGGCCGGGCTCTCATACATCTGGGTGTTCATAGCCGGACAGAAGAGAACCGGCGCCTTCATGGCCATGAAAACCGCCGTGAGCAGGTCGTCGGCGATGCCGGCGGCTGCCTTTCCGATGACGTTGGCCGTGGCCGGGGCGACGATCATCAGCTCCGCGAATTCCGCCAGGGCGATGTGGGCGATGTCCTGCTCCCGGATGAGTGTGAACAGCTCCGTGTACACGGGGTTTCCCGACACGGTCTGGAGGGTCAGCGGGGTCACGAACTCCCGGGCACCTGCGGTCATGACGACCTTCACCTCGGCCCCCCGGCGGACCAGCTCCCGGGTCAGCTCGGCGCACTTGTACGCCGCAATTCCACCCGTCACCCCCAGAACCAAGCGCCGCCCCTTGAGCATCTTCGGATTCCTCCCCCACTCCCCGATCCCGGAGAGAAGCCATATCGGTTCAATTTTATAGCAACTGCGGCGGGGAAGATCAAGGGATTCCTGTCCGGATGCGGCCTGCGGGGCTCACGTGCGCCGGGTTTTCCCCAAGGAGGATCTTGCCGGCTGCTCCCTGAACGGTGGTTCCACGGGATCGTCTCCAGGGGGTCCGATTCATCCTGCATCCTGATGCGCCTCCCCGGACCATACCGTATCCATGAGAAGGATAGGCACCTCAGGCCGGGGGCGGTCAATATCCAATTTGTTCTTATATATCCATTCCCTGCCAACCTGGCCCTGCTGCAGAAGCGGGTGGACAGAACCTCGAATATCAGACTCATCACCTACCAATTATTAGCATTTCTTAAATGATTATCAGGTGTTGCAATTCATGGAACGGGTGCTATGTGTCTGGTCCCGACATGAATCTCCAGCCTGCATGGGCAAACCGGAAACAGCCCCTTCCCCGGCAAAACACAACGCTTTCGCAGGCCGGATGAACCGAAAGGCGACTCAAACGTCTGCGCCTGCAACCGCGATGATGAATTCGTCATCTCCTCGAAATAAAAGAAAGGGAAAAGATCTCATGAAGAACGTGCTGATTTCTTTGGTCGTATGGTTGTTCGTGTTGTCCTTTGCATTTTCAGCCTCCGCCGCCGAGCGCATCAAAATCGGCTTCATCGTCAAGCAGCCCGACGAATCCTGGTTCCAGGACGAATGGAAATATGCCGACCAGGCAGGCCGGCAGTTCGGTTTTGACGTTATCAAGATCGGCGGTACCGACGGCGAAAAAGTCCTGAACGGAATCGACAATCTGGCGACCCAGGGCGCGAAGGGATTCATTATCTGCACCCCCGACGTGAAACTGGGTCCGGCCATTGTGGCCAGGGCCCGGGCAAACCGCCTGAAGATGATGAGCGTCGATGACCGTTTCATCGGCCCGAAGGGGGCCGTCATGGAAGACGTCCATCATGTCGGAATCTCAGCCTACAACATCGGTTCGCTGGCCGGCCAGACCATCATCAGCGAGGCGAAGGCGCGAGGCTGGAACCTGAAGAACGTTGGCTTCCTCCGGATGAGCTTCGATTCTCTGCCCACCATCAAAGAGCGAACGGAAGGTGCCACTGCCGCGCTCGTCGCCGCCGGCATTCCAAAAGCACGAATCTTCGATACCCCGATGAAGACCCTCGACACGGAAGGAAGCTTCAACGCGGCCAGCATTACCATCACCAAGCATCCGAACATCAGCCTCTGGATCGTCGCCGGCGGAAACGACAATTCCGTCCTGGGAGCGATTCGGGCCCTGGAAGGACATGGGTTCGGCGCTGACAAAGCGATCGGAGTCGGGATCAACGGAACCGAGGCGGTCGCGGAGTTTCAGAAGAAGAACAAAACGGCCTTCACGGCGTCCATCCTGCTGAACGCCAGGCAGCACGGCTACGACACGGCAAAAAGCATGTATTTCTGGATCAGGGACGGGAAGGAGCCCCCGAAAATCACCTGGACGGCGGGCACTGTCATGACGCGCAAGAACTACAAAAACCTGATGGGTCTCAAGTAGGAACCGGGGCCGTAAGGAAACAGGAACAGGGCGGAACGACGGCACCGCCGCGGTTCCGCCCGCTCTCAACCTGCAGGGCGATGGAATCATGAGTTCGTTTCTGGAGTTTCAAGGCATCACCAAGACCTTTCCCGGAGTCAAGGCCCTCGACAACGTTTCGTTCGGTGTAACGAAAGGAACGGTGCACGGTCTCGTCGGAGAGAACGGCGCCGGCAAATCCACGCTGCTGAAAATATTGAGCGGTGCATACACTCCCACGGACGGGAAAATCGTCATCCATCAGAAGCCGAAGGTTTTCACCAGAACCCGCGATGCAATCGACGCCGGGGTTGCAATCATCTACCAGGAACTGAACCTGGTCCCGGAGATGACCGTGGCGGAAAACCTGCTTCTCGGGCAATGGCCGCAGCGCGGTCTCTTCCTGGACCGGAAGAAGCTGCTGGAGCGGTCCCGGACTCAGATCACGGAGCTTCTGGAGGATATCGATCCGGACACCAGGCTGAAGCTTCTGCCCATCGGGCAGAGACAGATGGTCGAGATCGGCAAGGCCCTCCTCCACAATGCCGAGGTCATCGCGTTCGATGAGCCGACCAGCTCCCTCTCCAGGAAGGAAACGGAACAGCTTTTCCGCATCATCCGAAATCTCCGGGCACAGGGGAAAACCATTCTCTACGTGTCGCACAGGCTCGAAGAGATTTTCACACTGTGCGACGCCGTCACCGTCTTCCGGGACGGCCGGCGGATCCAGACCTTCGAGTCGATGGAGGACGTGACGGACAATACCCTGATCCAGCGCATGGTCGGCCGCGAGATAAAGGACATGTACGGTTACCGTCCCCGGAAGAAAGGTGCCACGCTGTTTGCGGTAACCGGTCTTCAAGGCCCCGGGATCAGGGAAAAGTCTTCCTTTTCCGCGGCGCGTGGTGAAATCGTCGGCTTCTTCGGCCTGAGCGGTTCGGGCCGGACGGAGCTGATGAAGAACATCTTCGGCGCCATCGAGAAGCGATGCGGCGAAATTCAAGTCAACGGCAAACCCATCGCCGTCAACAATCCCTTTTCAGCCATTAATCAGGGCCTGTGCCTCTGCCCGGAAGACAGAAAATACGAGGGAATCATCGCCGTCCGCTCCCTGAGCGAAAACATCAACATCAGTTCCCGACGGCACTTCCTGAATCTCGGCCTTTTCCTCAACAAGCGGCGCGAGCAGGAGCGGGCGGACAGCTACATCGAAAAGCTCCACATCCGGACTACGTCGAGAGACCAGTTCATCGGCAACCTCTCCGGCGGAAACCAGCAGAAAGCCATCCTGGCGCGATGGCTCAGCGAAAAAGTCGACGTCTTCCTGCTGGACGAGCCTACCCGCGGCATCGACGTCGGATCGAAGTACGAAATCTACCAGATCATGTACGGACTGGCGGAAGAAGGGAAAACGGTCATTTTTGCTTCCAGCAGCCTGCCGGAAGTGATGGGCGTCGCCGACCGGGTCGTGGTCATGTGCGGCGGCACCATCGTCGGTGAAGTGGACCGGAAAGATGTCAGCGAGGAGACCCTTCTTTCGATGGCATTACCCAAAGGATAATCGAGGTTATTCGCTTTATGAACAGAATCATTGAACAACAGGCGGAATCGGCAGCGGCCGTATGGGATTTGAAGAAGACGCGGATCAACGGGTTTTTTAAGAACATCTGGGCGAACTCCGGAATGGTGGTGGTCTATGTCGTCATGTTCATCGCATGCTCGGTCTTCGTGCCCTACTTCTTCACCCTGCGGAACATGATCGGACTGGCCTTGTCCATCACGACGATCGGCATGATCGCCTGCACCATGATGTTCATCCTCGCCGCCGGAGACCTGGATCTCTCCGTTGGCTCCATTGTCGCGTTTTCCGGCATCATCGCCGCCACGGTCATCAACCAGACCGGCGATGTCTATATCGGGGCCCTGGCGGGAGTGATCGGCGGGGGGGCCGTGGGGCTGCTGAACGGCACTTTGATCGCCGTCTTCAACCTGAACCCCCTGATCTGCACCCTGGCGACCATGCAGATCGTCCGGGGCGGAGCCATGATCGTTTCCGACGGCATCGCCATCGGTATCACCGTCCCGGAGTTCTTTGCCCTGGGCAACGAGTCGGTTCTCGGGATTCCCAACCCAATCTGGATCACCATCCTGATTTTCATCGTGTTCGGAATCCTGCTGAACTGCACATCCTACGGGAAAAACATCCTGGCCATCGGCGGCAACAAGGAAGCGTCCCGCCTGGCGGGAATAAATGTCTCCCGGATGAAGAACGCAGCGTTCACCCTGCAGGGGTTCGTCTGCGGAATCGCCGGAGTCATCCTGTCGTCCCGCATGACGAGCGGGCAGCCAAACGTCGCCCTGGGGCTGGAGCTGGATGTGATCGCGGCGTGTGTTCTCGGCGGCGTCTCCCTGCTGGGCGGCATCGCCACGATCGAAGGGCTGCTCGCGGGCGTCCTCATCATGGGAACGGTCCAGAACGTACTCAACCTGCTGAACGTCGAAACCTTCTATCAGTACGTAGTCCGGGGCTCCATTCTGATCATCGCCATCCTCCTGGATCAGTTCAAGCAGCACAACCAGTCGGCGGTGATGCGATGATGGAGCTTCAGGCCCTCTCTCCCGGAAATCATCCGTCCATGGCCGCCGGGGATCAAGCCGGGCGAATTCGCGAGGCCTTCCGCCGCCACTTCGGAGAGCCTGCCATTGTGGTTCGCAGCCCCGGCCGCGTGAACCTCATCGGCGAGCACACGGACTACAATCTGGGCTTCGCCCTGCCAGGCGCCGTGGACCGGGCCATCTGGCTTGCTGCAAGTCCCCGCCGGGACCGCTTCTGCCGTTTCTACAGCGTGGACCTGAACGATACCCTGGTATTGAACCTGGACAAACTCTCCCATTCCGAGTCTCACTGGGCCAATTATCTCCTGGGAATCTATGCTGAGCTGGCTGCGGACGGCCGGAAGGTCCAGGGAGTGGACTGTGCATTCGGGGGAAACGTACCCATCGCAAGCGGCATGTCCTCTTCCGCCGCCCTGGAATGCAGCCTCGCCTTCGCCCTCAACGCGCTTTACGGCCTGGTCATGGATCCCGTGGCCCTGGCCCGTCTCTGCCAGCGGGCAGAGAACCGCTTTGTGGGCGTGGCCTGTGGAATCATGGATCCGTTCGCATCCATGCTTGGGAGGAAGGATTCCCTGATTCATCTGGACTGCAGGAGCTACAGCCACAGATATGTGCCCTTCAAGCGGAGCGACGTACGCGTTGTGTTGTGCGACTCGCAGGTCCGGCGAACTCTCCGGAACAGCGAATACAATTTGCGACGGGCCCAGTGCGAGGCGGGCGTAACCGTGCTGGCGGAGGCTTTCCCGGAAGTCTGGAGTCTCCGGGATGCCACTCCGGACATGCTGGAGGCGGTCCGGCATCGCCTGGATCCCCGGGTATACAGGCGATGCCGCTATATCATGGAGGAAAACCGGCGTGTACTGGAGGTCTGCGAGGCCCTGGAACGGAACGATCTGCAGGCCGTCGGTACCCTCATGAACGCAACCCACAGGGGCCTGCGCGACGAATACGAGGTTTCCTGCGCGGAGATCGACATCCTGGCGGAGGCGGCCATGGCGGTGCCGGGCGTCCTGGGGAGCCGCATGATGGGCGGGGGGTTCGGCGGCTGCACGATCAACCTGGTGGAGGAAACCGCCCTGGGCCGCTTCCGGGAGGCCATGGCGGCCGTTTTCCGCGACCGCCTGAAGAAATCTCCCGTCATCCACATCTGCCGCATCGACAACGGTACAACGGAGGAAACCTGATGTTCTCAGACCGCTCCCATCGCCGGCTCAATGTCCTGACCGGCGAATCCATCCTGGTGAGTCCCAATCGCGATCAGCGTCCCTGGCAGGGACTCCGGGAAAAAATCCCCGAGGTCGGCCGCCCGGCCTACGATCCGAATTGCTATCTCTGCCCCGGCAACGCCCGGGCGGGAGGCCGCATGAATCCGACGTATGAAGGGACATTCGCCTTCGACAACGATTTTGCGGCACTCCAGCCCAGGCTGCACCGACGGCCCGAGCGATACGAATACGGCCTGCTGTCGGCGGAGGCGGAAGGGGGAGTCTGCCGGGTCGTGTGCTTTTCCCCGCGCCACGATCTCAGCCTGCCGGAACTCGGCATCGAGGAGATCGAGGCCGTTCTCGCCGCCTGGACTGACGAATCCGCCATCCTGGGCGCCCGGGATTCCATCCGTTACGTCCAGATCTTCGAGAACAAAGGCGAAATCATGGGCTGTTCGAATCCCCACCCCCACAGCCAGATCTGGGCCACGGAGCATATCCCCACGGAGCCCGCCAAGGAGTTTCTTTGCCAGCGGCAGTATTTTCAGACCCACGGCCGTCCCCTGCTGCTGGACGTGCTGATCCAGGAGAGGACCGCCGGAGTTCGCATCGTGGCGGAAAACGAGCACTGGACGGCCATGGTTCCCTTCTGGGCGCTCTGGCCCTTCGAGACGCTGCTTATCCCGCGCCGTCCCGTGTCCCGCCTGCAGGAACTGGAGGCGGTGGAGCGGCTGGCCCTGGCGGATCTCCTCAAGCGTGTGACCACCCGCTACGACAACCTGTTCGAAATCAGTTTTCCCTACAGCATGGGCTTCCACCAAGCGCCTTTCGACGAAGAGGAACACCCCGAATGGGTGCTCCATCTTCATTTCTATCCGCCACTCCTCAGGAGCGCCACGGTTCGGAAATTCATGGTGGGCTTTGAAATGCTCGGCATGCCCGGGCGCGATATGACGGCGGAGCAGGCTGCTGCAAGGCTTCGGGAATGCTCCGAGATTCACTATAAACAGCGGCAGGATTACTCCGGGAGTTCCGAATGCACGTTCTCGTCACCGGTGGAGCCGGATTCATCGGGAGCCATGTCGTCGACCTGCTGATCCGGGAAGGCCACCGGGTCACCGTGCTGGACACGCTGGAGAAGGGCCACCGACTGGCGGTCCGCCCCGAAGCGGCCTTCGTCCGTGGAGACTGCGGCGACATGGATCTTCTGTCACGGATCTTCGGCGAGGGGCACGTAGACGCGGTCATGCATTTCGCGGCCTATATCGAGGCCGGCGAATCCATGGCCTTCCCGGAACGATTTTTTGTAAACAACACCGCCCGGACCATGATCCTCCTGGAGGCGATGCTCCGGGCGGGAATCGGGACATTCGTCTTCAGCTCCACCGCCGCCACGTATGGCGAACCCCGCTACACGCCGATCGACGAGTCCCACCCCCAGAAGCCCACCAACGCCTACGGCCAGGCCAAGCTCATGGTGGAGCAGGCTTTGGACTGGCTGGACCGGCAGCGGGACCTGCGCTTCGCCGTCCTCCGCTACTTCAACGCCGCCGGCTGCTCCGACCGCCTTGGGGAAGACCACCGCCCCGAGACCCACCTGATCCCTCTGGTGCTGGACGCGGCCCTGGAAAAGCGTCCCCACATCAAGGTTTTCGGGACGGACTATCCGACCCCGGACGGAACCTGCATCCGGGACTACATTCATGTCGAGGACCTGGCCGATGCGCACCTCCTGACCCTGGAGGCCCTGGGAAGCAACCGTTCCCTGCGCTACAACCTGGGTAACGGCCAGGGATATTCCGTCCGGCAGGTCATCGAGGCCGCCCGCCGGGTGACGGGCCACCCCGTCCCCGTTGCGGAGGAACCCCGCCGTCCCGGCGACCCCGCAATCCTCGTGGCAGGGAGCGAATGCATCCGCAGGGAACTGGGCTGGGAACCGAAGCACTCCGGCCTCGATGACATCATCGAGAGCGCCTGGCTCTGGCGGCAGGCCCATCCGATGGGCTACGGGGATGCCTGATGTCTTCAGGGACGGCGATCGCCTCCGTCACACCGCTCGCAGATCGAGACGCCCAAAAGCAAACCCGTTGCGCAATTCGCCAAACGGTCCTATATCGTGATCCCTGACCTTCATGCCACGTTTCGAAAAGGGCGGTGACCCGTTTTCAACCGCCGGCCGGACCTTCGGAAGGATAATACGGCGAATCCACCCGAGCCATCGTGAAACGAAAGGAGACATCATGAGCTACCGCATCCTGGCATCCAAGCTGGGCTACAGCTGTCCCGAATCCTCCTGGGAAGAAGCCATGAAGATGAAGATCGACCTCATAGGGGCCGACGCGGGCTCCATGGACCCGGGCCCCTATTACCTGGGAACGGGGAAATCCTACATGAAGCCGGCGTCCCTGAAACGCGACTTCACCCTGCTCCTCCGGGCCGCCCTCCGGATGAACTGCCCGCTCCTCATCGGCAGCCTCGGCCTCGCCGGCGACGAGCCCCACCTGGCCTTCATGCTGGAGCTCATCCGGGAAATCTTCGAGGAGGAGAACGCGAGGGGCCTCCGGGTGGCTGTCGTGGACGGGCACGTGGATAACAGGCTGCTGATCGGCCGCATCGACGAGCTGCGTCCCCTGGGGTCCATACCGGCGCTGACCGAGGACGATGTACGGAACAGCCGTCTGGTCGCCCAGATGGGCATCGCCCCGTACATCACCGCCCTCGATGCGGGGGCGCAGATCGTTCTCTGCGGCCGCTCCTGCGACGTGTCCATCTTCGCCGCGGACCCGGTCCGGCGCGGGATCGACCCGGGCCTGGCCTTCCAGGCGGCCCACATCCTGGAATGCGGCGCCATCGCCTGCGATCCCGGCTCGGCCAGCGACTACCTGATTGCAGAGTTCCGGGACGACGGAAGCGTCGTCTTCATCCCCCCGAACCCCGAGCGGAAGGCCACGGTCTATTCCGTCGCCGCCCACGCGCTCTACGAAGAAAGCCACCCCTGCCTGCAGTATTACCCCGAGGGCGTCCTGGTCATGCAGCGGACGGAGTATTTCCAGGACAGCGACCGGACCGCCGGAATTCGGAACGCCGCCTTCGTGCACAGCCCGCTTACCGTCAAGATCGAGGGCAGCCGGAAGATCGGCAAAAGGCTGGTCTCTTTCCTGCCCCTGAAAGGGGAAGCCGCCCTCTCCCGCGATCCCTTCCTCGACCGGCACCTCGTCTATGGCCTGAACGCCGTGGAGCGAAGCCGCCTCCTCCCGGGAGAACAGGAGATCGGCATCCTGCTCAAGGTCAGCGGACCCGACAGGGACGGCGTCGAGGCGCTCTCTACGGTCCTGAAGGGCTTCATGCTGCACTTCGGGTATCCCGGCCGCATCACGACAGCGGGAAACCTGGCGTTTCCCATGTCGCCCAGCGAGGTCGTCTTCCGGGAAGCGGACGGCACCCATACCGCTCTCGTCCTGGCGGGGACGAGGGAGCCGCGCTTCATCGAGCAGAGGGAAGACATTTTCCGGAAGATCCTGGCCCTCGCCAAAGAGGAGTACCCGGCCATCTACGCGGGGTGCACCGTCGATTTCATCATCGCCGGCCCGGAGAAGCCGCTGCTGTTTCTTGAGACAGTGGAGGAGACCGCCGAGGAGGCCGCAAGGCGTCACGAAGAGGACCTGAAGCAGGCGGAGGCGTACCGTGACCCGGGCCGTCCGTCCTTCCTCCGTCTGGAAGGAGCCGACAGCTACGCCTGGAGCGTCTTTCACCTCTGGAACAATGAGGAGGCGATCCGGGAGCACCTGTTTCCGATCCGGCTGTTCGAGGCGAACGGCCGGGACTGGCGCCCGATCCGGGAGATGCGGCCCGCATACGCGCCGATCGGCCTCACGGACTATCCCGGGAGCCTGGACGACCGCGTCGTGGACGCCATCGAACCGGTGGCGCATTCGGGAGAGCCCGTCGAATCCCGGCCGCTCCTCGACATGATCCAGGTGCTGCGCTCCAAGGACGCGGGGATCAACACGATCACCTACGACGTCTTTTTCAAATCGGAGGAGGAATACCGGCAGGCCCTCCGGTCGAATGCCTTCACGAAGGGGGCGATCGCGAAAACGCTCGGCGTGCCGGAAGACCGCATCATGGGAACCTTCCGCGCCGACCCGTGCTTCGCCGTCAAGATCTCCCGCTACCGGGACCGGATCTCCGGCACGCCCGGCAGCCCGGACGTCTTCGGCGCCCAGCAGCAGATGAAGATCGAGCGGATGAGCGTGCCGATCTACCGGTAGGGTGGGGATTGTTATGGTCTTTCAGGTAGATGCCCATTCACCCGACAGCAGTTCCGCCTGTTCGAGCACCGTCTGCGTCGCCTTTTCCTGCTTGTCCGGCGGATACCCGTATTTCCGCAGGATCCGCCGGACAAGCACCCGCATCTGAGCGCGGACGTTCTCCCGCAGGGTCCAGTCGATGGTCACGTTGGCCCGCACGGTGCTGACGATCTCCCGCGCGATCGTGCGCAGCGTCTCGTCGCCCAGCACCTTCACCGCGCTGTCGTTCGTCTCCAGCGCATCATAGAAGGCCAGTTCCTCCTCCGAAAGTCCGAGCGCCTCACCGCGGGCGTTCGCCTCGCGCATCTCCCTGGCAAGCTGGATCAATTCCTCGATCACCTGGGCTGCCTCGATGGCCCGGTTCTGGTAGCGGCGGATCGTCCGCTCCAGCATCTCCGCGAAGGAGCGCGCCTGCACGACGTTTTTCCGCCGGCGGGTACGGAGTTCCCCTTTGAGGAGCTTCTCCAGGAGCTCCACCGCCAGGTTGCGCTGCGGCATCCCGCGCACCTCCGCCAGGAATTCCTCCGAGAGGATCGAGATGTCGGGCCTGGCCAGGCCCGCCGCGGCGAAGATATCCATGACCCCTGCCGGCGCAACGGCGCGGGCGATGATCTGCCGGACGGCATGTTCGATCTCTTCTTCTTTTCGTTCATCCCCGGGCGCCCGTTTGGCCAGGACCGCCTGGACCGCCTGGAAGAACGCCAGGTCGTCGCGGATGCCGAGCGCCTCGGGATGCGGCACCGCCAGCGCGAAGGCCTGCGACAGCTCGCGCACGGAGCGGAGGCAACGGTCCTTTCCGTTTTCCTGCTTCAGGATGTGTTCCTGGGCAGCCGGCAGGAGGGCCAGCCGCTCAACCGGCGTCCCGGTCGTCCACTTCGACCGGTCGAAAGGATGGAACAGACCGCGGCAGATCTCGTACTTTTCCTGCATCAGGGCGACCGCCTCATCCTGGTCAATGGCGGTGCGCCCCGTGCCGCCGCTTTCCGTGTACGTCGCCAGCGCCGCCTTCAACTCCTGGGCCAGGCCGAGGTAGTCAACCACGAGCCCGCCCGGCTTGTCCCGGAAAACCCGGTTCACCCGCGCAATCGCCTGCATGAGCCCGTGGCCGCGCATCGGCTTGTCCAAGTACATGGTGTGCAGGCTCGGCGCGTCGAAGCCGGTGAGCCACATGTCGCGAACCAGGACGATCCGGAACGGATCGGTGTCGCTCCGGAAGCGCTTCGCCAGCGATTCGCGCCTCGACTTGTTACGGATGTGCCCCAGCCAGTCAACCGGATCGGAGGCCGAACCGGTCATGACGACCTTGATCGCTCCCTCTGCGTCGTCCTCATGATGCCAGTCGGGGCGGAGCCGCACCAGCTCGCGGTACAGCTCCACGCAGATGCGCCGGCTCATGCAGACCACCATGGCCTTGCCGTCCATGGCTTCAAGCCGCCTTTCAAAATGATCGACGATGTCCCGGGCGACGAGTTTCAGGCGCTTCTCCGCCCCGACCACGGCCTCCAGCTGCGCCCACTTCGTCTTCAGCTTCTCCTTGCGCTCGACTTCCTCCCCTTCCGTGGCCTCCTCGAAGTCCGGGTCGATCTTCGGCCGCTCCGCCTCGTCCAGAGCCAGCTTCGCCAGCCGGCTCTCGTAGTAGATCGCCACGGTCGCCCCGTCCTGAACGGCCCGCTGGATGTCGTACACGCTGATGTAGTCGCCGAAGACGGCCCGTGTGTTGGCGTCATGCAGCTCGATGGGCGTTCCGGTGAAGCCGATGAAGGAGGCCCGGGGCAGCGCGTCCCGCATGTGCCGCGCAAACCCGTCGATGAAATCATACTGGCTGCGGTGGGCCTCGTCGGCGATGACCACGATGTTTCGACGGTTGGAAAGGGCCGGATGCCGGTCGCCCTTTTCCTCCGGGAAGAACTTCTGGATGGTCGTGAAAATGACGCCGCCCGCCTCCACCGAGAGCAGTTCCCGCAGGTGCTCCCGGCTCCCGGCCTGCACCGGCGGCTGGCGCAGGAGTTCCCGGCAGCGGGCGAACGTGCCGAAGAGCTGGTCGTCGAGGTCGTTGCGGTCGGTGATGACCACAATGGTCGGGTTCTCCATCGCCGGCTCGCGGACGATGCGTCCCGCGTAGAAGGCCATGGTGAGGCTCTTGCCCGACCCCTGGGTGTGCCAGACGACGCCGATGCGTCGGTCGCCCGGTTTGCCCCCGGGCCGGCGGCCGGCTTCGTAGCGGCCGGTCTCCGCGACTCCGTTTTCCGCGATGCGGCGCATTTCCGCGGCCCGCAACGTCTCGTCCACCGCCGCCTTCACGGCGTGGAACTGGTGATAGCCCGCCATCTTCTTCACCACCACCCCGTCGCCCGGATCCTCGAAGACGATGAAATCGCGCACGAGATCGAGAAAGCGCCGCGGCAGGAAGACACCCTCGATCATGACCTGCAGCTCCGGGAGGGCCGGATTCGCCAGGCCTTCCCCCGTCACGGTGCGCCAGGGCTTGAACCACTCGCTCCCGGCGGTCAGCGTCCCGACGCGCGCTTCCACGCCGTCGGAGACGACCAGGAGCGCATTCGCGGCAAACAGCGACGGAATCTCGGTTTTGTATGTCTGAATTTGCCTGTAGGCCGTCCGGACGGTGGCTTCCTCATCGGCCGGGTTCTTCAGCTCCATGACCGCCAGCGGCAGGCCGTTCAGAAAGAACACGACGTCGGGCCGGCGGTTGCGCTTGTTCTCCACGACGCTGAACTGGTTGACCGCGAGCCAGTCGTTGGCCTCCGCCCGGTCGAAATCGATCACCCGCGCTTGGGCGCCGCGGATCTCCCCGGCGGCGGTGCGGTACTCCACCGTCACCCCGTCCACGAGGAGGCGGTGCATATGCCGGTTCCTCGCCACCAAATCGGCGCCCTCCGGACGGGTCAGCCTCCGGAAGGCGTCCTCCAGGGTCTCGGTTGGCAACTCCGGATTCAGTCGCGCCAGCGCGTCGCGGAGCCGTCCCTCTAGGACCACCTGCCCGTAATCGCTCCGCTCCGCCCCGGGCTCCCCCGGTGCGATCCCGACGCCATGCCGGACGGTCCAGCCGACTCCCTCCAGCCAGGCAAGGGCGGCCTCTTCAACGACGGATTCGGTAAAAGTCGTCATTCGATCCCCTTATCGAAGAGGGAGACCTGCTTTGCCTTCGACGAAACGGCTCGGTAACGAACGGGCCGGCCGCTCTTTTCGATCACGCCTTCCTCGATGAGGCGCTTTAACCAGGCCTTTACCTGAGCCTTCGAAACGTTCCACTCTCTGGCGATCTCCGCCTCGGTTTTCGCAGCCTGCATCTGTTCAGCCAGTGATTTCACCGCCGCGAAAAGAAACTCCGCGGGATAAGAAATCGATGGCGCCATGGTTTCTTCCCGGGATGCGGATGGCGGCGGCTCCTTCCTTTCGCCCCGGTAAGCGGGCATCGCTTCGCCGGTCCCGGAGAAGCTCAACGGAACCTGTTCCCGGAATTCCTCAAACCGATCCGCCGGCGCGTCCAGCGTCTGCACGAGCTCATCCGGCGTTACGGGGTTCGG
The DNA here is from genome assembly GCA_035363115.1 of Syntrophales bacterium. Taxonomy (NCBI): domain Bacteria; kingdom Pseudomonadati; phylum Thermodesulfobacteriota; class Syntrophia; order Syntrophales; species Syntrophales bacterium. The sequence continues at coordinate 1,248,482 of DAOSEM010000001.1, read as the reverse complement.
CCAAGGAAGTGCGCCTTTCCGTCTCAGCGCCTCCAGCCCCTTTCCCGTTTCACCGTCGCTCCGGACATAAAGCGGGACAAAGCGGAGCTTATCCAGTTGTTCCGCCGCTCCGGCCCAGGTGCCGCCCTTGTTGTAGTCGGCGTTTACGACCAAGGCCGCGTCTGCCAAGGCGTAGATCAGCTTGTTCCTCTGCATGGCGTGGCCGACGTTGAATCCGGCCGCCGGGTCATACGGAGAGATCAGGACCAGTTGGCCTTCCATGAGGAGATTCCGGTGCTCCCGGACCAGGGCCGCCCGTCCTAAACTGTCCGCCATGACCCCGGCCACCCTGCCGCCCGATTCCAGGGCGCCGCTCATGGCCGCCTGATCGACGCCACGCGCTCCCCCGGAAACGATGGTGCGTCTGGCCGCCGCCGCCAGCCTCCCGACCGCCTCCGTGTATTCAATGAGCGCAGCGTCCACCTGGCGGGAACCGACCACCGCCAGCCCGCCTGTCTCCAGGATCGAAATGTCGCCGCACCCATACAGGACGGGCGGCGCATCTTCCCGGAGCCGATCCTTCAGTCGTTTCGGATACGGCGCATCGGCGCGACTCATGACCATGATCGCACGGCTTTGCCAGCGCTCCACCGCCTGGCTCAGTTGGAAACCCCGCTCCAGCAGGCGGGCGAGCCGGGTGCCGTCCAAGAAAGTGCATTCCTTCAGGAGCGTTCCCGAATCAACACCGAGCAGGTCCGCCGGTTCCTTTTGCCTTTCCATGAGGAACCTTGCCAGGCGCTTGTATTCCCCCGGCGACAGAACATCCGGCGAGGGCAGGGCGCGCCCCGTCATCAGCGGTGCCGTCAGCAGGAGAACGGCCTGCGTATTGGATGAAAGTTGAGCTGTCATTTTCCAAACCCCGTCAGGGAGAGCGCCAGAGGCAAAACCTCGCCGCTGCCGTGCTTCCTGAGCAGCCAGGCCCCGACGGTCAGCGTCCAGCGCGAATCCACCATATCGTCCACCAGGAAAACGGGTCCCGGAGGAAGCTCCTGCCCATCGATGCCCAAAGATCCATCAATATTCCTTGCCTGTTGTACGCTGTTGGCCATGGTCTTCTGTTCGGGGCGGTCACTCGTCTTCACCAGAATGGCGTGAAACGGCAGTCCAAGCCCTGCCGCCACCCGCCGGGCGAAGTCCGGCACCAGATCCGGATGACGCAGCGACGGCACACAGGTTACCCAGGCCGGAGAGGGTTGCGGATTCCATTCATGGACAAGCTGCACTGTCGCCTCCACCAGGTCGTCGGCAAAGCGCCGTTCCGAGTACTTGCCGCGGCGCACCAGCCCGCCCCATCCGGAGTCGCCCCAGACGCACAGCGCTTTTCCCGGGCTGGCCTGATGCTCCGGGGCAATGAACCCTTTTAGTCCATAGCTCGGCATACCGCCCGCCGGCCATTTCTTGCGTGGTTCAACGGGCAGGCTCGTCCGGCGGAGAAACGCCTCCGCATCGCGGACCTTTTTTTCGTCCGGAACGACAGACAGGGGCGGCAGGACGGGAGGATCCACGGAAGACGGATCCCCGTCCAGCGCAGAAATCAGGAAGGCCATGTGCCCCGATGCCAGGCTCACATACTCCTGCATCTGCCGCTGTTCCGAACGCCTGAGCTCCGTCAGGCGCTCCGCCCGCCGCCAGAATTCCTCGCTCAGCGTGGTCGCGACGAGCTGCCAGCGCGTTCCCTCCTTGACGATGGGCGCGGGGGACTCCAGGGAGAGCAGGGCGATTGTCTTCTCGATGCGTGCATTGCTGATATTGACCCGGCCCAGCAACTGCGGCAGAGAAAGGCCTTCAGCGCTGCTTTCCAGGACCTCCAGTACCTGTCGTACCTCCTCCCGGGTCGGGAACGCCCCGGCGATGAAATAATCGGTGATGTCCGTTTCTTCCTCGCCGCTGAGCAGAATGCCGTAGGCGGCCTCCAGCGCCCGTCCCGCCCGTCCCACCTGCTGGTAATAGGCGACCACGGACCCCGGCGTCTGGTAATGGATCACAAACGCCAGGTCCGGCTTGTCGAAGCCCATGCCCAGCGCCGTCGTCGCCACCAGCGCCTTCACCCGATTGCCGAGGAGGGCCTGCTCCAGTTCCGGACGCCGCTCGCCCGACCGGCCGGTGTATGCCTCCACGTCGATCCCGCACAATCTGAGCCATTCGGCAACCAACTCCGCGTCCCGCACGGTCAGCGTATAGATGATCCCGTGCCCCGGAAGCGTCGGGACTTGGCCGGCAAGCCAGGCCAGCCGCTCGGCCTGGCCCGGGAGACGGATGGTCTGCAAGGCGAGAGAAGGACGGTTCAGGTCGCCACGGGAAACGGCCAGCTCCGGCCCAAGCACCGTCAGTAGATCATCCATCACCCTGTTGTTGGCCGTCGCCGTGGTCGCCAACAGCCGCAGGTTGGGCGGGAGATTGCGGATAATGCGCTCGATAAGACGGTAGTGCGGCCGGAAATCGTGCCCCCAATCCGAGATGCAGTGCGCCTCGTCGATCACCAGCAGGCTGACGCGCGCCGCCACGCCCGCCAGCACCTCCGTGCGGAATCGCTCATTGGCCAGGCGCTCGGGTGAAATGAGCAGGATATCCAGCTCGTTGCGCTGCATGGCCGCTTCGACTTCCGCCCATCGATCCTCGTTGTCGGAATTGATTGTGGCCGACCGGACGCCCATGCGCTCCGCCGCCAGGATCTGGTTGCGCATCAGGGAAAGGAGGGGCGAGATCAAGAGCGCCGGCCCCTGGCCCTGCTCGCGCAGCAGCCGGGCGGCGATGAAGTAGACGAAACTCTTGCCCCACCCGGTCTTCTGAACCACCAGCAGCCGCCCGCGACCTTCCACGATATGGCGGATCGCCTCTTCCTGGCCCTGGCGGAACACGGCGCCGGCCAGACCCGTGCCGATCCGGAGGAGTTCCAGCGCCCGTTCAGGCCGGTAGGTCATGAGGGTAACTCCATCTGGTGACGACGGTCAGCACCTGCCAACCGGCGCCCTATGACGACGATACGGCGGATGGTTTCAAGTAGCTGGAATCCAGCGAAGTCTCCCACGATCTGTGCCTTCAATCTCTCTCCTTCATCACGCCGCTGGTTATATTTTGGTCATCGTTTATCACTTCTACAGCCTACAAATGCTGGCTGCCATATAACCTCTCATCATCAGGTACCCCAAACTGTATTCTTGATGATTGACATCCGTAACAACGCCCCTATGATCATTACTCCGGATTCACCTTCATGGATTTCACAATGGGTACAAACACCTTTTGCATTTTCTCCAATCGTTGTCGCAACCATTCAAATTGTTCCGGCCACAACGCTTCATTTGTGAAATCCGCACTAATTCTCGTATATAGCCTCCGTGTAGCTTTTTTCTCCGGATTGAACCAAATCATTGGAAAATCGAGTTCTGTTTCGATGCGTTCCTTTTGCTTCTCCAGGAGAGCAAATTCCCGTACTGCATTTTGTCCATCCAGATACAATTCTGCCCTGATCTCCGGATCTTTGATCCCCGTCTCGGAGCTCCAGAGCGATATGACGGACGCAAGACAAGTGCCCGATTTCCCGATTGAATGGTAGGTCCAATTTTGCGGTGACGGTTTCTGACTACGAAGAGAGCTGCCTTTATCTTCCAAGTATTGCTTATATGCCGTCCAGAATCTAACCTGTAGTTGCTTGTGCGTTGAAATCTCTCCACTGGAGGCCGCTCTTTGCACCGTTCGCGACCAGTCGTTCGGCTGGCTGATCACATTGAACTTCGGCGCAATTGGCGAATCGTCGATCCGCCACAGTTCAATCTCAAGGCCGAACAAATTTATCTTTTCATCGGTGCGTTCGTTCAGCCAGTCCAGGGTGGCCCGGTGCTCGTCGGTAAAACGTCCTGCAATCCAGACAATGGTGACGGCATTCAGCCCCGCAGCATAGGTGAGCAATTGCCCGAGATGTGTATGATCGGTGCGCTCAAGCTGATTCTCGATCAGCACCCATTCACCCGTGGCGGTGTCCTTGCACAGGATGTCGGCCCTGAACGGCCCAACGTCCTTTTCCTGTGCTTCCAGTTCGAGGATGATGCCTATGGTCTCGCCCAGAAGATTCAGGTTTTCCTCTTTTGCCAGCCAGGGTGTGAATTCGCTTGACTCGGACGACCAGACCTCTCGCAGGGGTACCTTCTGCAAACGACCAAGGGGATTTGCGCTCATTTCTCCCTCCATCAATTTACAAAGCGTTCGGCGTCCCTGATCCGCAGCTCGCCCGAAATGAGTTTGGGCAACAGCGTGTCGCGGAGGGCGGCAAGGGTTCGGGATTCGAAAAGATTAGCACGAATTCTTTCTAAAGCAGGTCCAATCTGTATTTCGAAAACATCGATCAGTTTGGTAGTCGGACAGACAACCTGGACGCTGGCAAGAGTGTCGCGAGTGATCGTGTCGAACACAGATCCATGCGTCCTCTGTTTTAGAATTACGACCAATTCAAAGATTCTGAAATAGTTAAACAACCCCTGGTTTCCTGTTCTGTCGTATAAACCATAGCAGGACTGGTTCATGGCCATTGGCACTCCTACAAGAGCAATCTGGCCAACCGTTCCACGAGCGGTAATGATTGTCGTTCCTACCGGGAGGACACAAGCCGAGGAATAATCAATCCCCTGCTCTGTTATCTTTCTCTCGGTATCAATGACCCAGACATCTGCTTTTCTTGGTGCGTCGACAACTGAAAACCATGGGATATCGCCATTCCAGTATTCGGGCACTGCGGTTTTTGGTGTTCCACCTCCAATAATTTCAACCATATCCGTAAATGGTTTCACCACCCACCCCTTCGGAATCTCCCCCAACGCCGAGTCCACGAAGGCGTCCGGGAAGAGATCGGCAAGATGCTTTGGGAGGCCGGGATCACGGCTTTCAGACTTGGCACGGACGGGATCGAAGTCCACGAACCAGGACTTGAAGAGCGCCCGTGCCATCGCCTCCAGCGTCTCGTTCATCCTCCTGTTCAGTTCGATCTTGTCGTCCAGAGAACCGAGGATGTGGGCAATGGCACGTTGTTCATCTACTTTAGCCGGCCATCGTATTTCAATTGGATGCACATGGTTCCGATTCAGCGTCGGATTCGCCGAACCGACATCCATGGTAGAAAGTCGTGGTGCTAACCATTTGAAAAAGTAGTAAACAAAGCGCCGATCATTTCCGTGAAAATCTCTCACCCATAGAGTGGTGTCATGCGGCCAATAGTCTGACGGGACGTAGTAAACGCTACCTACAACACCTTTCCTTCCGAGGATCACCCCTGGACCAGTCGATGCAGCAGTATCGTGACAACTAGAAAATCCACCCGAAGAGACCACAGGAATTGCTCCAAAGCGTTGTTCAGCTTTCGTGATGTCTATACCTCGTTGGAGCGTGACTTGCTCACCGATTGTTGTATCGATCCAATCACTAGCCATAACCAACTTCCTTTGAATTGTTGTGTCTATCCCCACATAACTACTTGGTGGTACGTGCATGCTCCCTCATATCGACGTCATCGACATATTCAGAAAACGTGTCGATAAATGGGATGAATATCGACACGTATCTGAGTGAGACTTGCCACTACCAGAGATATTATGCATACGATGCCCCTGCATCTCACCCGCCATACCCAATCTCCTTCCGGTCAGCAGCGGCATCGCCATCCAGCCTCGCGACGGGTCGGGTCCGTCCGAACATGTCCACGGCATGGACACTTTCGAAAAACGTGTCCATAAAATCCATTTTTTTGGACACGTTCGGAAAACGTGTCGCCGGCATCGACATGTCAATGAGAGAGGAGATCATGGAGTCCCGTATTGAAATAGATTTTCATGATCAAACGCCATAGCCGAGCTCCTCCAGGTTGGCCTTGATGAGCCTGTCCAGTTTCGCCGCCTCGGCCTGCTGTTCCCGCCATTGGGCGGTAAGGCGCTTCATCTTCTCCTCGAAGGGCTCGCCGTCGTCCTCCCGGGTCTCGGCGCCGACATAGCGGCCGGGGGTGAGGACGTGGCCGTGCCTGCGGACTTCTTCCAGGGCGGCGCTCTTGCAGAAGCCGGGAACATCCGCATATTCCCCGGCTTCCTTCTCGCCGCGCCAGGCGTGGTAGGTTCCGGCGATGCGGGCGATGTCCCCGTCGGTCAGCTCCCGGTGGGTCCGGTCCACCATGCTCCCGAGTTTGCGGGCGTCGATGAAGAGCACCTGCCCCCGCCGGTCCCGGAACCTGCCGTTTTTCCGGTCCCGGGCAAGGAACCAGAGGCACGCGGGAATCTGTGTCGAATAGAAGAGCTGGCCCGGCAGCGCCACCATGCAGTCCACAAGATCGGCCTCGACCAGCTTCCGGCGGATCTCCCCCTCACCGGACTGATTGGAGGACATGGAGCCGTTGGCAAGGACGAATCCGGCTACACCCGCGGGTGCCAGGTGATGGACGATGTGCTGCACCCAGGCGTAGTTGGCGTTGCCCGCCGGCGGCACACCGTATTCCCAGCGCTTGTCCTCCCGCAGGCGCTCCCCGCCCCAGTCGGAGATGTTGAAGGGGGGATTGGCGAGGATGAAGTCGGCTTTCAGGTCCGGGTGACAGTCGCTGTGGAAGGTGTCGCCGTGGGCGATCTGGCCCTCGATGCCGCGGATGGCGAGGTTCATCTTCGCCAGCCGCCAGGTAGTGTAGTTCGACTCCTGACCGTAGATCGAGATGTCGGCTTTGGCCTTGCCGCCGTTTCCATTTCCCCCGGCGTGGGCGCGGATGAACTCCACGGACTGCACGAACATGCCCGAGGATCCGCAGCAGGGATCGTACACCCGGCCGCGGTAGGGCTCGATCATCTCAACCAGGAGCTTGACCACGCATCGGGGCGTGTAGAACTCGCCGCCTTTCTTCCCCTCGGCGCTGGCGAACTGGGACAGGAAGTATTCGTAGATCCGGCCGAGGACGTCCTTCGACCGGCTCTCCTCGTCACCGATTTTGATGTTGCTGACAAGATCGATGAGCTGGCCGAGGCGCTCCTTGTCGAGGGCCGGCCGGGCGTAGTCCTTGGGCAGCACGCCTTTTAACGCCGGGTTGTCCCGCTCGATGCCCGCCATGGCGTCGTCCACGAGGCGGCCGATGGTAGACTGCTTCGCCCGCGCCTTCAGCGTCGGCCAGCGCGCCTCCGGGGGCACCCAGAAGACGTTGACGGCCCGGTATTCGTCCGGGTCTTCGGGGTCGGCGCCCTGGGCCTTTTCGACGACGAGGCCGGTGTGCTTCTCCTCGAAGGCGTCGGAGATGTACTTCAGGAAGATGAGGCCGAGGACGACATGCTTGTATTCAGCGGCGTCCATGCTGCCCCGCAGGGCGTCGGCCATCTGCCAGAGCTGCGCTTCATAGCCGACGGTGGCGCCGTTGCTTGTTTTGGAGCCGGAGTTTTTCCTGGGTCTGGGCACGGGATACCTCATCAGGGCGAAAGGGAAATCAATACCGTGGAGCGATTGAGGATACCGGGACGATACAGAAAGCGGGGGGCAGTGTCAAGAAAGCGGGCGGAAATTTCCCAGGATGATGTCCATAGCAGAGACGCGGTTTCGACGACTGTCCGGGCCTTATTCCCCCCTCGACAGCGGCGGGACGGTCGTATATAAACGACGGGCACCCATGATTACGAGGCGGACTGCACCGGACCGTTCGAGGTCCCTTATAACGGCTGCCGGCGCACAGATGCGATACGTGCACCAACGAAGGCATGCAGCGAGACATCGGATGAATTCGACGCGCATCGAAAAGGACTTTCTGGGCGAGCTGGAGATCCCGGCGGATGCGTACTGGGGGATCCACACCCTCCGGGCGGTCCGCAACTTTCCCCTCTCCGGGAGGACCGTCAACGCCGGGCTGATCCGGGCCTATGCCCTGGTCAAGAAGGCCTGCTGCCTGGCCAATGCCGAAACGGGTCACCTGGATGCGGAGAGGGCCCGGGCCGTCGAGCAGGCCTGCGACGAAGTCGCGGGGGGCGGGCTTGCCGGTCAGTTCCCCGTGGACGCCCTCCAGGGCGGGGCGGGGACATCCACGAACATGAACCTGAACGAGGTCCTGGCCAACCGGGCCATCGAGATCCTGGAGGGCCGGAGAGGCGACTACGCCCTCGTCCACCCCCTGGAGCATGTCAATCTCCACCAGTCCACCAATGACACCTACCCCACGGCCGTCAAGGTCGCCGGGATTTTCGGACTGCGGAGCCTGAGCCGAGCCGCGGCGGACCTCCAGGGAGCCTTCCAGGAAAAGGAAAAGGAATTCGGCGCCATCGTCAAGGTAGGACGGACGGAGCTGCAGGACGCCGTGCCCATGACCCTCGGGGCGGAGTTCGCCGCCTTCGCCGAGGCGATCTCCCGGGACCGCTGGCGGACCTTCAAGGGGGAGGAGCGGCTCCGGGTGGTCAACCTGGGCGGGACCGCCGTGGGAACAGGACTCGCGGCCCCGCGGGACTATATCTTCCTGGTCATCGAAAAGCTCCGGGAGGCAACGGGGCAGGGCCTCTCCCGGGGAGAGAACCTGGCGGGCGAGACGGCCTTCGCCGATCCCCTCGTGGAAGTCTCGGGCGTTCTCAAGGCCCATGCGGCCAACCTCGTCAAGATCGCCGGAGACCTGCGCCTGTTGAATCTCCTCGGGGAGATCCGCCTGCCGGACCTCCAGGCGGGTTCGTCCATCATGCCGGGCAAGGTGAATCCCGTCCTGCCGGAGGCGGTGATCCAGGCGGGCCTCAGGGTCTTCGCCAACGACGCGATCGTCTCGGACGCGCTGAGCCGGGGCACCGGCCAGATCAGCGAATTCCTCCCGCTGGCGGCGGATGCCTTCCTGGGCTCGCTGGACCTCCTGGCCAGGGTTGATGCGCTCCTGGCGGAGCACGTCCTGGGCATTGCAGCGGATGAAGAGGCCTGCCGGAGGACCTTCGACCGGAGCCCCATGCTGGTGACGGCCCTTGTCCCCCATTTGGGCTATGTGCGGGCGACCGGACTGATCCGGGAATACCGCGACCTGGAGACACAGGGACTCCTTGCGGGCCGGACAATGCGGACCTTCCTGGAGGAAAAGCTGGGAAAAGAAAGGATCGACCGGATTCTGTCGCCCTGGTCGCTCACCGCCCTGGGATACCGGAAAGAGAAGTGACCATGGACGCCACCCCCAAGGGAAACCGCCTCCATGTGGCCCTTTTCGGCCGCACGAACGTGGGCAAATCGAGCCTGCTCAACTACCTCCTGGGCCAGGAGGTGGCCATCACCTCCCCCGTGGCGGGGACGACGACGGACGTCGTGGAGAAGGCGGCGGAGCTCCTGCCCCTGGGACCCGTCCTGTTCCTGGATACGGCGGGCCTGGACGACGCCACGGAGCTGGCGGCGAAACGCCTGGAGAAGACCCGGCGGATCCTCGACCGGGCCGACGCGATCCTCCTCGTCACGGAGGCGGAAGACTGGACGGAATTCGAGGAGAACCTGCTCGGGGAGGCAAAAGCCCGCAAGATCCCCGTGATCCCGATCGTGAACAAGACGGACCTCCGGACTCCGTCGGAGGCGTTCCTTACCTCTCTCCGGGAGAAGGCCGGACGGGTTCTGGCCGTCTCCAGTACCGACGGGACGGGACGGGAGGCGGCCCTGGAGGCGGTGAAGAGGCACCTCCTGGAGACCGCGCCGGATCACTTCCTGGAGCCGCCGCCCCTGGTGGGGGACCTCCTGCCCCCGGGCGGCCTGGCGGTGCTGGTGGTGCCCATCGACCTCCAGGCCCCCAAGGGACGCCTAATCCTGCCCCAGGTCCAGACCATCCGCGACGCCCTGGACAGCGACGCCGCGGCCCTGATGGTGAAGGAGCGGGAGCTGGCGGCCATGCTGGCCCGCCTGGCTCGGCCCCCGGACCTGGTGGTGACGGACTCCCAGGCGATCCTCAAGGTCTCCGGCGACACGCCGCCGAGTGTACCGCTGACGACCTTCTCCATCCTGCTGGCGCGGCAGAAAGGCGACCTGGCCACGGCCGCCGCGGGGGTGGCCGCCATCGAACGCCTCCGTCCGGGGGACCCGGTCCTCATCGCCGAGGCCTGCTCACACCATCCCCTGCAGGACGACATCGGCCGGGTGAAGATCCCCCGGTGGCTCCGGCAGTACGTCGGCGGCGAGCTGGCGGTGGACGTCTCGGCGGGACGGGACTATCCGCAGGATCTTTCCAGATACCGGCTCGTCATCCACTGCGGCGCCTGCATGCTGAACCGCCGGGAGATGCTGAGCCGCCTCCACAAGGCCCGCGAGGCCGGTGTTCCCGCCACGAACTACGGCCTGGCCATCTCCTACACCCAGGGCGTCATCCGCCGGGTCCTCACGCCGTTTCCCTCGGCACTCCTGGCCTACGAGCGGGCCGCGGCGGCCCTCTGAAGCCGGGCTGCAGCGAAGAAGCCCTCCACTGCGCCGTTCCCCGCCCGAGGCGATAAATTCTTGACAGCAGGGCATTACCCCTTTATTGCCCAATACATACGCGGCTCATTCCCAATCATCGCGATCCTGCATGCCGCTCATTGACTCTTTTCGGGCGGTTCCGATCCAGGAGTTCTTTATGGATCACCAGAATTCAAGAGAAAAAAAGAGCAAACCACCCTTCGTGGACGAATCCCTGTTCCGCTTTCTGACGGAGCGGATGACCGACGTTGTCTGGACGGTCGATCTCAACCTGCAGACCACCTATGTCAGTCCCTCGGTGCTTCAGGTCCACGGATACACGCCGGAGGAGAGGATCCGACAGGACGTGAGGGATCAGATGACCCCCGAGTCCTATGCCCGGGCCATGGAACTCCTGGCCGCCGAGATCGAGCGGGAGCAGAGAGGCGAAGCCGACCGTAACCGCACCATGGCAGTGGAGGTGGAGTACATCAACAAGGACGGCTCCACCGTGTGGATGGAAAACCTGGTCAGCGGCATCTGGAATGCCGACGGAAAGCCCGTCGGACTGCACGGCGTATCGAGGGACATCACCGAACGGAAACGGATGGAGAGGCTCCTGCAGGAACAGGAGCGGAAATACCGGCTCCTGACGGAGAATTCCACCGATGTCATCTGGACCATGGACCTGAACGGGCGGTTTACCTACATCAGCCCGTCGGTCCGGGAGCTGGCCGGATTCACACCCGAGGAGGCCATGGCGATCCCCTTCGCTGAATACGTCGTCCCGGAAGATTACGATGCTGTCATGGCACAGATTGCGACGGAACTGGCCAAGCCACCCTCCGAGCGGGCCCGTGTCCGGACCCTGGAGCTCCGGCAGTACGCAAAGGACGGGAGCATCATCGATATCGAGGTCAGCTCCTCCTGGCTTCCGGACCGGAACGGAGAGGTGATCGGACTCCAGGGCAGCACCCGGGACATCCGGGAACGTAAGCGCGCGGAAGCCTCGCTCCTGGAAAGCGAAACCCGCTTCCGGCTCCTGGTGGACAACGCACCCGACGTCATTTTCGTATCGACAGAGCAGCGGTTCGCCTATCTGAACCGCGCCGCCGTGAAGCTCTTCGGCGCGGCCTCGGCGGAACAGATCCTGGGACGGCCCGTCATCGAACGGTTCCACCCGGACTACCACGACAGCGTGAGGCGGCGGGTCCACAAACTTTATGTCGAGCAGGAACCGGTACCGAGGATCGAGGAGGTCTGCCTCGGGCTGGACGGATCCCCCATAACAGTGGAAATTTCCGCCGTTCCCATTGTCTTCCGGGAAAAACGGGGCGCCCTTGTTTTCGCCCGGGACGTCGAAGACCGGAAACGGGCGGAGGAACAGATCCGGGCCAGCCTCGACAGGCTCAGGACCGCCATCGGGGGCATCGTCCAGGTCATGGTCAACGTTGTGGAAATGAGAGACCCCTACACGGCGGGCCACCAGCGCCGTGTTTCGGAACTCGCCGTGGCCATTGCCGGGGGGATGAACCGGAGCCCTGAAGAAATCGAGGCCATCCGCCTGGCGGGCTCCATCCACGACATCGGCAAAATCGCCATCCCCTCGGAGATTCTCAGCAAGCCCGGAAGGCTGTCGGAAGCGGAATTTCTGCTCATGAAAACCCATCCGCAGGTTGGGTTCGAGATTCTCAAGGGAATCGACTTCCCCTGGGATCTCGCGGCGATCGTGCACCAGCACCATGAACGGATGGACGGTTCCGGGTATCCCCAGGGTCTCCGGGGTTCGGAAATCCTGATGGAGGCGAGAATCCTGGCCGTAGCCGACGTCGTGGAGGCCATCGCCACCCACCGCCCCTACCGCCCGACCCTGGGCATCGATCCCGCTCTGGAAGAAATCACCGTGAAAAGAAATACCTGCTACGATCCCGAGGTCGTCGACGTCTGCCTCCGGCTGTTTCGAGAGGGCGGATATCGGCTCGGATAGGCTTTCCCCGGCGGACGTGGCGATGCCCGTCCTCATGTTCTCGTCCCCTTCGCCGACCAGGCCTCATGCCCCATCGATACCGCAGCGACCGGCCCCTGCAATCACAAAATCCCGAGGTTCCGATGTATGTCTTTTTCAACATAATCGTTGACATTTCCACCGATGTGTGATGAGTAGCCGGCGGCCGGTTGATCCGGCCGGTCCTGAGGGGAAGGACGCCGTCTGACCTCGAGGGGAGCGCAACGGGTCATCATCAGAGGTCCGCTCCCTTCGGGGCGGGCCTCTTTTTTTATACGGAAAGGAGATGGCATGAACCGCCGCATCGGAACCGTCACCATCATCGTCACGAACCGGGCCGACCAGGCCAACCGGGTCAACGCCATCCTGAGCGAGCATGGCGAGGCCGTCATCGGCAGGATGGGGCTGCCCTACCCGCCCAAAGGCCTCCACATCATCTCGCTCATCGTTCACGCCACCACCGACGAAATCGGCTCCCTCACGGGAAAGCTGGGCGCCCTGCAGGGGGTGCAGGTGAAGTCGGCCCTGACCAAGGCATAGAAGGGGAAACAAAATGATCGCAGATTTCATCGACGACGGAAAGATCGAGCGACTGCTCACCGAATCGAAGAACCCGTCCCGTCGGCGGGTTGAAGAACTGATTGAAAAAGCGAAAAAGCTCAAGGGCCTGACCCCGGAGGAGACGGCCCTTCTCCTCCAGACGGAGGACCCGGAACTCCTGGGCGAGATCGGACGGACGGCCCGGCAGATCAAGCGGGACATCTACGGAAACCGCCTGGTCCTCTTCGCCCCCCTCTACATCGCCAATTTCTGCAGCAACAACTGCCTCTACTGCGGCTTCCGCAGGGACAACAAGGACCTCCAGCGTGTGGCCCTCTCCCTTGAGCAGATCGCAAGCGAAGTGGCCGTCCTGGAGCGGGAGGGGCACAAACGGCTCCTGATGCTCTGCGGCGAGCACCCCGGCCGGTCCAGCCTGGATTACTTCATCGAGGCCATCGAGACGGCCTATTCCGTAAAGACGGAGAAGGGCGGGGAGATCCGCCGGATCAACGTGGAGATCGCGCCGCTGGAGGTCGAGGAGTTCCGGCGGCTCAAGGCGGCGAAGATCGGGACCTACGTCCTGTTCCAGGAGACCTACCATCACGGGACGTATCGCCGGATGCACCCCACCGGCCCCAAGAAGGACTATGTCCGGCGGTTGACTGCCATGCATCGGGCCCAGGAGGGCGGCATCGACGACGTGGGCATCGGCGCTCTCTTCGGCCTCTACGACTACAAGTTCGAGGTCCTGGGGCTCCTCTTCCACGCCCTGCAGTTGGAAAAGGACTGCGGCGTCGGTCCTCACACCATCTCGATTCCCCGGCTGGAGCCGGCCCTCAACGCGCCGGCGGCCATCCAGCCGCCCCACCCGGTCTCCGACGAGGAGTTCAAGAAGCTCGTGGCAGTGATCCGCATGGCCGTCCCCTACACGGGCATGATCCTCTCCACCCGGGAAACGGCAGCCCTCCGGAGCGAGGTTTTCGACCTGGGAATTTCCCAGATCAGCGCGGGCTCGCGGACGAACCCCGGAGGCTATCGGGAGGATTCCAGCGAGGGCTTCCGGGCGGCCCAGTTCAACCTGGGGGACACACGGACCCTCGACGAGGTGATCCTCGACATCAGCACCCACGGGCACATCCCCAGCTTCTGCACCGCCTGCTACCGGCTGGGCCGGACGGGGGCGGATTTCATGGACCTGGCGAAACCGGGGCTGATCCGGAAGTTCTGCCGCACAAACGCCGTCCTCACCTACAAGGAATACCTGGAGGACTACGCCTCGCCGGAGACTAAGGCCGTGGGCGACGCCCTGATCGGGCGCCTGATTGCGGAGACGAAAAACACCCGCCAGCGGGAGAATCTGGAAAAGCGCCTGCGGAAGATCGAGGAAGGCCAGCGGGATCTCTATGTCTGAGACGCCGGACCGAATCGGCGGGCTGATCGGGGCCGCCTGCCGGGGGGAGGACCTCTCCCGGGAAGACCTGACCCTCCTTCTCGGCCTGGAAGACGCCGGGTCCCTGGAGTCACTCGGCGCGGCGGCCGACGCCGTACGCCGGGAAGCCGTCGGCGATGCGGTCTATCTTCGCGGCATCGTCGAATTCTCCAATTTCTGCCGGCAGAACTGCCTCTACTGCGGCCTCCGCCGGGACAACCGGGACATTGCGCGCTATCGGATGGAGGAGGATGCCGTCCTCGCCGCCGTCCACCGGATCCGGGACAGGGACATCGGAACGGTAGTCCTGCAGTCCGGCGAGGACCCCTCATACACCCGTAGCGACCTCTGCCGTATCATCGGCCGGATCAAGGACGAGACCGGCCTGGCCGTAACGCTGTCAGTGGGAGAACGGTCCCGCGACGAATACCGGGCCTTTCGCGAGGCCGGCGCGGACCGGTATCTCCTCAAGCATGAAACGGCCTCGCCGGACCTCTACCGGCGGCTCCGGCCGGAGTGTGCACTGGAGAACCGCCTCCGCTGCCTGAAGGAACTCCGGGACCTGGGTTACGAGGTTGGAACGGGGAACATGGTGGGGCTGCCCGGACAGACGCCGGAGATCCTGGCGGACGACCTGCTCCTGATCCGCTCCCTCGATGCGGACATGCTGGGAATCGGCCCCTTCATTCCCCACCCGGGAACTCCCCTCGCCGGCTCGCCGGGCGGCGACCTGGCAAGGACGCTCCGGGTCCTCGCCCTGGCGCGCCTCCTGACCCGGAATACCAACATCCCCGCCACCACGGCCCTGGGAACCCTGCACCCGGAAGGCCGAATCCGGGCGCTCCGGGCGGGGGCCAACGTCGTCATGCCCGACTTCACTCCCGAATCCCTGCGCGTACGGTACGACATCTATCCGGGAAAGTCAGCCGTGCCGGACGGAGACATCCTTCTGGCCCGACTCAAAGAAGACCTGATTCCGCTGGGGCGACCGATCGGCGCGGGACCGGGCGGACGACTCCGACGGGAATGAATCGACCGGTTCCCCGGAGGCCCCGAACCGCATCGAAGCGACAGATCACGTGGCTACAAATCCGTTGACGCTCCCCCCTGGAAGGGTATAACGTTCGGCTATATAGAAAAACTTTCCGTTACGTCCGCCGATATATCCATCCTCCGGTGGTTTTTCCCAGGCAACAGAAAACCTTGAGTTCGCCGATGGTTTTCTATACGCACGGGAATGAAAACGCTCGGACGATCACTGCCGCCGCCAGGGACCGTCTCCCACCGGCATGGATCGGCAACGCCAGGCCGGAGCCCCGGGCGGAGATGTTCCCCGTCTGGATGGGCATCATTTCCCGGGAAAACAGAAACGGCCCGGAATACACCGGCAAAGGGAAGATCGTTCCCCGAAATAGAAACAGCCATGAGGAAACCGTCATGAAACGCTGTTCCAGGCTCATCATTCCCATGATCGTTCTGATCGCCTGCTTTGCGATTGCGACGGCCGGTATTGCCCGGGCCGCCTTCACCCTGGAAGACGAGCGGAAAGTGGGACGGGAATTCTACGAGAAGATGGAGAAGAGCAACGCTCTGTACAAGGAAAAGCGCGTCCAGTCCTACATCGCGGAGCTGGGCAACAGCATCCTTTCCCACAGCAACAAGGCGCCCTTCGACTTTCGTTTCTCCGTCTACAAGGATTCCGCCATCAATGCCTTTGCCACTCCCGGGGGATACGTCTATGTCAGCCGGGGCCTCATCGCCATGGCCGACGACGAGGCCCAGCTGGCCAGTGTCATCGCCCACGAAATCGCCCACGTGAATGCACGCCACATCGCCAGGATTATCGAGAAATCAACGAAGGTGAACGTGGCCGCCCTGGCGGCCATTCTTGCCGGGGCGTTCCTGGGCGGGGGCAGCGACCTGGCCGTCGGAGCCATGGCCTTTTCCCTGGCCGCGGCAACGACCCTCAACCTGCAATACAGCCGGGAAAACGAGGAAGAGGCGGATCGCCTTGGTTTATCCTACCTTATTTCAACGGGATATGATGGCCGGAGTTCGGTCGAGATGCTGCGCCTGATGCGGCGGTATGAATTCTACTCGAGCACCGTCCCCTCGTATTTCAAAACCCACCCGGGAACGGACGACCGGATCCGCTACCTGGACGGCATGCTCCAGACGGTTTACAGGAGGCAGCAGGGGAAAGACAACCTCACGAAACGGTTTGACAGGATCAGGATCGAGATGGCCCTGACCAGACCGGACGCACAGGCCAACTACGCCTATTTCCGGGACCGGGTTAAGAAGAATCCGGCTTCCCTGGACGACCGGCTCGGCCTGGCGGTCTCCCTGGAAAGAACCGGCCGCGTGTCCGAGTCCCTGGAGATCTTTCACCAGATCCTGAAGGAAGCCCCGAACGACGTGGACATCCTGAGGGAAACCGGAATCGTCTATGTAAAGACCGGACGGACGCAGGAGGCTGTCGGTCCCCTGCGGAAGGCCTTGCAGCTGGACCGGGACGACATGGAGGCCCTGCTCTACCTGGGAAGGGCCTATGGGACAATGGGAAATTATGAAGCCGCCGTGGACCAATACCGGCGGCTGGAGAACGATCCACCCCGGGAGGCGGATATCCTGTACAGCATGGCCATGGCGTACGGAAAAACGGGCCGGACCGGGGATTACCACTATTTCTACGGCCTGTTCCTGAAGATAAACAAACGGAAGGACAATGCCCTCTACCATCTCGAAGAGGCCCGGAAACTCCTCAGGCGGGACCTGGAGAAGTCCCGGCGGATTCAGAAGGAAATCGATTCCCTCAAGAAGGGTCAGGATGCCCCCGACTCGCCGCCCTCCAACTCCGCCAAGAGGTGGGGAGCCTCCCGGCGGATATAATCCGTATACAGTTTCTCCCGCACGAACAGGTTGAAGATATCCCCGTCGATGTGCCGGTCCTTCACCATGAAGCCGACGATCTTGAGGGCTTCCGCCAGGGTCTTCCCCTTTGTGTAGGGCCGGTCCCGCGCCGTAAGGGCCTCGAAGACGTCTGCCAGGGCCAGGATGCGGGCCTGGATGGGTATTTCGCTGTCCTTGAGGCCGCGCGGGTAGCCGGTGCCGTCCAGACGCTCGTGGTGAGCCGCGGCATATTCCGGCACGTGCTTGAGCTTCTTCGGGAACGGCAGCTGGGAGAGCATCTTGAACGTCACCACCGTGTGGTTGTTGATGATCTCCCTCTCCTCGTCGTTCAGGGTACCCCTGCGGATGCTGAGGTTCGCGCATTCGTCCTGTGTCAGGACCGGCAGATCCTCGCCGTGGAGGCAATACGTCGTTTCCGTCAGGGCCTGCAGCCTCTTCACCTTGTCGTCCGGCAGGAATTCACCACCCTGGTTCGTGATCTCCAGGAATGTCAGGTCATCGTCGATGGTCCTGGTGAATTCGTCCTCATAGTCCGCATCGGGGACGTCCTTTCCGGCACTGTCCAGCCGCTCTCTGAGAACATCGATGATGTGGTTCTTCTTGATGATCTCGACCCGGGCTTTCAGGAGGTCGATCCGGTCGCAGATCGTCTGCAGCTTCGTGGCCTTGTCCACGACGTGCTCCGGTGTTGTGATCTTGCCGACGTCATGGAGCCATGCCGCGAGCCGGAGTTCCCTCATCTCGTCGGCGGTGAGGTGGTAATCGCCGTACGGCTGTTCCTTTGTTTTGTTGATTCGATCGGCGATGTCCATCGTCAATTCGGCCACGCGCCGGATGTGGCCTCCGGTATAAGGCGATTTTTCGTCGATGGCGCTGCCGATGGTCCGGATGAAAGATTCGAGGAGTTCTTCCAGGTCTCCGATCAGCCGGTTGTTGGTGATCGCCACGGCGGCCTGGGAGGCCAGGGACTCGGTCATTTCCTGGCTCTCCTTGCTGAAGGGGATCGTCTCACCCGTCTCGGGATCCCGGGGATTGAGGAGCTGAAGGACACCGATGATGTCGTTCTCATGGTTCCTCATGGGAAGAACCAGCATGGACTTGGACCGGTATCCCGTCCGTTCGTCGAATTTCTTCGTTCCCTCGAAGTTGAATCCCTCGGCATGGTAGACGTCGGGGATGTTGACCGCCTGGCCCTTGAGGGCCACGAAGGCGGACACGTTTGAGAAGTTCTCCGTTCCGTCGGGGCAGCGAAGCTGCACGGCGGGCCAGGTGATCTTGTCCCCCGTTCCGCCCATGCGAACGCCCAACGACTCGGTCTGGGCGATGGCGAACTGGAGCTCCGTCTCGTCGTCGGACATGATGTAGAGCGTCCCGCCGTCGGCGGTGGTGAACTCCCGGGCCTCGTCGATAATCATCTCCAGGAGCTTCCCCAGGTTCCGCTCCGCCGAGAGGGCCGAGCCGATCCGGGTGAGCCGGCGGATCAGGCCGAGCTGTTCCTCGGTGAATTCCTGGACCTCGGCAACGAGATGATTCAACAGACGGTTCACCTGGGGATAGGCGGTAAACTGGATGTCGGTCTTCCGCTCACGTGTCTCGTTCATGGAAATACCTCACGGGCGATTGCCGGCGCCACCGGCCGACTCGGGAGAAGAAACCGGAACTCAGCGGATCCGGACCAGAGATACATGCTGCATCAGGATCTCCGCGCATTTCTCCAGGTCCGGCGGTTCGGCGCCGGGTGGAGGAACGGCGGGATCGAGCTGTTTCGTTCGCGCGTACCTCTGTAGCACAAAACGGGAGGCTTTCTCCACGAGTTTCCCGATTTCCCGGAAATCCCGTTCGACAAGGAGGGAAGGCACAACGGTGGTGCGGAATTCGCAGGGGAGACCGGAGGCCATGATGAGGGCGATGCTCTCCCGGATGTCCCTGCCGCTGTTCCTGACGCCCGTCAGGACATCGTACTTTCTCAGGGGTCCCTTGACGTCCATGGCCAGGAAATCGACCAGCCGCCCTTCGACCAGATCCTTCAGGACTTCCGGACGCGAGCCGTTGGTGTCGATCTTCACCAGGAATTCCATCTCTTTCAGGCGGGCGGCGAACGCCGCCAGGTCCGGCTGGAGCGTCGGCTCGCCGCCGGTGATGGACACCCCGTCCAGCTTGCCCCTCCGCTTCTCCAGGAAACCGAGGATTTCCGCCTCGTCCAGGACGGGCTCGAACCGCTCCGGATCGACCAGCTCCGGGTTATGGCAGAAGGGACAGCGGAAATTGCATCCCTGCGTGAAGACGACGGCACCGATCCGTCCGGGATAATCGATCAGGGAAACTTTCTGAAATCCGCCGATTTTCATGTCGTGAGCGATACTCCCCGCATCCGCCCGCTCAGAACCCGTATTCCCTTCTCAGCTGGAACTCCGCCTGCTTCCCTTTATTCCACTGCTGGACCGGCCGCAGGTATCCCACCACACGGGAATAGATCTCGCAGGGCGACTGGCACTCCGGACATTCCTCCTGCTCCCCCTTCAGGTACCCGTGGGACGGGCAGACGCTGAAGGTGGGTGTAAAGGTCAGGTACGGAAGGTGATAGCGAGTGCAGACTTTTCGGACGAGGCTCTTGACCGCCTCCGGATCGTCGACGCGCTCCCCGGCAAACGTATGAAAGACGGTTCCTCCCGTGTACTTGGACTGGATCTCGTCCTGCAGGTCCAGGGCCTCGAAGATGTCGTCGGTATAATTCACCGGAAGCTGGGTCGAGTTCGTGTAGAAGGGCTCCGCCTTCTCTTCCTGGTAGCGCCGCTCGTTGGCGCAGAGGATCTCGGGATACTTTTCCTTGTCGATCTTGGCCAGCCGGTAGCTGGTCCCCTCGGCGGGCGTCGATTCCAGGTTGTAGTTGTTTCCCGTCTGGCGCTGGAAGTGAACCAGCCGGTCCCGCATGAAGTCGAGGACCTTCTTTGTAAATCTCTGGCCTTCGGGACTGGCGAGGTTTTCTCCCAGGAGGTTCTGGCAGGCTTCGTTCATCCCCACCAGGCCGATGGTGGAGAAGTGGTTCTTCCAGTACTCGCCGAAGCGCTCTTTGATCTTGCGCAGGTAGTGCCTCGTGTAGGGGTACAGGTTCCCGTCGGTGAACTTCTCCAGGACCTTGCGCTTTGTTTCCAGGCACTCCCGGGCGACGCTCATCAGCCGCTCCAGGCGCTGGAGGTACTCGTCCTCCGAATTGGACAGGTAACCGATCCGGGGCATGTTGATGGTGATGACGCCGATGGAGCCCGTCAGGGGATTGGAGCCGAAAAGCCCGCCGCCCCGCTTCTCCAGCTCCCGGTTGTCGATGCGGAGCCGGCAGCACATGCTCCGGGCATCCTCCGGATTCATGTCGGAGTTGATGAAGTTGGAGAAGTAGGGAACGCCGTACTTGGCCGTCATCTCCCAGAGGCTGGCGAGGTTCGGGTCTTCCCAGTTGAAATTCTTCGTGACGTTGTAGGTCGGAATAGGAAATGTAAACACCCGCCCCTTGGCGTCCCCTTCCGCCATGACCTCCAGGAAGGCCCGATTGAAGAGATTCATCTCCGCCTGAAACTCCCCGTAGACATCCGCCTGGGGCTGGCCGCCGATGATGACGGACTGGTCCCGGTAGTACCGGGGCACCGTCACGTCGAGGGTGACGTTCGTGAAGGGCGTCTGGAAGCCCACCCGGGTGGGGACGTTGATGTTGAAGATGAACTCCTGGAGGGCTTGCTTGATTTCCATGTATTGGAGGCCGTCATAGCGAATGAAGGGCGCCAGCAGGGTGTCGAAATTGGAGAAGGCCTGTGCGCCCGCAGCCTCGCCCTGGAGGGTGTAGAAGAAGTTGACGATCTGCCCCAGGGCGCTCCGAAGGTGCTTCGCGGGCCGGCTCTCCACCTTCCCGGAGACGCCGCGGAAGCCTTCCAGGAGCAGGTCGTAGAGGTCCCAGCCGACGCAGTAGACCGACAGGAGGGAGAGGTCGTGGATATGGAAATCCCCGTCCGAGTGGGCCTTGCGGATCTCCGGAGAATAGATCTCGTTCAGCCAGTAAACCTTGCTCACCTCCGAGGAGATGTAATTGTTGAGCCCCTGGAGGGAATAGTCCATATTGCTGTTCTCATTGATCTTCCAATCCTTTTTCTTCAGGTACTGGTCGACCAGGTCCACTTCCATCTTCTGGGTGATTTCCCGCAACCGGGCATGCTGGTCCCGGTAGATGATGTAGGCCTTGGCGGTCTTGCGGTAGGGGGAATCGAGAAGCACCTCCTCGACGATGTCCTGGGCGTCCTCCACGGTCATGATGTTGCCGTTGTAGAGTTTTTCCGCCAGGTTGAGGACCCGGATGGTGAGCTTGCGGGCGGCCTTCTCGTCGAATTCCCCCGTCGCCTCCCCGGCCCTGGCGATGGCGTTCGTGATCTTCTCGGCGTTGAACTTGACGAGCCGCCCGTCCCGCTTCCTGATCTTCCCACGCATGGAAATTCCCTCCGCTTTTTATATATGGACCGATGATTGGAATAACGAAGATTCACCCAACATATTGGGGTAGAGGCTCCCTTTTACCACTACATATTGGTGCAATCAAGGGGAAAAAGGAGAGTGGGGAAGGAGCAGCCTGTCCCCGGGGAAGGGAGATCTTTTCGTTTCCGGAAGGAAACCGGAAGGTTAAGGAAGCCGGGAGCAGTGGAAGAAACCGCTCCCGGCTTTTTTTCAGCGATATGCGCGCCGGACCTCGGCGAATCCGTCCATGGCGCCTGAGATGGTCCGGTCATCGACGCAGTAGGCGATGCGGAAATGCCCGGGACCGCCGAAGCCACTTCCGGGCACGGTCAGGATCCGCTTTTCCTGCAGGGCTCGGACAAAGGCCACGTCGTCTTCAATGGGGCTTCTGGGAAAGAGATAGAAGGCCCCCTCCGGTTTCGTCACCTCGTAGCCAGCCTTGACGAGCCCCTCGTACAGGAGGTCCCGTTTTCTCTGGTAGATGCCCGCGTCCACCTGGACTCCCTGGAGGCAGGCGATCACCCGCTGCATCAGGGCGGGGGCGTTGACGAAGCCGAGGATGCGGTTGCACAGGACCAGGGCCCCCAGGAGGTCTTCCATCGGCTCGGCGGAAGGGCTGACGGCGATGAAGCCGATCCTCTCCCCCGGAAGGGAAAGGCTCTTCGAGTAAGACGTCGCCACGATGCTGTTTCCGTACGCTGCCAGGATGCTGGGGACCTTGACGCCGTCATAGACCAGCTCCCGGTAGGGCTCGTCGGACACAAGATAGACCGGCCTCCCCAGGTCCCGGCTTTTTTCCTTCAACAGCTTTGCGAGGGCGCCGATGGAGGCCTCGTCGTAAACGCGGCCGGTCGGATTGTTGGGCGAGTTGATGAGGACGACCTTCGTCTTGTCGTTGACAGCCGCGGCCATGGCTTCCAGGTCCAGCGAAAAGTCGGGTTTCGTCGGAACAAGCTTCAGGACTCCGCCCGCGTTGTCCGCATAAAAGCGATACTCCACGAAGAAGGGGGTCGGGACTACAACCTCGTCCCCCGGGTCCAGGAGCGATTTCAGGATGACGTTGAGCGCGCCGCCGGCCCCGCAGGTCATGACGACGTGATCCGCCGTCAGGGCAATCCCGTGAACCCCGGAGAGATGGTCTGCCACGGCCCGGCGGGTATCCGGGTAGCCGGCATTGGGCATGTAGCCGTGCATTCCTTCTGTTACCTGTGTTGCCAGCCGCCGCAGTTCTTCCTTGAAGACCGCCGGGGGGTCCACGTTCGGGTTCCCGAGGCTGAAGTCGTAGACGTTCTCGGCGCCATGGATCTGCCTGAGCCGGACGCCCTCTTCGAACATTTTGCGGATCCAGGAAGACTGGGAAATGAAAGATTGGATCTTCCGGGAGATGGCCATGAAAAGCCTCCTGGCGGGTGTTTTCCCGGGTCGCCTGCCGCCTCCGGGATCCGCCGGCAGGCTTTGTACCACAGGGTCCGGACGGCGTCAACGCAGGGAGTTCCGAAGCCGGGCATCCGTCTCCCGCCCATCGCCAGACCGTCCTCCACCGGAACCCGGAATTCTTGACATTTCGCAGTCAGTACCATACATTTCAGCCATTCCCAGGAACGGGAAGCCGTCGTCACGGGCGATTCCGACTCGGGAAAATCCAAAGGAAACCAAGAAACCGCCATGCCCATCTACGAATACGAATGCCGGAGATGCAAAGAGCACTTTGAACTCCTGGTCCGCCCGAGCGACCGGGAATCGGATCTCTCCTGCCCGTCCTGCCGATCGAAGAAGATCCGAAAACTGATGTCGGCCTTCGCCGGAGGAAAATCGGGCTGCGGATCCTGCGCCGCTACCTCCTGCAGCCCCGGCTGAGGCCACTGAGCCGATGCGGCGGTCCGCCGCATTTTCCCGTTGCCAACTTGACCCGGATTGGTTATAAGGCTCCCGCACCGCAGAGTCCCCCCGGAGAATCCCAACCAAAAGAGTCCGACGCCGCGAGTCGGATCCGGAAGTATTCCGGGGTCTCATAAAGACGAAAGGAGTTCCCGCATGAACATTCTTATTTTCGGACCCAACGGCAGCGGCAAAGGCACCCAGGGCGCCATCGTCCAGAAGAAGTTCGGCGTGCCCCACATCGAGACAGGAGTTATCTTCCGCCAGAACATCAAGGGCGGTACGGAACTGGGCATGAAGGCAAAGGCCTTCATCGACAAGGGAGAACTGGTCCCCGACGAGATCACCGTTCCCATGATCCTGAGCCGCCTTCAGGAAGACGACTGCAAGAAGGGCTGGCTCCTGGACGGCTTCCCGAGAAACCTGGCCCAGGCGGAGGCCCTCTGGAAGGCCCTGCAGGCAGCGGGCATGAAGCTCGACTTCGTCATTGAGATCCTCCTGGACCGGAAGATCGCCAAGCAGCGCATCATGGGACGGAGGCTCTGCGCCAACGACAACAACCATCCCAACAACATCTTCATCGACGCCATCAAGCCGGCCGAGAAGGACGGCAAGCCGGTGTGCCGGGTCTGCGGCTGCGAGACCCTGACGGCCCGGGCCGACGACCAGGACGAGGACGCCATCGACAAGCGTCACGGCATCTACTACGACACGAAAACGGGCTCGCTGGCGGCGGTGAACTACTTCAAGGAGCGCACCAAAGTCATCGGAGTGGACGGAACGGCCGGCGTCAAGGAAGTGTCCGAAGACCTGCTGAAGAAACTGGCATAACCGCTTCTCGCTCCCTGTTTGGAAACATCTGGCCCTCCCGGTCTCCGGGAGGGCTTTTCTTTTCTTGCCTGCATCATGGTTTTATGATGAAAGGAATTTCATTCCGTCCCTAATCATATCGAAGGTTCCGGGAGGTCCCATGAAACGCTTGATCACCGTCGGCTTCATCGCCCTGCTGCCCATGCTGCTGCAGGGATGCGTCCAGGACGACATCCGGATTTCCGTGCGTCCCGACGGAACCGGAACCATCGAGGAGAAGCTTCTCGTCTCCAACACCGTCCGGGAATTCATGGAGAGCATGGCGGATGCGGGAGAGAAGGGGAGCACCGAGGAGAAAGCGGACACCGGTCCGAAGAATGACACCGCTAAAGAGAAGAAAGCGGAGAAACCGGATGAGATCGCCAAGATGATGGAGGACGCCAAGAAGAAATCGGCCCTGTTCGGTTCCGGCGTCCGCTTCGTGTCGGCCGTGCCGGAGAAGACGGAAGAGGCGGCGGGCTACCGTGCCGTATACGCTTTTGACGATATTCGCCAGATCCGGATCGGCAAGGACAAGAACCGCGGAACGGCCGCCCCGGAGGGCAAACCGGAAGAAAAAGAAAGCGCCGACGACGCCATTCATTTCGAGTTCACAAGGGCCGCGACCGGCACCCCGGCCCTGCTGACCGTCCACCTGCCGGAGAAGTCCAAGGACCAGAGCAAAGAGAAGGAGTCCAAGGACTCTGCCAGGAAAGAGACCACCGCTCCGGAGCAGCCCATGGATCCCAAAACCCTCGAGATGATGCAGGCCCTCTTCAAGGGCATGCGGATGAGCGTCTCCGTCCGGATCGAGGGTTCCATCGTCAAAACCAACGCCACCTGGCGGCAGGGCGGGGACATCACCCTCATGGATCTCGATTTCGAGAAGATCCTTGGAAACAAGGACCTGATGCAGAAGATGACCGCCGGGAAGCCCGAGTCCTTCGCCGACATGAAGGCGCTGTTCCAGAAGGTCGAGGGACTGAAGTTCGAGCTCAAGAATCCCATGACAGTGAGCTTTCAGAAGGCGCCCTGACCTTCCGACCGGCGATTCGCAACCGCCTGGAAACGTTGCTTTCACTCCTGCACAGACCTGCATGTCCGCCGGCCCCGGCCCCGTGCGAATGTATCCGTCGGTTTTCCAGTTGCTCGTTTCCTGCCCCGTGAGGAACCGCATCGTTTTCCGACTCCGGCGGTATCTCCTTTCCTCCGGGCAATCGACAATATCATGGTTGTTCATGCAGGTGCCGATCCCGGGAGAGGACGGCTCTATCCCCACCCAAACCAAAGACATCCGGCCCCCTGGACGCATTGACAAAACCCCGCGGCTTTAGTAAGGAAGGGCGCCTCGAAGGGAGCTTATGGAAACCATCCGCAATTTCAGCATCATCGCCCATATCGACCACGGCAAGTCCACCCTGGCGGACCGGCTGATCCAGCATACCGGCGTCTGCGACGACCGGAATTTCCAGGATCAGATCCTCGACAATATGGACATTGAACGGGAACGGGGCATCACGATCAAGAGCCAGGCCATCACCCTGCCCTACCGGGCGAAAGACGGCCGGGACTACGTGCTCAACCTGATCGACACACCGGGACACGTGGACTTCTCCTACGAAGTCTCCCGCTCTCTCGCATCCTGCGAGGGCGTCCTGCTCCTCGTCGACGCGGCCCAGGGCGTCCAGGCCCAGACCCTGGCCAACCTGTACCTGGCTCTGGAGCACGACCTGGAGATCATCCCGGTCATCAACAAGATCGACCTGCCCGCGGCAGACGTGGAGCGCGTCCTGGAACAGATCGACGCGGAGCTGGGGCTGAATCCCGACCATGCATTGCGCTGTTCCGCCAAGGAGGGCATCGGCATCGAGGCGATCCTGGAGGCCGTGGTGGAGCGGATCCCGCCGCCCCGGGGAAACCCGGAGGCCCCCCTGGCGGCCCTGATCTTCGACGCCCAGTACGACGCCTTCCGAGGCACCGTCATCCACTGCCGGGTCTTCGACGGCACGGTGAAGAGCGGGGACACGATCCGCTTCATGTATAACGGGACAACCTACCGGGTGGAGGAAGTGGGACGTTTCCTGCTGAGCCGGGAAAAGCGGCCCGCCCTTTCGGCGGGCGAGGTGGGCTACATCATCGCCGGGGTGAAGACTGTCGCTGACGTACAGACGGGCGACACGATCACCCTGGACGTCCGGCCCTGCGACGCCCCCCTTCCCGGATTCAAGGAGGTCAAGCCCGTCGTTTTCGCCTCCATCTACCCCATCGCCTCGGACGACTACGAGGATCTGGCCGTGGCGCTGGAGAAATACCGGCTCAACGACGCCTCGTTCATTTACGAGAAAGACTCCTCCGTCGCCCTGGGCCAGGGGTTCCGGTGCGGATTCCTGGGGCTCCTCCATCTGGACGTGGTCCAGGAGCGCCTGGAGCGGGAATTCGACCTCTCCATCATCCTCTCGGTCCCCTCGGTCCGCTATCGATTCACCCTGAAGGACGGATCCGTCGTCGACGTGGACAATCCGTCCCACTACCCGGACCCCATCTCCATCGAAAGCTCCGAGGAGCCCTTCATCCGGGCGATGATGATGCTCCCGGAGCGTTACCTGGGCGCCGTCATGAAACTCTGCATGGAGAAGCGGGCCGTCAACTCGACTCTGAACTACCCGAGCCCGGGACGGGCCGAGCTGACCTACGAGATGCCCCTGGCGGAGGTCATCTATGACTTCTACGACCGCTTCAAGTCGATCACCCAGGGGTACGGCTCCTTCGATTACGACGTGATCGACTACCGCGAGAGCAACCTGGCGCTCCTGGACATCCTGGTGAACGGGGAGAAGGTCGACGCCCTCTCCCAGATCGTCCACCGCGACCGGGCCCGGGCAAGAGGCGTCCTGGCCTGCGACCGCCTGAAGGACGAGATCCCCCGGCAGATGTTCAAGATCGCCATCCAGGGGGCCATCGGAGGCGAGATCATCTCCCGGAGCACCATCTCCCCCTTCCGGAAGGACGTCACCGCCAAGTGCTACGGAGGCGACATCACGCGGAAGCGGAAACTCCTGGAAAAGCAGAAAAAAGGCAAGAAGCGCATGAAGATGGTGGGAAATGTCAGCATCCCCCAGAGCGCCTTCCTGGCGGTCCTGAAGTCCGACACGGACTGAACGGGATCATGGCCGCGGGCCTTTACATCCATGTCCCCTTCTGCCGCTCCAAGTGCGCCTACTGCGGTTTCTATTCCCTTCCGGCGATGGAGTGGGAAATCCCCGGGTTCCTGAAGGCCCTGCAGCTGGAAGCGGCCCTGTACCGACGCTCCTTCCGGTCTTTCGATACGGTCTATTTCGGGGGGGGTACGCCGTCGGTCCTCGCGCCGGAGCAGATCGGGCGGACCCTGGAAGGTCTCCGGAATACTTTCCGCATCGCCCCGGACGCCGAGATCACCGCGGAGATGAATCCCGCCGACTGGACCGCTGCGGACCTGCGGTCCGTCCGGGCCGTTGGGGTGAATCGCCTGAACATCGGCGTGCAGTCCCTGGACGACGGGGTCCTGTCCTTTCTGGGACGGCGGCACACAGCGGAGCAGGCCCTGCGGGCCGTCCGGGATGCCGGGCGGGCCGGATTCAAAAACCTGGGGATCGACCTGATGTACGGAATCCCCGGCCAGACGATGGAGGGCTGGCTGGAGACGCTGGCGGCCGCGGCGGCGCTTCCGGTGGTTCACCTGTCCTGTTACGAGTTGAGCGTCGAGCCCGACACTCCCCTGGCCCGGCGTCTCGGGAAATCCCGGCTGGAGCCGGCGGGAGAATCCCTTGCGGCCGACTTTTTCCTCGCCACATCCCGATTCCTGGCGGGAGTCGGATTTCTCCATTACGAGGTCTCGAACTTCTCCCGGGGACCCTTGTCTGCCAGCCACCACAACACGAAGTACTGGCGCCATGTTCCCTATCTCGGCCTCGGCCCGTCGGCGCACTCGTTCCGGGAAAACCGGCGCTGGTGGAATGTACGCTCCCTTCCGGATTACCTGGCGTCCGTCGAAGCGGGGCGTCCGCCCGTCGACGCCTCGGAGATCCTTTCCCGCGAACAGGCAGCCCTGGAAGCCCGGTTCCTGGCCCTGAGGACCGCCCGGGGGCTCCACCTGGAAGGATACAGGCGGAGATTCGGGACGGACCTGAAATGGGAGTATCGTTCTCTGCTTCAGAAACTGGCCGGGGAAGGACTCGTGGAGATGTCCCGGGGATTCCTTCGCCCCACCCGGGCGGGCATGGCCGTGGCGGACCGGCTGGCTCTGCTCTGAGGCATGCCGCCGCGTCCAGCGTCCGACCGCATTGTCTTTTCTATCCCTCCTCCAGCGTCTCCATCACCATCCGCTTCGCCCGCTCGATGATCTTCTCATATTGAAGGCTGGTTCGTTGAACGTGGTAATGCACGCTGAGGGAGCGCTCTTTACGGCTCCGTCCGTTGAAGGTCCCGCGGAACGCTTCCGTGGAACCGACCCGCTCCAGGAACAGTTCGCCCCAGTTGTTCCCGTAGAGAACACTGTACGAGTCGCCGTTTCCTGCCCCCGGGGTGTCTTCGAAGTTGGCGATCACCAGCATCGTTTCCAACTGCTCCTGGATGCCGAAATTATGGAAATCGACGGCGGAGATGTCGTAGGTCCCGAACAGAACGCGGATCTTGTTTCCCAGGTTCAGGATCTCCTGGAGGGTGATGGAGGTGGGATTCGGCAGCATGCGGAGCTCCCCGGGCCGGAAGAGATCGTTCCAGACGAGGTAGGCGATGCAGAATACGATGCGGACGTCCTCGACGATCACGGTCTCCGGCTCGTCGGCCGGAAAGACCTGCCACTTCTTCCCGCTGAAGCGGAAAACCAGGGTCGGCTGGTTCAGGGAATCCGTCGGTTTGTGGATCACGGGAACCTTGTTGGACTTCTTCTCCAGGCAGGAGGAAAGTTTCCGGCCGAGGATCCGGAGATCCCCGGGACTGACGAGGCTCGGCTCGACGTTCGAGTGCACCCGGGTGATGTCCTTGTAGATTTTCAGGAGCAGGGCCAGCGCCCGGTTCCCGATGCGGACCTGGTCCTGGAAATGCCATGTCTTGAACCGGTTGAGGCTGTGGATCTCCTCCCGGGAGAGGGGATCCTTCTGGAAGGTCTCCCGGAGAAGCTCCTCCCGCATCCCCGCCTTCCGGGAATGCATCTTGACGTCGCAGCGCAGATAGACGCACTTCTGGATGAAATGGAAGTCATCCCGGTCCCTATCCCGGTTGAAGTCAAAGATGGAGCGGATCGTGAAGGTGCCCGGATCGACGAAAGATCGGTCCTTCACCGGATTCATGACCTCCGCCCGGAAGCGGTGGCAGAGGAGATGGCCCGAGGGAAAGGCCAGAAACATCTGGAGGAGCAGCATCTTGGTGATGGACTTCAAGGGGTGGGTGAGGGCTTTGTTGAACTGCCAGAGGGCGGCGCCGAAGTATTCGTCCCGCTCGACCCGTTCCAGGTTCCCCAAGTCGATGGCGTCGTAGTCTCCGAAAACGTCCCGTTCATAATCGGCGGCCAGCTTCCGGTAGTCGACGTCCCCTTCCGGATCGAAGGCCAGCCACCAGAGGGGAATCTTGCCGGCGATCAGGACCGCCGTCCGGTAGAATTCCTCTTTCAGGATATTCTTCTGGGTGCTCCCGCTGCTTTCACCGGAAACATCGCCGAAATGACCCTTTCGAACGTCTTCCACGTCGCAGAGAAAGAAATAGACGGGCATGCGGATGTTTGCATCGAGCCAGTCCTTGATCAGGTTTACCTTCTGCTGCAGCTGCGACATGCCCTCCCTGCCGAACCGCTCCCGGTCCACGCACAGCCATATGTCACAGTCGGAACAGGCGGTCTGCATGACGGACCCGACACTCCCGATCGTAAAGATGCCCTGGATCATCCACGAATCGGATTTGAACTTGACCTTCCGCCTGGCCTTGTCGATGTGGAACAGGAAACTGAATGACGCCTCCCGCTTCCGGATCTCCGGGTCGCCTTCCATGCCGTAGACGCCGATGGGGCGGGCCAGGTCAGGGACATATCCGGGAACCTGGGGATGGTTTTCGTTCAGCATCCAAGGAAGCAGGTACAGGACGGCCTCGCTGTCCTTCGGGGCGAGTTCGGCAAAGAGCCCTTTCCGGAACTGGTTGTAGGCGAGGTATCGTTTCTTGTTCTGAATGTATGTCTTCGGAAGCATGACCCCGTTATTCCGCAGGAGGAGAATCCTCTTGTTCCGTATCCCGGCCGCTTTTCCGGGTCTCATAAACAAAGCGGAGTGCAGCGTTACGTTTCAAACCGGGTTCCCTGCTTTTCCTATCGAACGATTGCCTTCATTTCTTTAGCACCGAATGCATTTTTATCTTCTCGTATTTGTTACGTATTATTTATTTTCCGACCCACTCGGGTCCCCCTCCCCGGACGTGACGGAGCATTCGTGTCATGCATGGAAATCCCGTGTGAAAATCCAGGTTGAAAAACGAAAACAAATCCTATAGATTCGCGCATCAACTCCGCATGATAGGATGAGCGGTTATTCCGCGGACCCATGAGCAACGAAGCCCTGTACAACAGCCGGATCACGAAAGGTTACATCGAGTACCTGAAAGCGCATCATCCGGATGTGGATGTCGAAGAGCTGCTCGATAATTCCGGGATCACCGCAGGACAGATTGAAGACCGGGGACACTGGTTCACCCAGGAGCAGGTGGACCGGTTCCAGGAGGCTCTGTTTGCCACGGTCGGGGACCATGAGCTCCCCAGGAAAGTCGGGCGATACACCGCCCTCTCCGCGGCGGCCGGGGACGTGCAGAAGCTGGCCCTGGGATTCATGACCCCTTCCCGTTCCTACCGCATGCTGGGCAGAATCTTCGGCCAGGCGTCCCGATCATCCACCGTCTCGACAAAAGAACTGGACAGAAACCGGGTCGAGGTGACCGCCCGCCCGAAACCGGGCATCCATGAAAAACAGTACCAGTGCTCCAACCGGATGGGCACCCTGGAGGCGATCGGAAAACTGTTCACGGGAGAATACGCCGCCATTGAACACGTATCCTGCATTCATCGGGGCGATCCCGTCTGCTGCTACATTGTCTCGTGGAAAAGGCCTCCCGCCACTTTCTGGAAGCAGGTTCGCAACTGGTCCATCCTGATCGGTTTCATCGCCCTCCTGGCTCTGGTTCCCGCAATGAACCCCTCGCACTGGCCGTTCCTGTCCGTCACCTATATCGCCGCCGTCTCCCTGTTGTCTCTGCTCGTCAAACATCTGGAAAATCGGGAGATCGAGAATCGCCTGCAGAAGCAGGGAGAAACCGCCGGGGACCTGCTGGACCGAATCAACATGACCTACAAGAGCCTGCTCCTGATCCAGGAGATCGGCGCGGCGAACTCCCAGACGCTGCAGACCAGCCAGTTTCTGCGGACGATCATGGAAAGCATGGAAAAACTGCTCGATTTCGACCGGGGCCTCATCCTGCTCACCAATGAAGACAAGAGCAGGCTGGTCTTCGCCGATGGATACGGATACAGTCCGGAGGAGCGGGGCTTTTTCTTCATGGGGCGTTCGTTCTTCTCCACCAGCCCCTCCTCCAAGGGACCTTTCGTGATCTGCTATCGGGAACAGAAACCGCTCTTCGTCAACAACATCGACTCGATCCGCAGGGATCTCTCACCCAAGAGCCTCGAATATGCGAAGGAAATGGGAGTCCAGTCCTTCATCTGCGTGCCCATCGCATACGAGGGAGAGGTGGAGGGGATCCTCGCCGTGGATAACAAGCGGACGAAACGAAACCTGACCCAGAGCGACCTCAACCTGCTGCTCGGAATCGCCCCCTCCATCGCGTTCAGCATCCGACTCAGCCGCGTTTACCAGTCCCTCAAGGAGAGCGAGGAGCGTTTCCGCAACCTGAGTGAGAACTCACCGGACATCATCTTCACCCTCGAGTCGGACGGGCGGCTCAACTATGTCAATCCCGCCTGGGAAAAGATCCTCGGCCATCGGCCGGAAGAGGTTCTGGGGAGGTATTTCCTGGAGTTTGTCAGCCATGAGGATCACAAGCTCTACATTGATCAGTTCAAAAGAATCCGGGACGACCGGTTCATCATGCGGGACGCAACCGGAACGATCCTGGATCACTCCGGGAAGGCACGCCTCTTCATCGCGAACGTCGCCCCAGACATCAACTCCGACGGCAACGTGAAGGGGATCGTCGGATCGCTGAAGGACATCACGGAACAGCGCCGTCTGGAAGAGCAGCTGAACCACGCCTCGAAGATGGAGGCCATCGGCACGCTGACCGGCGGAATCGCCCACGACTTCAATAACATCATCCACGCCCTGAGCGGTTACAACCAGATCCTCATGCGGGATCACGGAACCGCCGGAGGCTGGAAACATCTTGAAAGCATACATGAACTTACGGAACGGGCGGCGGACCTGATCCGGCAGCTCCTGTTCTTCAGCCGCCGCGTGGAAAGCAAGCCGGAACGGATGGACCTGAACAAGGAGATTCAATCCCTTTGTGAACTGCTTTACCGGACCATCCCGAAGATGATCGCCGTCGATTTCAGGCCCTCCGGGAGCCCCTGTACCGTTCATGCGGATCCCGTCCAGATCTCACAGGTCATCATGAACCTCATCGTCAATGCCCGGGATGCCATGCCGGATGGCGGAACCATCAACATCCGGACGGACCTGGTCCACCTGGACGATCCACACGAAGCGCAGATGAAATTCCTGGCACCCGGGAAATACGCATGGATGAGCATTCAGGATACCGGCATGGGCATGGACCGGACGACACAGGAGCACATCTTCGAGCCGTTCTTCACCACCAAGGAGGCCGGCAAGGGAACAGGACTCGGCCTCTCCGTCGTGTACGGCATCGTGAAGCATCACGGGGGGTCGATCCTGTGCAGCAGCGAACCCGGGAAAGGAACGGAGTTCCAGATCTACCTCCCCTACTGTGAAGAGGCGACGGAAGGGAGAATGCTGGAGGAGGACCGGGGAGCCGCCATCGAACCGGAGTCCTCCAGAACGACGATCCTGTTCGTTGACGACGATCACAACCTCCGGGAAATCGGCCAGGATATGCTCCAATACTACGGATATGAAGTGATTACAGCCGACAGCGGGGAAAGGGCTCTCGAAATATTCCGGGATCAACAGGACTGCATCGGCCTGGTTGTCCTCGACCTGATCATGCCCGGAATGGGAGGGGAAAAATGCATGAAGGAGCTCCTGAATCTCAACCCGGATACGAAGATCGTGATATCCAGCGGCTGTCTTCCCGATGCGGCGCTGACGGCAAGCATTGAGAGCGGGGCCTCCGGATACATTGAAAAACCGTATAGTTTCGACAGGCTGAACCTGGAAATCGAGCGCATTCTCCATCCGAGTGAGGTCGCTCCGTCCTGAAGCGGCCGGTCATCCCGTCCTGTTGCAGAAGAAATCAGGCAGGCACCGTTCACCCAATCCATCATGACCGCTTCTCTCCCTCTCCCGGGGCCGATTCTGAAGACGCACAGGAGCCGGCCCGCCCCCCCATTTCCATTTTCTCCATGAAGCCGGGAAAACGGCCCCTCCCGTCCCGGACGTTCGGCACGACATACCGATGAATCTCCATTGAAGAAGCCGCCGGCATGGGAAACCAGGACAAAAAAAGCGCCCCGGTTTGATCCGGGGCGCCTCGATGATGAGGTTTGCAAAGAACCGATCAGGACGTTACTCGCCGAGCTTCTCCGCCGAGATCCGCATTCCGTAGAAGGACCGGTACACGAAAATCAGGGCGATGACGACGAACAGGGTGGCCAGACCAAGCTTCATTCCCTTGCTGGTCATCGTGACGGCGATTTCCGTCGCCAGGAGGCCGAACAGGGTCGTGAACTTGATGATCGGGTTCATGGATACCGACGAAGTGTCCTTGTAGGGATCGCCGACGGTGTCGCCGACCACGGTTGCTTCGTGGAGGGGAGTGTTCTTCATCTTGAGATCGACTTCGACGATCTTCTTGGCGTTGTCCCAGCAACCGCCGGCATTGGCCATGAAGATAGCCTGGAACAGGCCGAAGAAAGCGATCCCGATGAGGTAGCCGATGAAGAAGTAGGGATCGAAGAAGGCCAGGCCCAGGGCCATGAAGAAGACCACGATGAAGATATTGATCATCCCCTTCTGGGCGTAGACCGTACAGATCCGGACAACTTCCTTGCTGTCCTCGATGGAGGCCTCGGCTTTGTTGAGGTCGATGTTTTCCTTGATGTACACGACGGCACGGTAGGAGCCCGTCACGACGGCCTGGATCGAGGAGCCGGTGAACCAGTAAATCACGCAGCCGCCCATGAGAAGGCCGAGGATGATCTCAGGCTGAACGAGGCTGAGCTTGGCGATGACGTTCCCGAACATCTTCTCCAGGAGGATGATGATCCCGAAGACCATGGTGGTGGCACCGACGACAGCCGTTCCGATGAGCACCGGCTTGGCGGTCGCCTTGAAGGTGTTGCCCGCACCGTCGCCGGATTCGAGGAAGTGCTTCGACTGCTCAAAGTCGGGGGTGACGCCGAAATGCTTCTTCACGACGTCCTTGGCGTCGGCACGGGATTCGATCATCGACAGCTCGTAGATCGACTGGGCGTTATCGGAGACGGGACCGAAACTGTCCACGGCGATCGTCACCGGACCCATGCCCAGGAAGCCGAAGGCCACCAGACCGAACGCAAAGACCGGCGCTGCAAACTTGAAGGCATCCGGCAGGATCATCATCACCGCGGGTGTCTGGGACACGAGGTAGGCGATGAGCATGAGGAGCAGAATCGTCAGGCCTTCCCAGAAGGCGGAGAAATTGCCGGCGACCAGACCGGAGAGGATGTTCAGCGAAGCGCCGCCCTGGCGGGAGGCGTTGACGCACTCCTCGCAGTGTCGGGAGCTCGTGCTGGTAAAGACCTTGGTGAATTCGGGAATCAACGCACCGGCGATGGTTCCGCAACTGATGATGATGGAGAGGGCCAGCCAGAGGGCCATGGAGTCGCCCACGGGGGGGAGCTCCGACAGCAGCAGGTAACTCGCGGCGAACGTGACGGCAATCGAAACGATCGAGGTGATCCAGACCAGGTTGGTCAGGGGGTGCTCGAAATTGAAGTCTTTCTTGCCGCTGAAGGCGGACTTGCTGACAACATCGTTCACGAAGTAGGAGATCAGGGAGGTCAGGATCATGAGGATACGCATGGCGAAGATCCAGACGACCAGCTTGCCGCCCATGATAGGATTGTCCGCCAGGGCCAAGGCCAGAAAGGCGATGAGGGCCACGCCCGTCACGCCGTAGGTCTCGAAACCGTCCGCCGTGGGGCCGACGCTATCGCCCGCGTTGTCGCCGGTGCAGTCGGCGATGACGCCGGGGTTCTTCGGGTCGTCTTCCGGAAGGTGGAAGATGATCTTCATGAGGTCGGAGCCGATGTCGGCGATCTTCGTGAAGATACCGCCGCAGATGCGGAGGGCGGAGGCGCCCAGGGACTCGCCGATGGCGAAGCCGATGAAGCAGGGACCGGCCAGTTCACCCGGGATGTAGGCCAGGATGATGATCATGAAAAAGAGCTCGATACTGACCAGAAGAAGACCCACGCTCATGCCGGACCGGAGGCAGATGTTGACGATGCTCAGGGGGTTTCCGCTCAGGGAAGCGAAGGCCGCCCGGGAGTTGGCCACCGTGTTGATCCGGATTCCGAACCAGGCGACGCCGTAGGAACCGAGGA
This sequence comes from Syntrophales bacterium, assembly GCA_035363115.1. Taxonomy (NCBI): domain Bacteria; kingdom Pseudomonadati; phylum Thermodesulfobacteriota; class Syntrophia; order Syntrophales; species Syntrophales bacterium. The sequence goes on along the minus strand of DAOSEM010000001.1, from coordinate 1,212,206 downwards.
TCCCCAGGATGGAGGCCGCAAGGATGATGACCACTTCCATTGCGCCCATGTGCGACAGAACACCGAAATAGTAAATCATACAGGCACCGATCAGAACCCACAGCGCCGCCAGGAATTTACCCTGCTGGAGAACATACGTCTTGCAGGTTTCCCAGATCGTCTGGGAAACATCCAGCATGGCCTGGTGGGCCGGCAGATTCTTCGTCTGGGTGTACTGCATCCAGCCGAAGATCAAACCGACCACACAAACGATGAGACCCAGGTTCAGGATCAGCATGCCGCTCAGGGAGCCGGCCATGAAGCTAACCTGGCTCAGGTCAGGCAGCTTGATGTCCGCCTCACCGGCAAAGGCCATGGGCGCCATGCACAACAGCAAGAGCGCGATGGCCAAGGTAAGGGAAAAAATACTTCTTTTACCTTTACGCATCATTAAACCTCCTCTTCCTCAAAATTTTTCTTGGCTCTGCCATTGTACCGGTTCATGGCCGCCGGAAGTCCGGATGTCATGAGAAAGCCAATGGCTTCCGCCGCTTCGGAAACGACCTCGGAAAGCCTCTCCGCCTGTTCCCGGGGCAGGATCTGGAGAACATAATCTTCCACCATTCCCTTGTGGGGCGGTTTCCCGATCCCCATGCGAACGCGGATAAAATTGTCCCCCCCGAGAGATTCCATGACGGAGATTAAACCCTTGTGCCCGCCGGATCCTCCCCCCTTTTTCAGGCGGAGGGCTCCGAAGGGCAGGTCGAGATCGTCATGGACCACGATCAGGTCTTCCAGGTCGATTTTAAAAAAGTCAAAGAGCCTGCGGACAGCCAGACCGCTAAGGTTCATGTACGTTTGAGGCTTGGTGAGCAGAGCGGGGGTCGTGCTGACGGCCCCCTTGCCGAAAACGGCCTCGAACCGTTTCTGGGAAAGGGGTATGTTTTCTCTTTCCGCCAGCTCATCGATCACCAGAAATCCCAGGTTGTGCCGGCTGAACCGGTATCGTTCCCCCGGATTGCCCAGCCCCACGATGAGCTTCATCGGATTCCCCGATCCTTACTCCTCTCGGGCCTTCTGCTTGATAACCTCCGGTTCCTTCGTCGCTTCCCCGGCCTCTTCCAGCTCGGCCGCCGTAGGAACCCTCGGGGCCATGACCGTCACAATGGCCGTATCCTCACCGTCGACCAGAAGGATCCCCTCGGCCACCTTGAGATCCGCAACTCTCAGAGAGTCTCCGATCCCCAGGCCGGTCACATCCACCTCGATGAACTGGGGGAGTTGACCCGGCAGACAACTCAGGCGGACTTCCCTTTTGAGGTGGAGCATCTCTCCGCCGTCCTTGACGCCCTCAGGCGTCCCCGTAAAGTGAAGGGAAACGTCAAACGTCATCTTGTGGTCCATGCTGATTTCGCAGAAGTCGGCATGAAACAGTTTCCGGCTGGCCGGATCGATCTGCAGTTCCTTGATCACGGACAGCTTTTCCGCTTTCTGCCCCGATTCATCGATGACCAGTTTCACAAAGATATTTTCTTCCGAACTCTTTAAAAGCATGAGCAGATCGGCGGAACTGACAGATATGGGCACGGAGTCGGCCCCGCCGCCGTAAAACACGGCCGGAATCTTCCCCTGACTGCGCAGGCGCCGGGCCGGCCCCTTTCCCGATCCTGTCCGGGCCTCAGCCCTCAACTCCATGACTTCCATGACTTCCTCCTGCTATATGAATAGTGAACTGATGGAATCGTTGTAGTAAATCCGACGCACCGCCTCGCTCAACAGGCGCGCCACGGAGAGGACCTGGAGGCGATTACAGGCCCTTGCCCCCTCGTGAAGCGGGATGGTGTCGGTAACAACGACCTCCTTGAGCGACGAGCTCTCGATCCGCTCGATAGCCGGCCCGGAAAGGACCGGGTGGGTGCAGCAGACGGCTACTTCAAGGGCTCCCGCCTCTTTCAGGGCGTTGCAGCCCTGGACGACCGTTCCCGCCGTGTCGATCATATCATCCAGGATGATGACCCGTTTCCCTTCAACGTTACCAATGATGTTCATTACCTGCGCTTCATTGGGACCGTCCCGCCGTTTGTCGATGATCGCCAGGCTTGCCCCGAGGCGCTTCGCAAAGGCCCTCGCCCGTTCGACGCCGCCCGTGTCGGGCGACACGATCACAGTGTTTTCCGTATAGCGCTCTTTGAAGTACTCGAGGAGGATGGGGGTGGCGAAGAGGTTGTCGACGGGGATGTTGAAGAAGCCCTGAATCTGGCCGGCGTGAAGGTCCATCGAAAGAACCCGGTTAGCGCCGGCCGTGGTAATGAGATCGGCCAGGAGCTTTGCCGATATGGGTGCCCGGGGAGCTACCTTCCGGTCCTGCCTGGCATACCCATAATACGGGATGACCGCCGTGATGCGGTCCGCGGAGGCCCGCTTCATGGCATCGATCATAATCAGCAGTTCCATGCAGGTCAGGTTGACTGGCGGGCAGGTCGACTGGATGATGAAAACGTCCATTCCGCGAACATTTTCATCGATTTCCACTCGCGTCTCTCCGTCGCTGAACGTCGAGACATGGGCTTTTCCGAGTGTTACACCGAGATGGTTGCATATTTTCTGGGAAAGCTCAGGATTGGCATTCCCGGAAAAGATCCTTATTCTTTCCAGCATGATAAACTCTCTCTGGGCGGGAATCCATGTCCCGGTTGGTTAGCGATTCATGGCGTGGCTGGGGCGGGAGGATTCGAACCTCCGTATGCAAGATCCAAATTCTTGTGTCTTACCGCTTGACGACGCCCCAGTATGCCATCCAGACCACTCTGCATGTCCGAACCCGGGTCCGTCAACCGGCGTATGACAGCAAGGCAACCGGGAGTCACAATGAACGGGCCGTATACACACCCCATTTCCCCGATCCCGTCAGGGCCGCCGCTGCTCTCCGGGCATCTTCTCCCCTTTCGAAAATGCCGAAGACGGTGGGACCGCTACCGGACATCAGGGTTCCCAAAGCGCCTTTTCGAAGCAGGAGATTCTTCAGTTCCTGAAGCTCCGGATGGCGCTTCAGGGTCACGCTCTCCAGATCGTTCCAAAGACCCTGCGCCACATCACAGATCGTATAAAATCGCGGGATGCTATAATTTATGGGACCGTTTGTCAATCCCAAATTGAGCCCCTGATAGACAGGTCCGGTGGGCACTTCGAGGGGGGGGTGAAGAAGGACCAGGTCGAAGGAAGGGAGGGGATCCGCCGGTTCGAGCCGCTCGCCGATCCCGAAGGCCCAAGCCCGATTTCCAAACAGGAAGAAGGGGATATCAGCCCCCAGCGACGCGGCCAGGCTGGATAGGACGTCCCCCGGAAGCGGGGAGCCGTGGATTTCATTAAGGGTGGACAGGGTGACCGCGGCGTTGGAACTCCCGCCGCCCAGTCCGGCGGCCATGGGGATCCGTTTGCTGAGTTCGATCTCGACTCCCCCGGCGACGCCGGATCTCGAAAAAAAAGCCTGGGCAGCCCGATAGACCAGATTCCGCTCGTCTTCCGGCAACCCGCTTTCGGGGCAGCGGAGCGTGATCCCCTCCGCTTTTTTTGGATAAAAGATCAGTTCGTCATACAGGCTGATCGCCTGCATCAGGGAGGCGATTTCGTGATAACCGTCCTCACGTTTCCCCAGGACCCGGAGGATAAGGTTCACCTTAGCCGGTGAAAGCCTCCGAATCATTGCCTGGTGCTCTCTTTCACATACCTCATCCGCAATTCGAACAGCGCACTGTCCAGAAGGGCTTTTTCTCCCTCTTCCAGATTGCCCTCCGTTTTCCGCTGCAGCATGCCCAGGATATCGATGGTCTGCTTGGCCGCCGGGAGGTTGCGCTCCGTCCGGTTGGTCACAGGGTCGGGGATGTCTCCGAAATGATAGAGAACCGAGGTACTCAGGGACACGACAAAGCTGGCAAAGGATACCTCCGGATACGCGGCTTCTTCTTCCGGAGAACCGGCCGCAGCGGGCTCTTCACGGGGCGGCTCCTGCCGGGGAGGGGGCTCTTCGGCAGCGGCGGCCGGCTCCTCCGAGGGGGTGGAAGCGGCCTTGGCGGGATCCGGCTCTTCTTTCGGATCCCCCGACTCGTCGAATAGACGCCGATCCCGGACAACAAATCCCTTTCCTTCCTTTTCTTCCGCCATGACGCATACCTCCTGTAAAAAAGAGACTTCCGGCAACAGGCGGAAACAGGCCCGGATTACCGGAAGTCCGATGGGTTTCTCAGGAAATTCTCATGCTGCGCAGCCTGGCAATCCGCTCCTCGATCGGCGGATGAGTGCTGAACAGGCTCATCAGGGAACGTCCCGTCAGCGGGTTGACGATGAACATGTGGGCCGTCGACGGATTGGCATCCATCGGGACGGCCTGGGATGCCCGGGAAAGCTTCTCGAGTGCTCCCGCCAGCCCGTAGGGCTTGCCTGATATCTTTGCACCGCCGTCGTCGGCCATATATTCCCGGGAGCGTGAAACTGCCATCTGGATGACTGTCGCGGCGATGGGGGCCAGGATGGCCATCGCGATCAGGCCGAGAATCCCCCCTCCCCCTTCGTCGTCGTCTCCCCTCGCGCCGCCGAAGATGGCCGCCCACTGGGCCATGTTGGCCAGCATGACAATGGCTCCGGCCAGGGTCGCGGCGATGGAGCCGATAAGGATGTCCCTGTTTTTGATGTGGGTCAACTCGTGGGCGATGACCCCTTCCAGCTCATCGCGGTTCAGGATCCGGAGGATCCCTTCCGTCACGGCCACGACGGCATGCTGCTCGTTGCGGCCCGTGGCAAACGCATTGGGAGTATCTCCAGGGACGATATAGACCCGCGGCATGGGAAGGGAAGCCTTCAGGGCCAGGGTTTTCACCATGTGATAGAGCTCCGGAGCCTCGGCCTCCGTGACCTCCTGAGCGCGGTACATCCTCAGGACGATCTTGTCGGAGAACCAGTAGCTTCCGAAGTTCATGACCATCGCAAAGATGAAGGCCAGGACGACCCCGCCCCGCCCTCCGAAATATCCCCCGATGAGCATCAGGAGTCCTGTCAGTGCTCCCAGGAGGAGTGCTGTTCGGAACGAGTTCATGTGGACCTCCCTTTCTCTGATTCCTGTTTCTGCATGGTGATCTCGCCGGTCTCGGATGCATCCACGCGGATGGTGTCGCCCTCCCGGAATGTCCCCTCCAGGATCTTCATGGCCAGCGGATCCAGCAGCTGTTTCTGAAGCGCTCGTTTCAACGGTCTCGCGCCGTATACGGGGCTGTATCCGGCCTCGGCTATAGTATCTTTCACCCGGTCTGTCAATTCGAGGGTCAGCTTGCGCTCCTCCAGCCGCTTCACGATCAGCCCGATCTGGATCAGGATGATCCGGCGGATGTCCTCGATCGCCAGGGCCCGGAACATGATGATGTCGTCCACCCGGTTGAGGAACTCCGGACGGAACGTGGCCCGCAGGGCCTCCATGGCCCGTGCCCTCTTATCCTCCGCACTCATGTCCGGATCCTGAATCCACTGGCTCCCTACGTTGGACGTGAGGATCACCACCGTGTTCTTGAAGTCCACCGTCCGGCCGTGGCCGTCGGTCAGGCGCCCGTCGTCGAGGATCTGGAGCAGCACGTTGAACACATCCGGGTGTGCCTTCTCGATCTCGTCGAACAGCAGAACCGCATAGGGGCGGCGCCGGACCGCCTCGGTCAGCTGCCCTCCCTCGTCATAACCGACGTATCCCGGGGGTGAACCGATCAGACGGGCTACCGAATGCTTTTCCATATATTCCGACATGTCGATCCGGATCATGGCCTGCTCGCTGTCGAACATGAACTCCGCCAGCGCCCTGGCCAACTCCGTCTTTCCCACACCGGTGGGCCCCAGAAAGATGAAGGACCCGATGGGCCGGTTCGGGTCCTGAAGCCCCGAACGGGCGCGCCGCAGGGCGCTGGAAACCGCGGCGATGCCTTCATCCTGCCCCACGACCCGCTGCCGAAGCCGCTCCTCCATGTGGATCAGCTTATGGACGTCCGTTTCAAGCATCTTGGAGACAGGGACCCCGGTCCACTTGGCCACGACTTCGGCCACGTCCTCCGCATCCACCTCCTCCTTGAGCATCCGCTCGCCCTTCTGGGCCTCCTCCAGGCGTGCCTGCTCCTTCTGCATCTCGGCGTTGAGCTCGACGAGACGGCCGTAGCGGATTTCAGCCGCCTTTGCCAGGTCTCCCGACCGCTGCGCATCCGCTTCTTCCAGCTTGAACTGTTCGATCCGGCTCTTGATCGCCTGGATCTGTTTGATCGCCTCCTTCTCGGCGCTCCAGTGGAGCTTCATCCGATCCATAGACTCCTTCAGGTCCGCCAGTTCCCGGTCGATTTTCTCCCGCCGTTCCACCGCCGTCGAATCGGTCTCTTTCTTCAGCGATTGCCGCTCGATCTCGAGCTGGATCACCCGGCGGTCGATGGCGTCGATCTCGGCGGGCATGCTGTCCAGCTCGATCCGCAGGCGGGAGGCCGCCTCGTCGACCAAGTCCACCGCCTTGTCCGGAAGGAACCGGTCGCTGATGTATCGGTTCGAAAGGGTGGCCGCGGCGATCAGGGCATCGTCCTTGATCCGGACCCCGTGATGCACTTCGTATCGCTCTTTCAGACCCCTGAGGATGGCAATGGTGTCCTCCACCGTGGGCTCCTTCACCAGAATGGGCTGGAAGCGGCGCTCCAGGGCCGGATCTTTCTCGATGTGCTTCCTGTATTCGTTGAGGGTCGTGGCTCCGACGCAGCGGAGCTCGCCCCGCGCCAGGGCGGGCTTGAGCATGTTGGAGGCATCCACGGACCCCTCCGCCGCCCCCGCCCCGACCACCGTGTGAATCTCGTCGATAAAGAGGATGATCTCTCCTTCCGCCGCGATGACCTCCTTCAGCACGGCCTTGAGACGCTCCTCGAACTCCCCGCGATACTTCGCGCCGGCGACGAGGGCTCCGATATCGAGGCCGATGACGCGTTTGTCCTTCAGGTTTTCCGGGACGTCGCCGTTGACGATCCGCTGTGCCAGGCCCTCGACGATGGCCGTCTTGCCGACGCCGGGCTCGCCGATCAGGACCGGGTTGTTTTTCGTCCGGCGCGACAGGACCTGCATGATGCGGCGGATCTCGTCATCCCGTCCGATCACCGGGTCGAAGGATCCCTTTCTCGCCAGCTCATTGAAATCCCTGGCGTAGCGCTTCAGGGCCTGGTATTTCTCTTCCGGATTGGGGTCGGTGATGCGCTGGTTTCCCCGGATGTCGACCAGGACGCGCAAAATGTTGTCGCGCGTGATTCCCATCCCCTTCAATATACCCGGGGCCGGCCCTTCCTTCTCCTCCGTCATGGCGACCAGGATGTGCTCCGCGCTCACGTATTCGTCGGACAACCGCGCCGCCTCAGATACCGCTTGATCCAGGACCCGTCCCAGCCGGGGGGACAGGTACGTCTGTCCTCTTCCCGCTCCTTCCACCCTGGGGATCCTTTGCAGGGCACCGTCAAGCTCCTTCTCCAGCCTCCCGCTGTCGGCGCCCAGCTTGCCCATGATCTCGCCGACGACTCCCTCCGGCTGCCGAAGCAGAGCCAGGAGAAGGTGCTCCACGTCCACAGCCTGGTGGCCGTTCTTCTGTGCCAGGGCCTGCGCTTCCTGCAGAGCCTCCTGGGCTTTCAGGGTGAATTTATCGAAACGCATGACAACCTCCGCTGTTTTTCTCTCTATTCAACCGGCCGCTTCAGCCGCATGGGAAACAGCCGGGAAACATCCGATGCATCCGGGTACTGCATTCTGCCCGGCCGGGCCGGCAGCACAAATCACTCTATTCCGTGGGCTTTTCGATGCTGACGAAGATCTTCCCGCCCTTGAAAACCGTCACGTTGCCGGACGATTCGGACAGAACGATGGCGATGGCGTCGGTGATGCTGGTGATACCAGCCGCCGCGATATGGCGGCTTCCCAGCCCGTGGGGAAAGTCCTTTCCTTCCAGGGCCGCGCTCAGGTGCCTCCCGGCCGTGACGAGAACGCCGTTGTCCTGGAGAACAAACGCCCCGTCGAGGGCGGAAAATTCCTTGATCGTCTCCTTGAGGTCCGGATTCAGAATGTTCCTCTGCTCCTCGGCATAGCCCATGAAGGGGTTGATGATCATCTGCCGGGAGAGCTGAAGAACCCGTTCGTGATCCCCCAGGATGAAGATGGTACCCACTTTCCGGCCTTCCCTTCCCTGGGCGGCCAGTTCCAGGGCCAGATTCAGAACGGTTCCGAAGACCTCCGGATAGACTGTTTCGGTCAGTCCCGTCATGTTTTCGGAGGTGAGGATCTCGAATTCCTTTCCAACGTCAATGACGAACAGGCTGTCGGCATACCCGAATCGGGACACCCCGCTGAGACACACGACCTTGTCCCCTTTCCGGAAAATGCCCATGGCGATCCCCTTGGTGATGGCGATCTTGATCTGGCCGAGACGCGTCAGCTTGACATCGGGTACATTGATCAGGATGCTCCTGCTCCGGATATGATCAGGGATCTCTTCATCCCCCCGGGTGACGACAATCAGGTCATAACAGCACGTTCCGTCATTGGTGGAAGGTAGTTGGTCCACCAGATCGGAATACAGAAGCATCGCCCTTGCCTCCGCCTCCCTGGCAATCCTGCAGGCCGCATCGAGAATAATCTGGCTGATTGAATTCATGGCGTACCCTTCTTTTATAATCGACGTTAAATTAAGTGCCGGGCCGTTCCCTGTCAAGGAATGGACGGTGAATACAAAAGGCTTGACAGGAATCTTCTCTCCAGGCTAATTTATTTTGATATCAATGCATTGCAGGAGGATCCTTGGAACTTCCCTCCCTCACGGGAACGCTTGATCGATACATCTCGGAGATCAACCAGTTCGAGCTTCTCACACCGGAAGAAGAATTCCGCCTGGCAGTCCGTTTCCGAAAATACAACGACATGGAGGCGGCTCAACACATGGTCGTTTCCAATCTCCGGTTCGTCGTCAAGATCGCCCACGAATACAGGAATTACGGAATGAAGCTGGCCGACCTCATCCAGGAGGGCAACATCGGCTTGATGCATGCCGTGAAAAAGTTCGATCCCTATCGCGGCTATCGCCTCATCTCTTACGCTGTCTGGTGGATCCGCGCGTACATCCAGAACTATATCATCAAGACGTGGAGTGTCGTCAAAATCGGTACAACACAGGCGCAGCGCCGGCTGTTCTTCAAGCTGGGCCAGGCCAAGAAGAAACTCGAAGCCCTTTCCCAGAAAAACCCCGAATTCTCGGAAATCGCCGAGGCCCTGGGGGTCAAGGAGATCGATATCGAACAGATGGACCTGCGGCTCAGCCATCGCGACCTCTCCCTGGACGCAACGATCAGCGACGACGGGGAAGTCTCGCACCTGGATTACCTGACCTACGACGGGGATGACCAGGAGATCTCACTGATCAAGAAAGAAGAAATGGAACTGGCGCAGAAGAATATCGCCGGGGCGATGGCCATGCTGAACGAAAAGGAAAGCTACATCATCCGCCACCGGGTGATGGCGGACGACCCGGAAACCCTTCAGGAGATCGGGGACCGGTACAACATCACCCGGGAGCGGGCCCGCCAGATCGAAAAGCAGGCTCTGAAGAAACTGGCCACGGCTCTTCCCTATCTGGGAAAAGAAACACCGCTTCTGGGGAACTGATCGTGCGGCGGCCCGGCGGCTAAGGCTCCACGTCGGAACGGGCCAGGTTCTCGAAACTCGTGTACTTTTCCAGGAAGGCCAGCTTGACGGTCCCGGTGGGACCGTTCCGCTGTTTGCCGATGATGATTTCCGCAATGCCCTTTTCGGGGTTTTCTTCCGTCCGGTTGTAAACTTCGTCCCGGTAGATGAAGGCGATCACGTCGGCATCCTGCTCGATGGCCCCGGACTCCCGGAGGTCCGCCATTTGGGGCCGCCGATTGGTCCGGTCTTCCACTTTCCGGTTCAGCTGGGAAAGGGCGATGACGGGCACGGCCAGCTCCTTGGCCAAGGCCTTGAGGGAACGGCTGATTTCCGAGATCTCCTGCTCCCGCGAATCCCGGGAGCCGCCGCCTTTCATGAGCTGAAGATAGTCCAGGATCACCAGCCCCAGACCGTTTTCCGCTTTGAGGCGCCTCGACTTGGCCTTCATCTCCAGAACGCTCAGAGCGGGGGTGTCATCGATAAAGATCTGCGCTTCCGACAGTTTACCCGCGGCGGCAATGAGCTTTGGCCAATCCGTTTCCCCCAGCAATCCTTTCCGGATCCTCTGCGAATCCACCTTGGCTTCGGATGCCAGCATCCGGAGTGCCAGTTGCTCCTTGGACATTTCCAGGGAGAAGACCGCCACCGGCGCACTGGACAGGGTAGCAGCGTTGAGGGCGATGTTGAGGGCAAAGGCCGTCTTGCCCATGCTGGGCCGTCCGGCGACGATGATGAGGTCCGACTTCTGGAGGCCGGAGGTCAGTGTATCGATCCCTTCGAAGCCCGTCGGAACGCCCGTAATCAGTTCCTTGCGCTCATACAGCTTCTCAATGGTCCGGATGCTTTCCTTGATGACCGTCTTGAAGGGCCAGAAGGTGGGCCGGATTTTCCGCTCGGATATTTCGAAGATGGCGTGCTCCGCCTCATCAAGCACCTGGTCGACGTCCGCCGAGGCGTCGTAGCTCTTGCCCAGGATCTCCGTGGCCGTCCCGATCAACCCCCTCAGGATGGCCTTTTCCTTGACGATCCGGGCATGAAAGGCAATGTTGGCGGCCGAGGGCACGTTGTCCACGAGCGAGGCGAGGTATGCCGTCCCCCCGACGGGATCGAGCTGCTTCTTCTCCTTGAGCAGATTGCTCAGGGTGATCAGGTCAACCGGATCGTTACGGTCCGAAAGCTCCACGATCGCCCGGAAAATCCTCCGGTGCGCCTCGCTGTAGAAGTCCTTGAAGTCCAAGACTTCCAGCACGGGGTTCAGGGCTTGGTTATCCAGGAGAATCCCCCCGAGGATGGACTGCTCCGCTTCCAAGTTCTGGGGAGGAATCCGATGCAGGGAGGCGTCGATGTCTTTCATGGCCCTCCGGGATGAACCGTTCAGGATTCCTGCTCCGCCTCTACGGAAACGGTGACTTCAGCCGTCACACCCCCCGGCAGCTTGACCTTGAGCGGAAAGGTTCCCAGCTCCCGGATGGGCTCCTCCAGGACGATCCATTTCCGCTCCAGTTCCAATCCCATCTCGACGGCGCACTCCTCGATGTCCCTCGCGTTCACCGAGCCGAACAGCTTTTCCTGCTCCCCGACCCGGCGCCGGATGACGAAGGTGGCACCGGCCAGGTGATCCGCCATTGCCTGGGCCTTCCGGCGATCTTTTTCCGCTTTCTGAAGAATGCGTCGCCGATCGTCCTCCACCGATTTCACGTTCTTCGAACTCGCCTCCACAGCAAGCCCCTTGGGAATGAGGAAGTTCCTGGCATACCCGTCGGACACCTTGACCGTTTCACCGACCTTGCCCAGGGAATCCACATTTTCCTTCAGAATCACCTTCATGGTTCATGCTCCTTTTTTATGGATAGTATCGCATCCCGTTATTGGAAATCAAACCTGCCTGATCAGGAAGGACCGCCCCGTTCTCCGATGTATTTTCGAAGGTCCAGCCACAGGTCGACCAGCCCGAGGATCGCCATGGTCAGGGCCACGTATTGCTGGGCAAAGACCAGGCCGTAAAAGAGATATCGGAAAAAAGGCGGAATCCTCTTCCGCTTGAAAAAACAAGCCGCAATCGCCAATCCGTGGAACAGGTAGGCGAACAGGCAGAGAATCAGAACGTTCGAGCCGATCTGCCGGACCGGCTCGGCCGGAACCAGCATGGACCCGCCGGCGGCGATGAGGAACCAGACGATCCGTTCCGGCGCCTTCCAGAGGGTCAGGTCTCCAAAATCGGGATACATCCCGCCTCGCTGGCGGATCAGCACGCCCCCGACCAGGACATTGAGCCATAGAACGACGGTGGCCATCACGATGACAAGCGCCGGAACAATGGAGGAGAAGAAGCGGATGAGTTCCGGCAGTTGATCCCGGATTTCCTGGACTTGCTCCGGCGGCAGGCCCAGCATGCCGTAAATCCGGAGGTTGTCATGAATACCGGTGGCCACATAGGCTTCCAGGACTGCGAACGGAGCCCGGCCCGTCAGGATGCTTTGGGCAAGAAGGGCAATGCAGCCCGTGACAAAAAAGACCAGAACCGGATAAAGAACGACCTTTTCAAGGGAGAGCCTTCTGCTCAGGAGCTCCCCCAGGGCAACACCGGCCAGCCCCGCCAGAAGGATGACCGGCATCGATGATCCTGCACCGGTCATCATCAGAACGCCGAAGACGACGATCCACGACAGGATCAGGATGATCGCACCCCGCCTTCTGCCCTGGTGCAGGTAATGGTAAAGGAAGGGCAGTGGAGTCAGGGGAATCAGAAACGACCCGGCAAAAGGCAGAAACAAGGCGGCAAGGCAGATCAGCGTGGTCCAGAGAAAACCGGCAAACAACGCAATCCCTCCGAGACCGCCTCCCCAGGTCCTCCACCTCGAGCTGGAAATCCTGCGCGCCGTCCGGCCCGCTGATTCGCCGCTTCGATACCCCGCCGTCGGGTCCGGCCGGGATCGATTTCAGCTCTCTCGAACCGCAAACGGGAGAAGCGCCAGGGTCCTGGCCCGCTTGATGGCTACCGTCAGCTCGCGCTGGTGCCCGGCGCAGTTCCCGGTGATTCTCCTGGGCATGATCTTGCCCCGCTCGGTAACGAAGTCCCGCAGAATGGAGGGGTTCTTGTAATCGATCTGAATATTGGAGTCCGTGCAGAAACGGCAGAATTTCCGCCGATGGAAGAACTTCTTGTGCGGCCTCGACGGCCGGCTTCCCGATGATGGATGCGCCATGTTTCTACTCCCCCTGTTCCCTTGCCGCCGGCTGGACCGGTGGCGATGCCGGTGAAACAACCGTCAGCGGAGCCCTTGTCTCGGAAGGTGCACCCGACGGTTCCGCAGTCGAATCCTCAGCCTTTTCCCCGCTCTTCTGGGCAGTCTCTTTCTCGATATCCTGCAGGCTGACGTTCTCGTTCTTCAGGATCGTCATGTATTTCAGGACATGATCGTCGATCTTGAAGTTCCGCTCCATTTCGGAAACGACGGCACTCGACCCGGCGTAGTCCAGGAGAACATACGTCCCCTTCGACTGTTTGCGAATCAGGTACGCAAGCTTGCGCTTTCCCCACCGGTCCACCTTGACCAGAACGCCCTTATAAGCCGCGATGATGTCGCAGTAGCGATCCGTCAACGCGCCGACTTCCTCGTCGTTCAGGTCCGGATGGATGATAAAAACTGTCTCATATCTCCTCAATTTCATTTACCTCCTCACGGCTATGCAGCCCGGGCAGGATGCCTGGGCAAGGAGTCTGACCCCTTAAAAAAGGAGTCGCCTTCTATCCCATCGGGATGGATAAATCAAGCCTTTTCTAGAACGACAGGGCAGGCAATCCCGTCTGTGCGTCAGGCCTGCATCCTCTTGTTGAGCGTTCTGCGCAGATGCAACCGGTATTCGTCCCGGCGATGGGTAACCAGGTAATCCAGGTAGTTCAGGTTTTTTTCAATGCTGCTCATATAGAGGTTTTCGTCGATGTTCCATCGCTTCCGGAAGTGATGCCGGCCGTACAGATACACATCTCCCAATTCATCGCTGAACCGCTTCCGGGTCATCTGAAAGAATCCCCGGGTTTTCTCCAGCAGGTCCAACTGGCTCGAATACGCCGTGATCCCGGCTTCAACAAACTCATAATAAAGGTCCAGGAGCTTTTCCAGGTAATGCCGATCGGCCATCTGCCCCAGCAGGTCCGCCGTGCCGAGCATCTGTCCCAGGCACCTGATGTTTTTGCTCTGGAATTGGATTTCTCCGACCCTGGTGTTGAGACCGGTACACTGCAGGATGCTGTCGAAAAAAGGAAGCTCTTCCTGGAACAGGGGGTCGTTCCGGTAATATTCAACAATAAACTCGACGCTGCGGTTGATGTGGACAAGCGTGTACTTCGCCCCGGTACCTTCCGTATCTCCGCTTCGCTGGATATAACCGGTATCATGCATCAGTCCGCAGATGAGGCCGACATCGAATTCCTTCTCCGTGAGCGGACAGCCGGACTCGATGGCTCCATGCATCAGACGGGTCATGGCAAGGGTGACCGACAGGGTGTGACTCAAGTCGTGGTAGTCCACGTTGGAACAACGATAGCCCGGATAATCCCCCCGAAACAATCGGACGATATCACCATACGCCCGATCGAACGGCCCATAATCAAAACGGGGAAAGACAAGGGAGGCGATGATCCGTATTTCCTCGACGACCGCATCGTGATCCTCGATGTCCAGCAGGTCGGCCAACTGGGTCAGGCGATCTTTCATCGGCACTCCTCTTTCCATCGGTTGATTGCCTTACAAATTAGAAGGGTTATACTCCAATCGCCAGGGGGAGACAAGAAGAAATGTGCAAAGACACCGGCCCCGGATGTCCCCGGCGGAAGGTTGGTGCCGGGTTATATGGCCTTGAGAACGACCAGGGCGATGTCGTCGAACTGGGGCCTTCCTCCGGCAAACGCAATGACGGCGTCCTGAATTTTCATGATGATCTGTCCGGCGGACAGGTGCCGGTTATCCCGCACCACCCGGTTCAGGCGGTCGAGGCCGAAGGTCTGATCGTTTTCATCAACCGCTTCGGTGACGCCGTCCGTATAGAGAACGACCAGATCCCCCTCCGAGAGGGAAAGCGATATTTCCTGCACGTGAATGTCTTTTTTTACCCCGAGGGCAATCCCGTGTGTCTTCAGATACTCCGGATCGTTCCCGTCTCTGCGCAACAGGATTGGAGGGTTGTGACCGGCATTTACATACCTCAGTTTCGGACCCGGTTCGACAACGGCATAAAACAGGGTGACGAACATTCCGGATGTGGAATCACGGCAGATCAGTTCATTGGCCTGCCGGATCGCATGCGCCAGGTCGAGCGTTCCCGTGGCGCTGGCCCGGACCACTGTCCTGGACAGGCCCATAAACATGGCCGCAGGCATTCCCTTGCCGGACACGTCGGCAATGACGACACCCCACAGGTCGTCCCGAACGGGGATGAAGTCGTAGAAATCCCCTCCCACCTCCCGGGCCGGGATGTTGTTCGCCGCCAGGTCGATGTTCGGGATCCGGGGCGCCCGGTCCGGAATCAGCCGCTGCTGGATTCCCCGGGCGATTTCCAGCTCTTTGAGAAGCCCCTCCCGGTCCGCCGTTGTCTGTTTCAGGACCGCCATATGTTCCTTGAGGTCCATGGTCATGCGGTTGAATGCCGCGGCCAGTTCCTCCATCTCATCCCCCGTCTGCACTTCCACACGGTGGTCGATCTCCCCGCGACCGATGGCCTTGGCGCCCCGGATCAGGGAAAGAACAGGCCGCGTAATCGTACGGGAGATAAAAACGGCAACACCGAGGACGATGACCATCAGAACAAGAAGGAATGCAAAAAAATTCCTGTAGATATCGTCCAGGGTCTCATTGACGTGTTCGTTGATCTGCCGGGTCGTCGCGTCGATCCGCTTCTTCGTCTCCTTCACGGGAATGGAGAACTCGTCAATGTACGTGGTGGCGGCAACCATGAACATGGAGTCACGAACGGGCACGATGGACATATACTTTCGCCGGATGCTTCCGTCCACATCGAGCCAGTCGTAATAACCGCTGTTGGGGGAGCCGTCGAAGGTTTTTTCGAAGATTTTCCAGAAGTCGGGAAGCTTGTCCCGCCACTGCTGGAGATCGAAGTCCACGATTTCCGGATTCGGATGAAACTTCATCAATCCCGTTCCGCGGTCGTAGACCAGGGTATAGCCCGTTTTCCCCACGGACTGGACGGCGATTTTCTGGAAATCCGGTTTCTTCCTGAGTTCGTCGAGGCGGATGCCGGGGTGGGCATCCAGGTAGATGCGGCACTGGAGGGCGACATCCCTCGCTTTCTGGGTGATGATGCTCTCTCCCAGGTCTTCCAGGGCCCGGGCGCTGTCTCCGGCGGCGCTGTCCCCGAGGGAGGAACTGCTCTCCAGGGCGTAGTTCCCGATCTGCCGGATATCTTCGAAGGCGAAATAGCCGAAGATGACCAGCGAGATCACCGGCAATCCCAGAAAGGCGAGAAGCAGCTTGGTGCGAATGGGGATCTTCAGCTTCACCGGTTGCCCGCTCTTGGATCGATCAATGCATTCGCCATCCCGATGCTCCCTGTTGCCGGACCCGCCTTCGGACGGCACTCCCCGTACTTCATAATCACCCTTAAATATTGAGGGTCTTCCCGCGCGGTTCCCGCTCCAGTCGATAATAGGGCCGGTGACGCCCGTCGGGCTCCCTGCCGACCACGAATCCGCGGACGACATAGCCCCTGGCCAGGTAATGCATGAACAGGGCTCGACAGTAATCCCGCAGTCGCTGGGCTTTGGCACGGTCCGTTTTCAGGATTCGATCCTGATTGTACGGAATTTCGACAAACAGGGGCGAGGTGTTGAGATGAAAGACATTTTTCCCGCCCGGACACTCGAGTCCTTCCTTGTCCAAGTCCACGGAGTTGACAATGTTCTCGTCCGTCATCTCCGACGTGTCGTGCAGGGAGGGGAAAATCCCACGCTCGATCCGGTCGCGGACCCGGTCGGTCTGGATAAGCCATTCCACGATGAAACGGTCTGTCGAGATGGCCCGGTTGAATTCGTCGCTCGTAAAGACGGCGCTGTAGTAATTGAATCCGATTTCCCGGACGATAGCACCCATCCTGTGAATGTAAATATAGCCGTTTCTCGAGACGAGGGGATCATAGGTCCAGCGGATTCTCGAAATGCCCCTCTCCCTGGCGCAGTCGTAGAGAACACGGACCAGAGCATCGCCGATGTTCTTGTCCTGGTAGAGCCGGTCCACGCCCATCCGGGCGCCGTACCAGAAATGACCCCGCTTGTCGAAGTCGGCGAAACAGACCAGGAAGCCGATGGGCCGGTCCTGGGCATACCAGGGGTCTTCCTGGGCCATGCGGCGGCGTTCCTCCTCGGGATAGATTCCGTCATCGAACGCCGTCAGAACGAGCCCGTTGGTCAGGTAGGCCAGTTCGAAATACAGCATCGGGGCGTTCACTTCCCGGTATCCGTCCCGGTTCCACACCCTTTTTTCCAGCTCGACGACATCGTTGAGGACCGACGCCCGAAGATATTTCTCCACTCGGACCTTCTTTTGGTCACCCATGGGGGTTCCTCCCGGGTCTACAGGGGTTGACCGGAATGACGGCATCCCGGCTCGCCCATGAACGGAGCCGGCCTTTCCGGGGAGACGACCAGAGTCAGTACATTGCGGTCCCCATCCCGTCGATAGCGAATGTCGTCGATCATTTTCCGAATGAAGTAGATCCCGAGTCCACCCGCCTTGCGACGGCTGATCTCCGTGGATAACTCAGGATCGGGTGTGGACAGGAGATTGAAGGGAATGCCCGCGTCCTCGATCTCGATGACGAGCTGCCCGTCCTCCATGGCACGGCACCGGACCTCGACGTCACCGGAACGGTCAGGATAGGCGTAGCGAAAGATGTTCACCAGGGCCTCCTCCACCGCAAGCTCGATCTCGCTCGACCGGTGCGGGCTGAAGCCCCGATGGCTCAGACAGTTCGACACAAAGGTCATGAACGGCCTCAGGGAATCCAGTGTTGCGGGTTGCTTCATGGACGGCATACAGGGTCCAAAGGGCCGGCTGAAGAAGATCAGTCGGAATTCAAAGCGGCTTCCACCGTATCATAGATCGGGAAAAGGGTATCGAAACCGGATATTTCAAAGACTTCCCGGACCGGCCCTTTCAGGTTGGCCAGAGAGATCTCCCCTTTTCCTTCCTCGAGTTGCCGGGCCGCTTCCAGGATGCACTGAAGGCCGGCACTGCTGATATACTCCAGGGCGCTGAAGTCGATCACGAAACGGCTCTCCCCCCGTTCCAGGCAGTGCTCCAGGATCCGGTCGAAGTCCGGGGCGCAAAGGGCATCCATCCGCCCGCGGACGGACACAACGACCGCGTCTTTTTCCTTGCGGGTATCGATTTCCATGGATCCTCCCCCATCGTCCGGCCGGATACCCCGCGGGAGCGGCATTTGGAAAGGGTTCGGCCCAAATCGGCGGCCGTTTCCGCGTCACCCTCCCCCGGACATGCCGGGAGAGGGTGACGGAATCTTACCACGGAATGGCGGCTGGCTGCCGCATTACTTGCTGTAATCGTAAAAACCGCGACCGCTCTTTCGTCCCATAAACCCCGCGTCGACATACTTTTTCAGGAGAGGGCAGGGACGGTACTTGGAGTCGCCGAAACCCTTGTAGAGGACGTCCATGATGGCCCAGCAGGTATCCAGGCCGATCAGGTCCGCCAGGGCCAGCGGTCCCATGGGGTGGTTCATCCCCAGGACCATGATATCGTCGATCGCCTTCGGCTGCCCGACGCCCTCCATCAGGGCATAGACCGCCTCGTTGATCATGGGCATCAGGATCCGGTTGGACACGAATCCGGGGAAATCGTTGCACTCCACCGGGACCTTGCCGAACTGCTTGCTGAGCGCTTCCGTCGTGTTGTACGTCTCCTGCGATGTGGCGAGACCACGGATGATCTCCACGAGCCGCATGACCGGTACGGGATTCATGAAGTGCATCCCGATGACCAGTCCGGAGCGTTTTGTGGCTCCGGCGATCCGGGTGATTGGAATGGATGAGGTATTCGTTGCGAGAATGACCCCTGGCTTGCAGATTTCGTCGAGCTTCTTGAAGAGCCCCAGTTTCAGGTCCTCCCGCTCCACCGCCGCCTCCACGACAAAGTCGGCGTCCTTCATGTCCTCGACGTTCGTGCTCTTCCGGATCCGTCCGAGGATCTCCGCCTTCTGGTCCGCCGTCAGCTTCTCCTTGGCCACCAGCCGGTCGAGATTTTTGGAGATGGTGTCATAGCCCCGGTTTACGAACGGCTCGGCAATGTCGTTCATGATGACGTTCAGACCGCCCGGAGATGCCGCGACCTGGGCGATTCCGTTTCCCATCTGACCCGCACCCACTACACCGATTGTCTTGATTGTCATCTCCTGCCCTCCTTGTTTTTTTCCCCCTGGAACACGGCCGGCTGGGACAGGCGGCCGGGCCCGGAGCCCGCCGTCTCCCCCTTTTTTCCTGCCGTTTCCGGAATGTCAATATGGATCGATCAATCTATCGGATCCCTTCGGTTTCCCTCACTTGTCCACCCGGATGAGCATGGCGTCGCCCTGGGCGTGGCCGGAACAGATCCCGCAGACGCCGATGCCGCCTCCTCGCCTCCTCAGTTCATACCCGAGGGTCATGAGAATCCGGGCGCCGGTGGCCCCGATGGGGTGACCGTAGGCGATGGCGCTTCCGTTGACGTTGACCTTCTTCATCATCTCCTCTTTGGACATGCCCAGGATACTCCGGGCGCTGACGAGGACGACGGCGGCGAAGGCCTCGTTGATCTCGATCAGGTCCACCTGGTCGAGTGTCAGATCGTTCTCTTCGAGGATCTTCTTGATGGAGAGCCCCGGGACCGTGGCGATGTCCTTCGTCGGCTGGGAAACCTCCGCGTAACCGAGTATCGTGAAGAGGGGCTTCAGGCCAAGCTCTTTCGCTTTTTCGGCGCTCATGAGCATGCAGACGTCGCCGCCGTCGTTCACGCCGGGCGCGTTGCCCGCGGTCACGCTGCCGGGCTGTCCCGTGACGGTGCTCTTGTGGTTGAAGACGGGAGGCAGCTTGCCCAGGCCGTCCATGGTCGTTCCGGTCCGGGGGCCCTCGTCCTTGTCGAAGACCGCCGTGTCCTTGCCCTTCTTGATCTCCACGGGGAAGATCTCATCGTCCAGGCGGCCCGCCTTCATGGCCTCCACGGCCCGCATCTGCGAGGTGTACGCCCACTCATCCTGGTCCTGCCGGGTGAATCCGAACTCGTCAGCCGTTTCCGAGCCATGGATCGCCATGTGCCGGTTGTAGAAGGCGTCCCAGAGACCGTCATAGACCATCAGGTCTACCATCCTTCCGTTGGGAAGGCCCATCCGGTTTCCCCAGCGCATGTCGGGAAGCGAGTATGGACAGTTCGACATGCTCTCCTGGCCCCCGGCGATGACGACCTCCGCCCTTCCCGTCTGGATCATCTGAACGGCCAGGTCGATCGTCTTGATGCCCGACGAACAGACCTTGTTCACCGTGATGGACGGCACGGACTCGGGAAGTCCTGCCAGCAGGGTCGCCTGGCGGCTCGGCACCTGTCCGCATCCGGCAGGCACCACCTGGCCCATGAACACATAATCGATGTCCTCCGGCTTGACTTTGCCGCCTGTCCGCCGCAGGCACTCCTTGATGGCCAGGGCTCCCAGCTGGGGGGCGTCGAACCCCTTGAGGGACCCGCCAAAGACACCGTAAGGTGTGCGGCATGCCTCCACACAGACCACCTCGCGGAGTCCCTTGAACTGCCCCTTGATCTTTCTCCCCATGCCGGAATAATCGGGTTTCCGTTCGCCGAACCCGCTGATCTTGGCATCGGCGTAAAACTTTGGTCTGGTTTTATCCAGTTTCTGCGGTACCTTCTCCATCTCATCCTCCTTTTATTTCCCCCGGACCTGCCCCGCGCGCTCCACTGCCGTGCAGGTCCGGTTCGTTGCTATGTTGGGGAAGGGGGAAAAAGGCGCTTTTACCAGTAAAAGACTGGTTCCGGTTTTTCTCACAACCCCGGCTGTTTGTCAATTTCTTTGGCTCCCGCCGCCGGATTCTCCGGGAGTTTCGGATATCGCTTCACAAAACGGTTGACAGTCCGTCCGATATGGGATTGACTTCCTTCCCGTCGCCGGCAGGCGTAGTTTGCTGATCCGGCAGCCCCGATCCACCAGGAGACGACGGATGCCGCCCTTCTCGCTCAAGCCCTGTCCGAAGACCTACATCCTGGAGACCCACCGCTCATGCCCGCCCGCGGAGACCCTGGCGCTCATCGCCCGCCTGGAAGAGACCGTCGGAATGCTGGAAGTCCGGGACGCCGCGGGAGACGATCGCATCGGCATCCCGGTCTT
This sequence comes from Syntrophales bacterium, assembly GCA_035363115.1. Taxonomy (NCBI): domain Bacteria; kingdom Pseudomonadati; phylum Thermodesulfobacteriota; class Syntrophia; order Syntrophales; species Syntrophales bacterium. The sequence continues at coordinate 1,191,110 of DAOSEM010000001.1, read as the reverse complement.
CACCTGCCGGAGGATCCGTCCGGACGGATCCCAGACCCGACACACCGGCAAGGGAATCACGCCCGTCCAGGCCCGGGTATCCCTGACAATGGAGTCCGTTGAGCGATACGCATCCGAGTTCCGGGAAATCCATCGGGAAAGGCTGATCCGGGACAGTTACCGCCGGCTGTCCCAACGCTTCAATGTCCTCCACCCGCCGGACCTGATTCTCTCGCGGGTCAGCGAGTACGACGACGACCGTCCCATCTTCTGGACCGCGGGCTACGACCTCCTGCGCGAAGAGGGGGTATACCTGCCCGCCTGCGCCGTCTTTCATCCCTTTCATCTGGACGATATCCTGGTCATCCACACCCACACCAACGGCATCGCCGCAGGCAATACCCTGGAAGAAGCCGTGGAACACGGCCTCACGGAGGTGATCGAGCGCGACGCCTGGAGCATCGCCCAGTACCGGGCCGAGGCACTGGACGCCCTGTCGGTGGAGGCGGCGGACGGCAATGCCTTCCTCCTCGACATCATCGGAAAATTCAGCGAGGCGGAGGTCGAAATCGTGGCCAAGAACATCACCTCGGACGTCGGGGTACCCACGATCGCCGCCTTTTCCAGGGATCTGCAGTACGATTCCATGATCCCCATCGACGGTTTCGGAACCCACCTGGATCCTCGCGTGGCCCTGGCCCGGGCCCTGCTGGAAATCGTCACCACCCGCGCCCTGTTCCTGCAGACGAAGGGTCTGGCGGGCCTGCAGGAGGCTTGCTCAGCCTATTTCCGGGAGGAGGAACAGGATTACCGGTTCTTCAGCCACCGGCAGATCAGCCTGGGCGACATGGACGCCGATTTTCGGGACGACATTTGCGATGACGTGCGCCTCCTGATGTCCAGATGCGCGAACCGCGGCCTGGACCGGGTGATTGCCGTGGACCTGACGGATGATGCGACCGGCATCCCCACGGTGCGCGTAGTCGTCCCCGGCATGGAGGCGTGCTGCTTCGACCGGAGCCGGAGGGGAGAACGCCTTTTTTCCGACCCCGAAGGAGCATGATATGCTTGGCGAAGAGGACATCACCCAGCGGGCGATCTACTGCTATCTGGCCTTCCGGCAGATGGCGATCCTTTACAGCAGCGACGAGGCGCCGTCCCGGTACCTGGAAGCCCTGGGCCGGTCCTCGCTGGATCTGGCAGGAGACCCCTTCATCCGGGAAACCCTGGAAGAGGCCCTGCTGGAGGAGCGGGCGGAAGAGTCCCTCCACCATCTGATGATCCTGTATGAAGGTTTGACCCTGGCCCTCTGCGAAGTCCTGGAGACGGACATGGAGACCCTCGGCGAATCGCTGCCCCCGGCCTACCTGGATGAGATCCTGGAAGAGATGGCTCCCCGGCCGGCATGACCGGCCTCCCCTGCGCCGCATCCGCCGCGATGGTACCGGGGAGGTCTCAACCCCTGGAAACATCCCCAATTATTTCTTGACACCGAGGGGCCGATCCCTTATACCCTATTTCGAATTTCATCCCGTCATGCCCGCCCCCCGACACTGCACCAGAACCGGGTAAACCGGTCAGCCGGAGGCCGGGCGGATCGTCGTTTCCTCAACCTCTGACATAACAGTTGCACCATTCAACAGGAGTTCGCCCTGAGAGGCCCAAGGGATCTCTTTATGCCGCTCCTCTCGCATCCGCCGCGGAATGATCAGCACATTGCCGCTCCCTGCGGCGTCTTTTTCCGTACATCAGGCCATCATTCATTTCTTCACGAAGAAGGGAGGTGAGCACACAAAACACAGAGCCGGTCTGTTCTTATGAGTTTTCAGGTTATTCAAGGGGGTTTATCATTGCACTGAAAAGGAGGTAACAATGGCAAGAATTCGCGGGAAATCGAAAAAGGCGGAGATCCTGTCGCTGGAGGAAGCAGTCAAGACGTACATGCACAACGGGGTCATCTGCGCGTTCAGCGGGTTCACGGGCTTCAACCGGAACCCCTTCGCCTTCGCCTGGGAGACGGTCCGTCAGGGCATCAAAGACATTCATGTCATCGACCGGCATGGCGGTGTGTGTACCTGGCTGCTGAACTCCGTCAACGCCATGAAGATTTATGAGACGGACTGGATGGGCTGGGGTGAAATGGCCGGCAAGATCGACATCAACCTGGAGCGGCACTACAAGGCCGGCAAGGTGATTCTGGAGGATTATTCCCATGGCGCCATGGCCATGCGGTTCCTCGCCGGCGCCATCGGGGCGCCCTTCATCCCTTATTCCGCCCCCCTGGGCTCCGATCTCTACAATCCCAAATATGACGCCCTCGGCAAGGCGGGCATGCGGGACGGCAAGAATGCCAAAATCCCCCGGAAGAAATTTATCCAGATGGAAGAACCCTTCTGGGGCGAGGGTGACACCATCCTGCTGCCGGCAGCCAAGCCGGAGCTGGCCATCATCCACGTCGCCCAGGCCGGTGACAAGGGAACGGCCCGCTGGCGCGGCGTCGGCACCATCGACAAGGAGATCTCCTTTGCCTGTGACAAGGTCGTGATCCTCGCCGAGGAGATTGTCCCTGAATCGGAGATGAGAAAACTTCCCGAGACGAACCAGATCCCCTACTTCGTCGTGGACGCCGTCGTGGAGTGCCCATGGGGCGCATTCCCGAGCTCGGTTCCCTTCTACTACGACTACGACGCGCCCTTCATGCGGGATATGGACAAGGCCTCCCGGAACAACGATGACCTGAAAAAGTGGCTCGACGAGTGGGTCTTCGGTCCCAAGAGCTGGGAAGACTTCGTTGTCAAGCTGGGTGCCAAACGGCTTCTCGACCTGAAGGCGGACAGCACGACCGGTTACAGCGTTCGCATGATGAGAGGAAAGAAACCGGCGCCCAGGATGAAGATGCCCTTGTCCGTGGCACGAAGCGGTTATTAAAAGAAAGGGGGGATACGAAACATGGCAAAATCAATGGAAGAATTGATGGGATTGATCGACCTGATTCCCAATGAGTCCGCGAAGCCGGGGGAATTCATCCTTCCGGAGCTGATGGCCATTGCCGTGGCTCATGAAGTTCGGAATGAAGATATCGTGTTCGCCGGCACGGGGCTACCCATGGTGGGCATCATGACGGCCAACTTCACGAACGCGCCGAAGGCGACCCTGATCTACGAATCAGGAATCTGCGACGGCAAGACGATGCACGTCCCCATGTCCGTCTGCGACCAGCGGGCGGCCAACATGAGCTCCACCCTGGGCGGCCTCGTCGACACCTTCGGTTACTACCTGCAGCAGGGTTACGTCACACTCGGGTTCCTCGGCGGTGCGGCGATCGACAAGTATGGAGGCGTCAACGTGACCTCCATTGGAGACTATTTCGCCCCCTCCCACCGCTTCACCGGGTCCGGCGGAAACTCCGACATCGGGACCATGGCAAAACGGACCGCCTACATCATTCTCCAGGAGAAACGACGCTTCCTGGAGCGGAACGACTACACGACCACCCCCGGCTGGTGGTGCTGGGACTTCAAGACCAACGAGTGGAAACCCAAGAAGGAAGTCTGGAAGAACACCGCCTTCGCCGACTGCGGTCCCACCGCCGTCGTGACCAACATGGGCGTCTACCGCTTCGACAAAGATGGGATCATCTACCTGGAGACCCACCATCCGGGCGTCACGGTGGAACAGGTCAAGGAGAATTGCGGCTTCGATCTCAATGTGTCGAATGTCAAGGGTGAAACCCCACATCCGACCTACAGGGAGCTGTTCGTGCTCCGGGAGTTCGTCGATCCGGAACTGATCTTCCTGCCCGCGAAGACGGATTATACGCCCGCAATTCAGGCCATCATCGACAAGGGGGCCTGATGCCTCACACAATCGGCGCCGGGACTCCATGCCCCGCGCCGCTTGCAAGCCAGCCGTCCGGGAGGGGGGGATGGATCCCCCTTCCCGGACTTTCAAGAGAACGCGCATGATCCGGCGCCCTCCAGAACCGCTGCCAACGGAGTCCGCCGGCGCGTAATACATTCGGAGGGAAGGAAAGAAACGATGAATCTAGATCTCACGGAAGAGCAAAGAATCATCCAGGACACGGCGCGCAACTTTGCCAGGACGGAACTCGAGCCCCTGGCGGCAAAACTGGACGAGCAGGACGACCGAGCGGCCTTCTGCGCCAACTTGAGGAAGCTTGCCGGCCTTGGACTCATGGGAATCAACGTGAAGGCCGACTACGGCGGATCCGAGGCGGGCGTCGTGGCCTTCAGCCTGGCCGTGACCGAGATCGGCAAGGCCTGCGCTTCCACGGGCGTCACCATGTCGGTGAACAACATGGTCTGCGAGGTCATCCAGGCCATCGGCTCGGAAGAACAGAGGATGAAATACATCCCGAAAATCTGCTCCGGCGAGTACTATGCCGGCGGTTTCGGCCTGACGGAAACCACGGCCGGCTCGGACCCCGCCGGAATGCGGTGCTCCGCTGTCCTGGACGGCAACGAATGGGTCCTCAACGGCAACAAGATGTTCATCACCAGCGCAGAGTACGCCGGCGTCTTCGTCGTCTGGGCCGTGACGGACAAATCCGCTCCCAAAGGAAAGGGTATCAGCACGTTCCTCGTGGAAAACGGGCTTAAGGGATTCACCGTGGGCCGGGCCGAGCACAAGATGGGCCAGCACGCGTCCATAACGAACGAGTTGATCTTCGAGGACTGCCGGGTTCCCAAAGACGCCCTCATGGGCAAGCCGAACGACGGCTTCCGGACCGCCGTGGGTGAACTGGCGGGAGGCCGGATCGGCATCGGGTCCCTGGGGCTCGGCATCGGCCAGGCGGCCATCGAGTATGCCGCCAAGTACGCCCTGGAGCGCCGTCAGTTCGATCAGCCCATTTCGAATTTTCAGGCCATCCAGTGGATGATCGCCGAGTCCTACACGGAGCTCGAAGCGGCGCGGCTCCTCCTGATGAACGCGGCCTACCAGAAGGAAAACGGCCGGTTCTTCGCCCGCCAGGCATCCATGGCCAAGTACTACGCCACGGAAGCGGCGGAGCGGGCCTGCTATAACGCCCTTCAGATCCTGGGCGGATACGGCTACACCCGGGAATTCCCGATAGAGCGCTTTGCCCGGGACGTCCGGATCACCTCGATCTACGAGGGAACCAACCAGATCCAGAGGGTCATCATCGCCCGGGACATCCTGAGCAGCCTGAAATAAGGCCTGAAGGCCGACGCGACAACGCAAAGAGCCCCCGGGGGACCCCGGAGGCTCTTTTTTCATTCCGACGGTTGAACAGGAATTGCAGCCGGCCTGTCGCCGCCGCCTCTGCGCACGGCTATTCCTTTCGGAACACCTTCACCAGGATGCTCCGGCAGCACTCGCCGTTCTTGATGACAAAACAGTCGGGACGCTCGATCAGCGAATACTGGCCGTTTGACTCGATCTCAAGATCTTCCTTTTTCAGGTCCCCTTCCCGCGGGATGAAGAGCATCCTGCCGATGGGGATTCCCCCTTCCTTCAAAATGGCCATAACGATTCTCCTCCTCGCGGCAGGAACGAAACCGCCCGTTCTCAGAACAATAGGAGCCCCGTCCAGTCAACCCGCTTGTGGACGGGAAACCGCCCCGGCAGCCCCGCCTTTTCCAGGGTAGCCAGGACATCGATGCCCATGGCCTCCATGGAAGGCCTCGCCCGGAATGGATGGCGGCAAGGCTCTCCGGGCCGGACTGCCGCACACTCATTGCAGAGACGGCAGCAGCCTCCAATCAGGGCCGCGGCGAAACGGAAGCCTTCCACAAACGCCATCCGCTCCGCCCGGTTCATCAGTTCATGAAGCTTTTTCGCATAAACGAAAACGCTTTTCGGGGGATCAAACGGACCGTCAGCGGAAACCTGCACCAGCAAGGCATTGGTGAAGCGGGGCAGCATCTCCCGAAACTCCGATACCGGCGGGAGAAACGGGGGACAGGTGAAATTCCGTCCATAGCTGTCGCAGAGCGGCACCTGGCATTTAAGCCTGACCCGCTCGTCCACGACAACGGAATCGACGGCAATCGGCCGCACCTCCGTCGCTCCTCCCCTGCGGAGAGAGGCCTTCATTCGCCTGAACCATGGTGAATTTTCGAATGGATGACTGCCTGCCATGAGAAATCACAATCCGGCGCAACGCCGCCTCCGGGGCTTTTCCGACGTCGTCTCCGGGCTGTTCAAAAATGGTCGGATGCAAAGCGCCCGAAGTCCCGAGCCGTGAATAACCTATCTCCGTAGTCTCGGAAACTCCTCATGGACGACGTCGCAAAAGGCTCGCAGGCGAGGCGCGCGACTCCCGAGGAGCGAGGCGTACTTTTTCGTACGCCGCAGTGACGAGGGGTGAAGCGCAACGAAGCATCCGGGCTTGTTCCGAGGTCGTCTCAGTATTCGATGCCGGCCCGTTCTTTTATCCCCTTCGAATAATGATGCCGTACCTCCTGGATCTCGCTGACCGTATCGGCGAGTTCCAGGACCTCCGGTGGCGCGTAGCGGCCCGTGAGAATCAGGTCCACCGCCGCCGGTTTGCTGCGGATCAGCGCCAGCAGGTCCGCGAGGGGGATCAGCCTGAAATCGACGGCGACGTTGATCTCGTCGAGAATCACCATGTCATGGTTCCCCGCCGCCAGGGCCTCCCGGGCCATCTCCAGCCCCTGTCTCGCCAGCTCGACATCAACCGGGGCCGGATTGTCCCGCATCACGAAGCTGTCGAGGCCGCTCTGGACGATCGTGATCCCCGGCAGATGCCGCTCCGCCGCCAGGACTTCCCCGTACTTCCTGCCTTTCATGAACTGGATCACAAGAACCTTCTTCCCGTGTCCCAGGGCCCGCAGGGCCTGTCCCATGGCGGACGTGGTCTTTCCCTTCCCGTTGCCCGTCAGGACGATCACCACCCCCTGGTTGAACCGGGACAGGGCTTCCGTGATACGATCATCGCCTGCTGCTTCCACTCCATCACTCCTTCTTCCTACGGACGGTGGACAGCGGCATCCTGCGACAGCAATGAAAAAACCCGGGCTCCCTCCGGGAGGCAATGCCCCCGGAGGGCGAAATCCCGGGTCTGCTGCCGCTTCATCCGGATGGCCCCGCTCAGTCGCAGTTTTTCAAATACCGTCCGGCAATGTTTTCCGCCAGGGTGTAAGGATCGGACTCCTTCTTGAGGAGCATCTCCACCATCTTCTCCATCTCCCCGGAGGCAACAAGACGTTTCAGAACCGGTTCGAGCATGCAGTTCCGGACCGCCTCGTTGAGCTCCACCACGGCCTTCCGGCGGATCCGGGATCCCAGCAGATCGTGTTTTACGAGATGCTGATAATGTTCCACGATGGTTGCCGTCAGCTCTTCCAGGCTTTTTCCGAATCCCTCCGGTTCAAATGCGTTCTCCACCCGGATGATGGGCGGCCGCCACCCTCCGGGAAACGTGTTCGGCGGTGCCATGTCCAGCATGGCCATGAGTTCCCGCCGCAGCTTCGAGGATCCCTCCCGGTCCGCCTTGTTGATGACGAACAGGTCGGCGATCTCCATGATCCCGGCCTTGATGGCCTGGATCTCGTCTCCCATCCCGGGAATCAGCACGACGATCACCGTATGGGAGTGGTTGATGATATCCACCTCCTGCTGGCCGGTTCCGACGGTCTCCACGATCACCATGTCCATTCCCATGACATCCATGACGTGGATCGCGTCTCCCACGGCCTTGGCCAGGCCGCCCAGGGCACCCCGGGTGGCGAGGCTGCGGACAAAGACCCCGGGGTCCTCCGCGTGGCGCTGCATGCGGATCCGGTCGCCCAGGATGGCGCCTCCCGTGAAGGGGCTGGTGGGGTCCACGGCGAGGACGCCCACCGTTTTTTCGCGCTTCCGGAAACACTCGACGAGACCGTCCACGAGGGTGCTCTTTCCCGCCCCGGGGGACCCGGTGATGCCGATCACGTGGGCCTTTCCCGTGAGGGGGAAGATGTGCTTGATGGTCGTGCGGGCCTCATCGACGCCGTCTTCCAGGTTGCGGATGAGGCGGGAGGCCGTCCTGACATCCCCCGCCTTGATTTTATTGACTTTTTCCATGATGTCACGCCCTTGGTTGTACATTCGTGTTGATCCATTCCACAATGCTGTCCAGCGTGGCCCCCGGCGTGAAGATGGCCTTGAGACCGGCGTCAAACATGAGTTTGAAATCCTGGTCCGGAATGATGCCGCCGCCGATGACGGTAATATCATCCGCTCCCTTCTCCTTCAGCAGTGTCACCACCGCCGGAAACAGATAGCGGTGCGCCCCCGACAGGCAGCTCAGCCCGACGATGTCCACATCCTCCTGGATGGCCGCCGCGGCGATCTGCTCGGGCGTCTGGTGACAACCCGTATAAATGACCTCGAAGCCCGCATCGCGGAAACAGCGGGCCAGCACGCGGGCCCCCCGGTCATGACCGTCCAGGCCCGGTTTCGCAACCATGATTCGCAGTTTCTTGTCTGCCATTGAGCTGTCCCTCCCTCCTCGCTAGTAGAGTCCCGGATCGCGGTATTCGCCGAAAACCTCGCGGTAGACGTCGCAGATCTCCTGCACGCTGGCCAGGTTCTTCACGGCCTCGATGCAGTAGGGCATCACGTTCTCGCCCTTCTTGCAGGCACCCTTGAGGTCGTCCAGGCAGCGCTTCACGGTCTTGTTGTCGCGCTTCCGGCGGACGGCGCTGAGGCGTTCGATCTGCTCCTTCTCGACACTGTCGTCGATCTCCAGGAACGGGATGGGCGCTTCATCGGCAGTCAGGTACTTGTTGATCCCGATCATGATCTTCTCCCCGGCGTCGATCTGGCGCTGGTACTTGTACGCCGAGTCGGCAATCTCCAACTGGGGGAAGCCCTTCTCGATGGCGGCGACCATACCGCCCATTTCGTCGATCTTGTGGATGTACTCCCAGGCCTTCTCCTCCATCTCGTTGGTCAGGGCCTCGACGAAGTAGGAACCCGCCAGCGGATCGATGGTGTTGGCCGCCCCCGTTTCCTCCGCGATGATCTGCTGTGTCCGGAGGGCGATCTGAACGGCATGGTCCGAGGGCAGGCAGAGCACCTCGTCCAGGGAGTTCGTGTGGAGCGACTGGGTCCCGCCCAGGACGGCCGCCAGGGCCTCGGTGGCCGTGCGGACGACGTTGTTGTAGGGCTGCTGGGCCGTCAGGGAGCAGCCCGCCGTCTGCGTGTGGAACCGCATCCACCAGGACCGCTCGTCCTTGGCCTTGTAGCGGTCCCTCATGGCCTTGGCCCAGATTCTCCGGGCCGCCCTGAGCTTGGCGATCTCCTCGAAGAAATCGATGTGGGAATTGAAGAAGAAGGACAGCCGGGGCGCAAAGGAATCGACGTCCAGCCCCTTGCGGCGGATGACGTCCTCCACATATTCCATGCCGTCCCGGAGCGTAAAGGCCAGCTCCTGCACCGCCGTGGCGCCGGCTTCCCGGATGTGGTACCCGCTGATGGAGATGGTGTTCCACCGGGGGACATGCTTGGTTCCGAACTCGACGGTGTCGCTGATCAGCTTCACCGACGGCTCGGGCGGGCACATCAGGGTCTTCTGGGCGATGAACTCCTTGAGCATGTCGTTCTGGATCGTCCCGCCGATCTTGCTCAGGGGAATTCCCCTGATCTCGGCGGCGGCGCAGTACATGGCCCAGAGGGCCGTCGCCGGTGGGTTGATCGTCATGGACGTCGTCACCCGATCCATGGGGATGCCCTCAACAAGCTGGAGAAAATCCTCCAGGGTGTCGATGGCGACACCGCACTTTCCGCATTCCCCGCGGGCCTTCGGCGAATCGGTGTCATACCCCATCAGGGTCGGGAAATCGAAGGCCGTGGAAAGCCCCGTCTGTCCCTCCTTGAGGAGCAGGTGCCACCGCTGGTTCGTCGTCTTGGCGTCTCCCATGCCTGAGAACATGCGGAACGTCCAGTACTTCCCCCGGTACCCCGTCACCTGGTTGCCCCTGAGGAACGGGAACTGGCCGGGATACCCGATGTCCTGGACGAAGTCCATGTCCTTGATGTCCTCGGGCCCGTAGAGCCGCCGAATGGGAAGATCCGAGACGGTGGACCATAGCGCTTCGGGCTTCTGGTCGGCATTCTTGGCGATCACCTTCCGGACCGCATCCTCCCACTTCTTCCGGAGCTCACTCGACTGTGTCAACACTTCCGTAGCGAAATACACGTTACCCCCTCCTTTCAAAGTATTCGCTGCCAACGTTCAGCGCCGCGGAAGGAAATCCCGGCGCGGCCTCCCGGATGGATCGGAACATCGGTCGTACAGTCGAAACGAAAAGGGAAACAACCCGCCGCGGAAAGCGGGCCAGGCGAACAGAACCGGGGAAAGAATGCAGGGGGGGTGCGATATGAATGGAACAAACACTCATACCCTCCGACCATACGGCCGTGATCTTTGAATGTTGTGTCTGAAAACCCCCCTCCGGACCGAACACCGGATCAAGACGAGCGCTTCTGCCAAGAGCCTGAGGGTCCGGTTCCGAAAGACCATCCCCATGAACTGCGGGCACTGGTAAAGCGTGTATTTGCTAACTTGATTCCGGTCATTTGTCAAGAAATTGTCACAACCGCCCCGGGAGGTTGGCCGGCTCCGGGGACGGTTCGCGGAGTCATGACAGGCGCCGCTGGAGCAACACTCCCACCATGATCAGAGACAGCCCCAGGACGGTGGAGGGAAGGATCGGCTCGCCGACCGTCACGGCGATGAAAAAGAGAGAAACAAACGGGGCAAGGTAGATCAGGTTGCCGACCTGGGCGGCGCTCCGGGACAGGGTCAGCGCCTTCAGCCAGAGGACGAAGGTGATGCCCATTTCAAAAAGGCCGATGTAGCAGGCCCCCGCAAGGCCCTGGAGGGGAAGGCACCGGAGAGGGGAAAACAGTGCGAGCGCCGCAGACGTATAGACCGTGCCAAAGACGAAGCACAGGAATAGCTTGAGCGTCTCGTCCCGGGTGTCTTTCACGTTGAGAAGCCAGAAAAGGGCCCATAGAATGGAGCTGGAAAGGGCCAGGGCCGCTCCCGCCGGGTTGGTGAACCGAAGGCTCTGGATGTCGCCCTGGGTGGAAACGACCAGAACGCCTGCGAAACTGAGGAGGATCGCGATCATGCTCGCGGCGCGGATCCTTTGGCGAAGGATGACGGCGGACAGGAGGACCAGCATGATCGGCCAGGTGTAATTCAGGGGCTGGGCCTCCTGGGCGGGGAGGAGGTCGTATGCCTTGAAGAGGATCAGGTAATAGGCGAACGGATTCAGCAGTCCCAGGAGAGCCGAGCGTAGCCACTCCCGGCGGGTCATGCCCCCGAGAAGGCCGAGCTTGCCCTGGATGCACAGGATCCCGAAGATCGCCACGGTGGATGTCAGAGAAGCCAGAAAGAGCATCTCCAGGAACGTCAGGTAGCGCAGGGTGATCTTGAAGGCTGAGGCCACCGTCGACCAGAGCAATACCGTGGCCAGGGCATACCCGTAGGCTTTCTTCTGGTTGTCCATAGACTCCTGGCGCATGGCTGGGAGGGGGATCCGCCAAAACGGGATGCGGGCCGGCGGGAAACCGGTTTCTCTTTACCATCGCATCCCCGCAGGCACAAGGGCTTCGTTTCGCCGCCGTGCCTTTCCGGAGGCCGGGTCTTCACACCCGGTTTCCGATTCCGTTTATTCTCCTTGATTCACACCGGACATTCCTTTATCAAAATGGGCATACCCCGACAGACAGGGAGGACGCCGTTCATGATGAAAACACTTCGGTCCGCGCTGCTGGTCCCGCTTCTTATGTTCCTGGCCGGATGCAGCGGCTCCGACAGCCTGACGGACCTCCGGATTGGACTGATCGCGGAGTTGACCGGAGAGGCATCCGCGGTAGGTCTCTCCTGCAGAAACGCCGCCGAGCTGGCCGTGAAGGAAATCAACGACGGCGGCGGACTGACCATCGGGGACAGGACATACAAGGTAAAACTTCTGGTCATGGACAACGGCGGCAAGGCGGACGCATCGGCACAGGCTGCCCGGAAGCTGATCGACAGCGACAAGGTCGTGGCCATCGTCGGTCCCAACGAGAGCCGTTTCGCCATCCCCGCCTCGGACGCCGCCGAGAGCGCCGCGACCGTCCTCATATCTCCATCATCCACCACTCCCCGAACGACTCTGGACGCCCGGACGGGGGGACCCAAGAAATACGTGTTCCGGGCGTGCTACATCGATCCGTTCCAGGGACAGGTCCTGGCAAAATTCGCCTATGACGAGCGGAAAGCCGGTACGGCCGCTGTCCTCTTCGACGAAACGAAGGACTACAGCCGGGGTATCGCGGAGGTGTTCCGGGATGTGTTCATCCGGAGAGGGGGAAAGATCGTTGCATACGAGCCCTACACCGCCGGTACCCGGGACTTCACGGATCCGCTGACAAGAATCCGGAATGCCAAGCCGGACGTGATTTTCATCCCTAATCACTACACGGAGGTTCCCGGTCAGATACGGCAGGCAAGAAAACTCGGGATCCAGGCCCTGTTCCTCGGCAGCGACTCATGGGGCACAGCGGATCTCCCGGCTGCATGCGGAAAGGACTGCGACGGCTGCTACTTCAGCACCCACTACGACGCGGAAACGGCCACGAAAGAGGCCAGGACGTTCGTGGAGTCCTACCGGAAGCAATACGGCAGCGTGCCGGATGACGTGGCCGCCCTCACATATGACTCTTTCGGTCTTCTCCGGCAGGCCCTCCGGACGGGGGGAAGGCTCGACAGACAGGCCGTCCGGGATGCGCTGGCGAGAATCCCCCGGTACGAAGGGGTTACGGGAGTGATGGAATTCCGCGAAGGCTCCGGCGATCCGATCAAGAGCGCTGTCATCATGAAGATCCAGGACGGCCGCTTCGTGTGGTTCGCCAACGTCAATCCGTAAGTGTCCGGATCCCCTGACTCGGACGGTCGGATCGGAGGCTCTGCCTCAGATAACGCTTCGTCCAGGGACAGCACGCGATGCAGATACCGCAGATCGTCGTGGCGGCGATGCCCGCCTGTTCCGAGAGATTCCGGGCGGTGGCGTGGCAGGCATAAACGTCCAGAATCTCGTCCCTGTCCGTTCCCACGCTCCATTCCTCCCCCCGCGGCGCCCGCCCGGGACATTTGTCCACGCACAGCCTGCAGGTCCCGCACCGGGACACCTCCACCGGAGGGGATGTCGTGAAGGGGGCATCCGTCAAAACCGTCATCAGGCGGACAGCGGAGCCATAAGGTTCCGTGATCAGGAGGGCGTTGCGGCCGATCCAGCCCAACCCGGCCCGGGTGGCCACCGTTTTATGGGGGAGAGGCGTCCGGAAATCGGAGGAGAAGACCTCCCGCGTCGGCTCCACGGAAACGGCTTTCCATCCCCGGTCCGCGATGATTTCCGCGGCCATCCGGCCGAGTTCCGCCAGAAGCCGGTTCAACCGCCCGTACTCGTCGAAATAGGCCGCATTCGGCCCCTCCCCGATGCCGGCAACAATAACCGGATCGAGGGCAACGGCAATGGAAAGCCCGACGGGCAGGTTCATCCTGCAATCGGGTGGAAGATCCCGGAGGTCTGCAAATCCAAGGAGAGCCGCTCCCTTCCGGTAGAGGGCAATCTTCAACTCGGAGCGGATATCGTCCATGGCGCCCCTCCTCTCCCCACACCGGCCGCCGGTTTCCCATCGCTAAGGAATCCGTACAGGCGAAAATCCATTCGTCGCCGTTTCACGCTTGTTGGGAACGCATGACTGCCTTCCCCAGCAACGCCGTCAGTTGTGGCTCCCCCCGAGGTAGGCCCTCTGGACGTCCGGGTTCGCAAGCAGGTTCGCTGCCGAATCCTCCAGAACGATGCGGCCCAGTTCCATGACATATCCCCGATTCGCCAGCTTCAGGGCCGCCCGCGCGTTCTGCTCGACCAGGAGAACCGTCAGGCCGGCCCGGTTGATTTCCCGGATGGTCTGAAAGATGGTCTGGACGAGAAGCGGCGCCAGGCCGAGCGAAGGCTCGTCGAGGAGAAGAATCCTGGGCCTGGCCATGAGAGCCCGGCCGATGGTGAGCATCTGCTGCTCGCCCCCGGACAGCGTCCCGCCGAGCTGCTCACGCCGCTCGCTCAGCACGGGAAACAACCGGTAGACCCAGTCGCGGGTCTTTTCGATCCCCTTGGCATCCGAACGGACAAAGCCGCCCAGGGTCAGGTTTTCGTCCACCGTCAAGGTTCCGAAGATCCGCCTGCCCTCCGGTGCCTGGGTAACCCCGCGTTTGACAACCTCGTGGGCGGGAAGGCGGTGGATGGGATCCCGATCCAGAGAGATCGTCCCTTCGGACGAACGGACAAGCCCGCTGACTGCCAGGAGGGTCGTCGATTTCCCGGCTCCGTTGGCGCCCAGGAGTGATACGATCTCTCCCTCCTCTACGGACAGATCGATTCCATGCAGGACTTCCACATTCCCGTAGGAAACATGAAGGTTCTTGATTCCCAGGATCTCCGACATCTTGCTCCTCGCCGCCGTGTCATGAACGGCACGGCTGCATCCATAAATATTCGGTCCGGTGAAGTCAACGGGAAATCTTGCTTCCTGACCCGATCGATCGTTTCTCTAAACCAGCAATATCCAACAATCCAAAACATTTCCCCTTGCATTTACCAGAACGTTTTGTAATTACTTTGCTGCTATTTCATAGAAGCCATGGAGCACGCGACGATACCCCGGGAATGGCAAGGCAGGTGTCCCGGCTCAGCCTTCGGTTCTTTTATCTTACGCATATTTAACACGTCTGTTGGGGGGACATCATGAAGCGTTTCGAAGAAACGATTCAACAGGCAATCCAGGAAAGGACGTCCGACGTTCATATCATTCCCGGCCACCGGGTGGCCTTCCGGAAACACGGACGCATCTATTTCCATGGCGCCAGTCCCTGGAGCGCCAGGGAAATCGACGTGCTCGTCCGGAAGCTTATCTCCCCGGAACAGTTCCAGACCCTGCAGGAGCGCTTTTCCGTGGACTTCGGCGTCAGCGTCGCCCGCGCCCGCTTACGCATCAACGCATTCAGCACCAGCCGCGGGCTGAGCATGGCCATCCGTGTCCTGCCGGGCAATCCTCCTACGATCGACAAACTGAATCTGCATCCCTGTCTCCATGAAATCAGCCAGGCGGACGCCGGTCTCGTCCTGATCTGCGGGGCCACAGGCGTGGGAAAGACGGCCACGATTGCCGCCATCATCGATGAAATCAATTTCAACCGGCTGGGACACATCATTACCCTGGAGCACCCCATCGAGTATCGATTCCGCTCCAAGAAATGCATCATCCAGCAGAGGGAGCTCGGCGTGGACATGCCGTCTTTCGACCAGGGACTCGTCGACATCCTGCGCGAAGACCCGGACGTGATCGTGGTCGGCGAGCTCCGGGATCCCGAGACGATGCGCCTGACCCTCAACGCAGCCGAGTCCGGCCACCTGGTTATTGGAACCCTGCACGCCTCCAGCGTGGAAGAGGCAATCTACCGGCTCCTGAACTCTTTTCCTCCGGACGCCCAGGATGCCATCCGGGTTCAGCTTGCCTCCGTCATTTCCTGGCTCATCGTGCAACAGCTCGTATCCGTCAAGGGAATTGATTTCCGGGTTCCCCTCCTTTCCATCCTGAGAGGAACCTCACCGGTCAAAACGGTCATCCGGGACAACAAGCTGCATCAGATCGAAGGCTTCCTCCAGACAGGGAAAGGAAGCGGCATGTTCTCGTCGGACCGCTACATGGAAGAATTTCTCTCGACGCGACGCAATTTCGTCTCCCCGTCGGAAAGCTTCCGCCCTTCGGAAGAAGAGGCCCAGGAGCCCATGTATCGTTCAGCCCTGTTGAGCAAGGGAGGGTTCGCAGAGGCCCCTCTGCGCATTCCGGAGGCAGCCTCGGCCCCGGACACGTTCGAGGTCGTGCAGGGACCTGCCGTTGCATCACGGCGCGGTCATGACGTGGGCGGCCTGGAAAACCTGGTAAGTATCGAAGAAGAAGCCTCCATTGAGGAACTCATCAAGGAATTCGAGAAACGATGACCGGTTCCCCGCCGACCGCCCCAATCCCGGTCTGGTGGATGAAATGCACGGTTACAACAGGGGGTTATGCTCTTGAAAAGAAAACCTTCAAAAAAAGAAAAGAATCTGCGCCGGTATTCCAGGGTTAATACGTACCAGCCCATGGCGACATTCCGCGTTGCGGCGACATCCGCCGACGAACTCGTTTCGAAGGTGGAAAAAGGGGCCATCATCGTGGACTTCACGACTCCCCCCTCCCTGGACAGCGCGTCCCTCTCCGAGGTCCTCTCCCGCCTGGACAACAAGCTGTCGGCCATCCTGAGTCTACTGATTCCCGAGAGAAAGGGATTCATAGCCCTTTCATTCCGGGTTCTGAACCTGAGCGCCAACGGGATGCGCTTTTCCTCCCTCGAGGCGTTCGAACCGGGCGAAATTCTAGAGCTGAAGCTGCTCCTCTATGGACAGCCCCATGTCCTGCTCACGCTTTACGGGGAAGTCCTCCGCTCCATCGAGCAGGAGCAGGGGTTTCATGTCGCAATCCGATTTCTCGGAGAGACGGAAGAGGTCCGGGACGCCTTCCTGAATTACGATTTCGCCGCCCACAAGGCCGTCCTGCGCCATCTGCTCAAGGAAAGCAGCCGGGATGTCAATCTGCTCCTGGTGAATCGCTGAAGAAGCGAAAGATCTGTTTTTCAGGTATTCCCGGTGTGAATGCCTTCAGCATTGCAGGATTTCAGTCCCCCTCGACCCCGAGGTAGGCCTCGATGACTTTCGGGTCTTCCTTGATCTGCTCCGGCGTGCCCTCGGCGATCATTTCCCCGTTTTCCAGCACCACGACCTTCTCGCAGGCCTTCATCACGAGGGACATGTCGTGCTCGATGAGGAGCACCGTGACCCCGCGGTCGCGGATCCGCCCAATCAGTCCCGCCAGCTGGGCAGTCTCCTGCTCGTTCATTCCCCCCGCCGGCTCGTCCAGGATCAGGAAGCGGGGCTCCGTCGCCAGGGCGCGGGCAATTTCCAGTAGACGCTGGTTCCCGTAGGACAGGTTCCGGGAGAGCTGGTTCACCTGCTCGTGGAGACCCACAAAAGACAATTCCCGCACGGCCTTTGCCACCGCTTCGCGTTCCTCCCGCCTCTGCGAGGGCGTCCGGAGCATGGACGAGAGAAATCCGGCCCGCATGCGGCAGTGACAGCCCGCCAGGACGTTCTCCAGAACGGACAAGCTCTGGAACAGCCGGATCGTCTGAAACGTCCGGGCAATTCCCAGGGTCACGATCTTCGAGGTGAGCAGGCCGCCGATGGGTTTTCCCTCGAAGAGGATCCGGCCCGCATCGGGCTTGTAGTTGCCCGTGATCAGGTTGAAGACGGTCGTCTTGCCGGCGCCGTTGGGGCCGATCAGCCCGACGATGCTTCCCCCCTCCACGTCGAAGGTGACGCGGTTCACCGCCGTGAGGCCGCCGAAGGATTTGGTGAGATCCTGGAGCGAGAGCAGAGGGGTCACGGCCGTTCCTCCCCGGAAATTCCTTCCAGCCGGTAGACCCGGGGCTTCTGGGGGATGATTCCCTCCGTCCGGAAGATCATCATCGCCACCATGGCGGCGCCGAACACGAGCATCCTGGCATTGGCAAGGTCACGGAAGACTTCCGGGATCCCGACGATGAGGGCGGCGCCCAGGAGCACGCCGGGGATGCTTCCCGCCCCTCCCAGGATGATCAGGGTGAACATCAGGACCGATTCCCAGAAGCTGAAGGACTCGGGGGCGATGATGGTCATCTTGGAGGCGAAGATCAGCCCCGCCATTCCCGCCCATGCTGCCCCGAGGGCAAAAACACCGAGCTTGTAGCGGGCCGTCGGAATGCCGCTCCCCTCGGCGGCCACCTCGTCCTCCCGGAGATAGTTCAGGGCTCGGCCGAAGCGGGAGTTTTCCAGGAAGTGGAACAGGACGATGGTGACCATCAGGAAGAACCCGATGAGGTAGAAAAATTCATGGGGCGTCCGGATGACGAGCCCGAACACCGACGGCCGGGAAATTCCGAAAATTCCGTTGGCCCCGCCGGTGATCCCGAACACGTCGTTGACCAGGGCGATGCGGACGATCTCGCCTACGCCGATCGTGACGATGCAAAGGTAATCGCCCCGGAGATGGACGATGGGACGGGCCACCACTGCGGCGAAAAGGCCGGCGGCCAGGGCGGAAACCGGGAGGAGCCACAGGATGGGAATTCCGAAGGTCGTGTTGAGGATGGCTGCCGTGTAGGCCCCGATGGCGAAGAAGGCTGCATGGCCCAGGTTGAACAGCCCCGCGTGGCCCACGATCAGGTTAAGGCTGAGTCCCAGGATGGCATAGACTCCGATCGCGTTGAGGACATCCACCCAGTAGGCGTTCAGGAACGGAGGGAGCACCGCCAGGACGGCCGCCGACAGGAAGAAAAGGATGGCGTTTCTGTTGTTTTTCATGCGTCCTTTACCCCCGGGCTCTCAGATCTTTTCCGCCACCCGTTCACCCAAGAGTCCAGTGGGTCGGACGATGAGGATCGCGATGAGGACGCAGAAGGCAATGGCGTCCTTCCAGGCGATGGAGATATAGGCGGCGCCGAGGGCCTCGATGACTCCCAGGAGAAGGCCTCCCACCATGGCCCCGGGAATGTTGCCGATCCCGCCCAGGATCGCCGCGGTGAAGGCCTTGAGGCCGTACGTCCATCCCATGGTGAAGTTGATCTGTCCGTAGAGGAGTCCCACCATCAGGCCCGCCACGCCGCCCAGGGCGGGTCCGATGAGGAACACGATCAGGATGACCCGGTTCACGTCGATCCCCATGAGCCTCGCCGCTCCCTGGTCGATGGCGGCCGCCCGGATGGCCGTCCCGATCCGGGTCCGCTGGACGAAGAGATAAAGGACCGCCATTAGAATGATTGACGCCGCCAGGACGATGATCTTCACGACGGGGATGTCCACCTGGAACAGGGAGACGGCGGTGGACGGCAGGAGATCCAGCGGATAGACCTGGAACCTGGCCCCGTAGATGAGCATCACCAGGTTCTGGAGAAAGATGGAGGCCCCGAGGGCGGATACCACCGCCGAGAGGCGGGGCGATTCCCGCAGGGGGCGATAGGCCGCCCGGTCCAGGACCGCACCGATGGCCGCCAGCATTCCCATGATCATGACCGCCACCAGGAGGACGCCGATGACGGCACCGTAGAATTCGGTCAGTCCCAGAGCGGCCAGAACGGTCAGCCCCAGGTAGGCGCCGATGGTGAACAGGTCCCCATGGGCGAAATTGATGAGTTTGAGTACCCCGTACACCATGGTGTAGCCCAGGGCGATCAGGGCATAGATCCCGCCCACGGCGAGCCCGTTGGCAAACTGCTGAAAAAACTCCTCCACGACGGATCCGTTCCCGCAACCGCCGCCTCGCCCGCGGGAAGGCGGCGGCATCTGCGCACTTCACGTTGTGCCGTCTGAACCAGACGTGCAAAAGGGGTTCCTCGCGGCTCCAACCGCAGCCCCTCCGAACCCCTCCTTCTCTATGGAATAACACCGGAAAAGGAAACGCCCCTTTCCGCCCCCTTCATCCAGTCCGGTCCGCCGGCCGCTGGAATCCGGCCGGTTCCAGCACCCGGACCGTTACTTCTGCAGGACAAAGTTCCCCTTCGCGTCGACCCTGTAGACCCTGTACAGCTCGCCCACCCGGTCGCCCTTCGCGTTGAACGCGATCCGCCCGGTCAGGCCGCGGTCGTCCTTGAAGCCCTTCTTCAGGAAGGCCACCAGCACATCCGGATCGACGGACTTCTTCTCCTTGATGGCCGCCGTGATCACGCGGAATCCGTCCCCGGCCAAGAGCGCATAGATGGAGCTCGGGGCCTCCCGGTATTTCTTCTTGTATGCATCCACGAAGGCCTTCGATTCCTTCGTCGGCAGGTCCTTGGGAAGCGGCGTGCTGAGGAAGTAGAAGCCATTGGCGGCCTCCTTGCCGGCTATCTTGATCAGGTCGGGGTTGTTCTGGGCGTCCCCGCCGATGAAGGGGACGTTCCACTTCATCTGCATTTTCTGCCGGAGGAGGAGCCCCGCCTCGGGATAGTAGCCCGTGAAGAATACGACGTCGGGCCTGGCCGCTTTCAGTTTCGTCAGGATCGCCGTGTAGTCCCGCTCGCCCGGAGTCAGGGCGTCGTAGAAGACGACGTTGACGCCCTTCAGGAGGGCCTTCGTCTCCGCCGCCAGGCCCTTGGCGTAAGTGGTGTTGTCATGCAGGATCGCCACGTTCTTCGCCTTCATCTTCTGGATGGCCTGGGCAGCCACCCGTCCCTGCTCGTCGTCCCGCGGGCAGGTGCGGAAGAAGTACCTCAGCCCCTTTTCGCTCAGGCGGACCGCCGTGGACCCGTTGGCGATCTGGATGATCTTCGATTCGTTGTAGATGTTCTGGGATGCCTCCGTGACGGAGGAGCCGTACGTCCCGATCACCGCCGCCACGCCCTTCGTGGTCAGGCGCTGCGCTGCCAGGGCCGCCGTTTTCGGATCCCCGCCATCATCCTCGGCAATGACCTCGACCTTCTGTCCCAGGAGCCCGCCCTTGGCGTTCAGGTCCGCGCTCAGCATCTCCAGGACCTGCCTCATCTCCTTCCCCTCGCTGGCCCAGGGACCGGTGAGAGGCGCCATGAGGCCGATCTTCACGGGACCGGCGGCCATGGCGGTGGAAGTCAACAGCAGCAACCCGACCGCAAACAGTGCAATGCGTTTCATGATCTCCTCCTTGGGGATGGGATTAAGCGAGCAATCTTCCTGAAAACAACCATTTAAGAAGCGTCGGTCTCATAGCAGGATTTCCCGGGGATGTCAACCGATCAGGGACCCAGAACCCGGATGCTGCGGATCGCGTCGGCACGAATGGGAACGAACTCTGGGACGTTCGCCGCATAGCCGGTGTCGCTGA
This sequence comes from Syntrophales bacterium, assembly GCA_035363115.1. NCBI lineage: Bacteria > Pseudomonadati > Thermodesulfobacteriota > Syntrophia > Syntrophales > Syntrophales bacterium. The sequence goes on along the minus strand of DAOSEM010000001.1, from coordinate 1,170,182 downwards.
ACCGCGCCAGGAGTACCGGCGGCGTATCGTTCCCCTCCCCGTCCACGTGGGTGACAAAAATCTCCGTGTAGGGTCCGTTCGCCTTGGAGCTGAACAGAAGCCAGCGGCCGCTTGACGACCAGCTGTGCCAGGAGTTGAATGTCTTCCGGTTGCACTTCATCCGTCTCGCCTCCCCTCCCCTGGCGGGAACGATCCAGAGCTCGCTGTCCGGCTGGAGCATGCTCCCCGAACGGCTCCGGGTGTACACGACCCACTTCCCGTCGGGCGAATAGCGGGGAAAGTAGTTGCTCATGCCGTTTTCCGACGCCCCTTTCAGGGGCACGGCCACCCCTCCGCGCCCTCCATCGAAGGGGACACGGTAAAGGTCGTACTGAATGTTGTAGAGCTTGTTCAGTTCGTGGATGCTTCTCTTCTCGAAGACCGTCGTCACCTTCAGGATGTTCGCGTGCACCTCGTTTTTGGTCCTGGCCCGGCAGAAGAGAAGGTATTTTTCGTCGGGGCTCCAGGCCGGGTTGGCCTGGACGTAATCATAGTCGCTGGCGCCGGGGAGCAGCCTGATGGAGCCGTCCTTCGAGTCGTAAACCGCGATCACGCCGAAGGTCGGAAAGAAGAGCTGCGAGTAGTCCAGGTCGTCCATCACGGCGGCGTAGGAGATCTCGTTCACCGACGCGGCGGCGTACCGGCCCGTCGGGGACATCCGCCCGTACAGCCCCCGCGTCGGCGGGAGAACGCCGGACCTCGGAAAGTCGCTCCAGGTGAAGAAGTCCTTTTTCGTGAGAACGATGTCCTTCCGGACCGGCGTGATGAACTGGGCTCCGTTGTCGTCGCCGTAGTTGTACTCCATGCTGATCCACTTCCCGTCGGATGAGACGGCGTGGCAGCTGGCGCACACGGAGATGCCCGTCATGACGGTGGCTGGTTTTCCGTACGAGGAGATGTCGCCCAGGCGCCACCGGGTCTTCTCGAAGCTCTTGCTGGCAACGGCAAACGGAAGGGGAATCTGGCGGAAGAGGACGGAGTCGCCCAGGGGATCTCTGGACGTGCCGATGGAAACGGTGTGCCCGGACAGAACGTCTCCCGATCGGCGGTCCGGGAGGCTGGTTACGGTCAGCGTCGCCGGTTTCTCCTTCGAGTGATCCTTGACGGCTTCCCAGGTCTCCCGCCCGGGCGTCCAGGACCGCTCCTCCGTCAGCAGGAAGATGGGGGACCGCCCGTCTTCAAACCGGACGGCAACCAGCCAGCACCGCGACCGGGGATCATCGTCATTCCACGTGACTGTCGGGGAGGCGATCTCCGGGGGAAAGAGGGACCCGTCATAGGGATAGGTGATGCGGAGTTTTCCGTCGGAACCGGAGGCGCTCTCCTGCTTCTTCTCCACGCGGGAAACGAGGGTTTCCATTTCCCCCGAGAGCCGATCCGGTTTCTTCTCGCCGCTGTCCCATAAAACCGCGTTCGGAAACGAACACTGGAGAAGGAGGCAGGCACAAATCAGGAAGGCTGCGCTCCGGGAAGCTCTTTTCCATGAAGATCTCTTGATCACGATGCAGGGTTCCTCATTTCTCTTCCGTCAACGAGACTCCGCGGGCGTTCCCGTCCCTCCGAGGTCCCTGCCGAAGATCCAGAAATAGACGGTCCCCAGAAAGCCGCAGGCCGTCGCGGTCAGCATGTTGACCTCCGGCGAGACCTCCCACAGAAACGCCCCGGCAAGGGCGGCTCCGGAGACGATCACGTCCCGTACCAGGTAATACAGGCCGAACATCCCAGCCTTCCGGTCCTCCGGGGCCAGGTCCAGGATCAGGGCCTTTCTCGTGGGCTCGCCGAACTCCTTCAGTCCCCGGATCACGAAGGCCGCCACCATCATGGGAAACGACGTGGAAAACAGGAGAAACAGCGGAAAGACCGTGAAGTTGACGAAGGTGATCACCACAAAGGGCTTCTTGGCGCTCCGGTCCGCCAGGTATGCCACCGGGATGTACACCAGGACCGCCACGGCCATCTCCACGGCGGTGAGGATTCCGAACTGGAACGGGCTGATCCCGTTGTTCTTCACGCACCAGATAACGACAAAGGCATAGGGGATCTGTTCGGCGAAGCGGATCAGGATGTCGGAGACGAGGAGGTTTTTCAGGGACGGGCTCATGAACCGCCACAGCCGGGAGGGACGTTTCTCCCCACGACCCCGCACCGGATCGTCCTCGATCATCGCCTGCTGCAGGACCAGGGAAACAAGCCCCAGGACCAGCGCAACCCCGAAGGCCAGGCGGATCCCCGTTTTTTCCCCGTAGAGGCCGATCAGGAGCCCTCCCAAAAGGGGCCCCAGGGCCATGGGAATCCGCCGGACCAGGGAATGCAGGGAGACCCCCATGGTGCGCCGGTTCTCCGGCAGGATTCGGGAGACGAGGCTCATGGTGGCGGGGAGCGAAATGGCCGTCCAGGACAGGAAGAAGACGGATCCGACGATCACCGCCTGCCAGTAGGGGAAGAGGATCACGATGGCGTATCCGAACATCGCGATCAGGTTGAAGACGAGGAGCGCCCGCTTGGTCCCCAGGCGGTCGCTCAGGTAGCCGCCGGGAAAGGAGTAGAGGGCCGACAGCAAATTGTCCATCGCGTTGAGGATGCCGACGGACAGGATGCCGCCTCCCAGGGCCAGGAGGTAGAGCGGCAGGAACCGCTCGGCCATCTTTTCCCCCAGGCCGACGAGGACCACCATGGACAGCAGGGCGACCATGCTGCTCTTCAGGCCCAGGACGTCGACGATCCGTTCGCGCCAGCTCATCGGCGGAATCTATCCCCCTGCGGCTACCCGTCCTCTTCCGCATACCCGAACTCCCGGAGTGCCCGCGGATCCCGCGTCCAGTCCTTCTGCACCCGGACGAACAGCTCCAGGAAAATCCGGGAATCGAAGAACCGCTCCATCTCCTGCCGGGCCCGGGTGCCGATCTCCTTGAGCATGGCCCCCTTGCGGCCGATCAGGATCGCCTTCTGGGACTCCTTCTCCACGTGGATCGTGGCCTGGATCCGGATCAGCCGCCGCCCGGGCTCCTCCCGGAAGGTGTCTACGGTGACGGCGGAGGAATAGGGGATCTCCTGCCTCGTGGACAGGATGATCTTCTCCCGGACGATCTCCGCGGCAATGAACCGCTCCGGCCGGTCCGTCAGGGTGTCCTCCGGGAAGAGCGGCGGGCCTTCCGGAAGGAGCTTCCGGATCTCCTCCAGGAGGACCGGGACTCCATCGCCGCTCCGGGCCGACAGGGGAACGATCGCCTGGAATGGATACAGTCCCCGGGCCTCGTCGATGAGCGGCAGGAGGAGGGGCTTCCGAATCGTATCGATCTTGTTGACCCCGAGGATCACCGGCAGGGACAGCTCCGCCAGGGACGCGACAATCTCCCGGTCGTTCCCGTCGATGCGGGGCGCCTCCACCAGGAGGAGCAGGATATCGGCGGAGCGGAACGTCTCCCGGGCGGCGGAAACCATGGACCGGTTGAGGGGATTGTCGCCGCGGTGAATCCCCGGCGTATCCAGAAAGATGAACTGGCCCTGCGCATCCGTGTGGATCCCCATGATCCGGTTGCGCGTCGTCTGGGGCTTGGGTGTGGTGATGGCCAGGCGCTCCCCCAGGATGGTGTTCAGGAGGGTGGATTTGCCCACGTTGGGCCGGCCGATGATGCCGATGAAACCGGACTTGAAGGGGGAACGGTCTTCCATGGGGTGGTCATAGCATACGGGAGCCGATCGGGAAACATGGAAGAACGGCTTACGGCGAAATCCCCCCGGAACGCGCCCCTTGAATGCGAAGGACCGGCTGATCCCTCAGCCGGTCCCTGTACTCCATACGGCGGCCTGCCTGCCGTTCAGGACGGCCCCTGAAATCCGATGCGCCATCGGACCGAAAGCCGCTCCGGGCAGGACACCCGCAATTTCAGACTTTTGCCGGAAGGCTCAACGGCCTTTCCCCCACATGCACCGGAAACGCAGCGTCTTCTTCCCTCATCGGCCTGCCCGATGCGCCGGCCCTTTTCCCCATGGCCAGAATGATCTCCTCCCCGAGGATGGGCTTGATCCTGTCGACGTAGCCATGGATGTTGCTCACCTGATCCTTGATCTTCTCGGTCACGGCGGAGAATTCCTCCGCGCTGGCGGCATTCTGCTGGACGACTTTGTCCATTTCCGCCACGGCCCGATTGATCTGGTCGATCCCCTGGGCCTGCTCCCTGGAGGCTTCGGCGACTTGTCCGATCAGGTCCGTTACCTTCATCGCGATATTCCGATTCCTCGCAAGTTCTTTGTTTATCTCTTCGAACAGGTTCGAGGCCTGGCGTGTTTTCCCCGTCGAATCGGCAATCAGGTCTTCCGTGTTACGCGCCGCCGTTGCGGAGCGCAGGGCCAGGCTGCGGACCTCCTCGGCCACGACGGCGAAACCGGCCCCCGCTTCCCCGGCACGGGCCGCCTCGACAGCGGCGTTCAGCGCCAGGAGATTCGTCTGAAAGGCGATCTCGTTGATGGTCTTGATGATCTTGGCGGTCTCCTCGCCGGCCTGGACACTGGCCAGGACGACCTCGTGCATCAGGTTCATCTTTTTCTCCATGATGCCGTAGCTTTCCCGGGTGTCTTTCGACATCAGGGCATTCGCCTGGTTCGCGTTTTCAGCGTTCTGGGCGGTCATGGACGTCATTTCCTCGAGGGATGCCGAGGTCTGCTCGATGGCCGCGGCCTGCTCGCTGGCCCCCTCCGCCAGCGTGGAGCTGGATGACGTCATCTGATCCGTTCCCACGACGATCTCCTCCACTCCCGTGGTGATTCCATAAACGGAACTCAGGATCGGGATCGCCTTGCGCCTGGCGATGACAACGAATGAAACCAGCAGGAAAGGGCCGCCCACCGCGATTGCGGCCAGCGTGCCCCACCAGGAGATCGTGAGGGAAAACCGCCCGATCAGGTAAAACTGCAGGCCCGTGAGCAGGATCACGGGCACGACAACCAGATACATCTTGGTTGGCCGGTTCTTCCCGAAGATGACCCGCAGCCCGCATATAACGAAAGCCAGCATGCCAAAAAGAATTCCTCCGAAGCCCATTACTTCACGAACGTGATCCATAGCAACCTCCTCAACTCGAATTTGAACTGGTGTAATGGTTATACCGGGCAGCGGGCTCCCGCTTGCCGGAGGCATCGTCCGGCGGTCCTTCTCCGTCTGGCAGAATGAACCGCCCCGTACCGTCAACGGATTGACTCGATCGTCAAGCATCCATCGATGGGAAAACCCGTTATGGAAAAAAGATGCTCTTTCAGGCCTTGTTTCTTCTGGATATCGGCCTGATTTTCAAATCAACCGAAGGAGCTTTTGCAAGAGACATGCCGATGCGATGCATGCGGGTGCAGAGGAAAAGGCAAGGGCCGAAGCGGAGGGAATTGAACGGAGATCCGTCAGGGCCGGACCAGGCAGTTGACGGCCGAACGGGACGGCCCCGACTCCAGGACCAGGACCCCCCGGGCCTGGCCGGCGTCCTCTTCGACGGTCAGCGAATCGAGGCGGAAGCGCTCCCGGAGGGCAAGGAGGTTGCCGTTTCGCTGGCCCCGGAGGAACGACACGTCCCCCGGGGCAACCCGGAAACGGGCATCCCGGCGGACTCCGGGCATTCTTTCCAGCAGTGTGGCGGCTCCCTGGCGGAAGAGGGATTCATGGACCAGGGAACCGAAAGCGGGGTGAAACGGTCCGGCTACGATGCCGTCTCCCCCGGTCATGCCCGGCGTCGGCTGAAGCCCCAGGCGAATGACGGGAATGCCGGCGGCGGAAAAGCGGCGGACGGCCCCGGCGCACAACTCCACCGCTTCGGCCAGCGTCAGCGGACGGTAGCGCCCGGTCCGGTATTCCTCCTCCAGGGCGGTTCCCCGGAGGACGATCGTGGGGTGGAGCCTCACCATGTCGGGTTCCAGGGCCGCCGTCCGGCGGACCGTATCGTCAAAGACGACGGGGCTGTCGCCGGGAAGGCCCGCCATCAGGTGGACCGACGTCTCGAATCCCCTTTCCTTCAGCAGGCCAACGGCGCGCTCCCCGTCGGCGGCCGTGTGGCCCCTTCGGGAGAGATCCAGAACGGCGTCTTTCAGGGACTGGAGGCCCACCTCCACGGTGGTAACCCCATGGCTTTTCATCTCGTCGAGGACGCCTGCATCCAGGTGGTCGGGACGGGTGGAAACCCGGATGGAGTCGACGCTCCCCTGCCGGAGATACATGTCGGCCCACTGCAGGAGATCCCTCCGGCTCTCCCGGGAGAGGCCCGTAAAGTTCCCGCCGTAAAAGGCGATCTGGACCCGCCGTGGCCGCTTGCCCTCTTTCCCGTCCAGTCCGTCCAGGGCGCTCCTCACCCGGCGGTGAAATCCCTCCTCCCGGAGGTCTCCCGGGATTTCGCCGGAGGCCACCGACTGGTTGCAGAAGAGGCAACGCTGGGGACAGCCCCGATTCGGCAGGAAGAACGGGATGATCACGGAACGCTCCCTCCCTCCTGGAGGGCCAGGAGATCGAGGGCCCGCCGGGCCGCCTCCTGTTCGGCCTCCTTCTTGTTCTTTCCCAGGGCCCGGATGGAAACGACGTCGGCCACGGTCACCTCCATCTCGAAGGTCTTGTCGTGGTCCGGGCCGAACTCGCCCACCAGCTCATAGCGGGGAATGAAGCGAAAGCGGCCCTGCGCCAGCTCCTGGAGATCGGACTTGTAGTCGCGGTAGATCAGGTCCCGGCCCTCCTCACGGATCAGCGGGACAAAGAACCGCTCGATGAAACGGTTCGCCGCCGGGTATCCTCCGTCCAGGTAAATCGCGGCGATGACCGCCTCAAAGGTGTCCGAAAGGATGGAGGATTTTTCGTGGCCGCCGGAGTGTTCCTCCCCCTTTCCCAGGAGAAGGAAGGAGCCCAGGCTCACCTGCCGGGCCAGTTCCGCCAGGGGACGCTCGTTGACGATGGAGGTGCGGCGCTTCGAGAGCTGGCCCTCGGCATCCCCCGGAAACAGGCGCATCAGGAGATTGCTGGTGCAGAGCTGGAGCACCGCATCCCCGAGGAACTCGAGGCGCTCGTTGTCGGCACAGCCGAGATGGGCGTTTTCGTTCGCATAGGACCGGTGCGTCAGCGCCACGTTCAGGAGCTCGATGCTTCCGAAGGAATGTCCCAGGCTCTTTTCAAGCACCCGCAGGGCGTTTCGCCGCTGCCGGGTCAGGGGCGCCGATCGCCCCCACCAGTCTTCCCTCCCGCGCTTCCACCGGAACCACCGGAACCAGCCGGTTAACATCCTTTTTTTCTCCGTTGTTCACCAGGACGGGCACGTATTCTCCGGAAAATCCCTTCCGGAGTCCCGTCTCCCGGTCTCTTCTGTCCTCCAGGAGGACCTCCACTTCCTTCCCGATGAAGCAGGCCGCAAAGTCCCTCCTCTTGCGGTTCCCCAGTTCCCTCAGCAGTGCCGCCCGCTCCTTCTTTTCTCCGTCGCCCACCTGGTCCGGAAACTCCGCCGCGGGCGTCCCGGGCCTCCGGGAATAGGGAAACACGTGCAGGTAGGCCAGCGGCATGCCTTCGATCAGGCGGACCGTGTTGGCAAAGGACCGTCCATCCTCCCCGGGAAAGCCCGCCATGACATCCGCCCCGACGGCGCAGCCGGGAACCTCCGCGGTGATCCGCTCCACCAGCGTCCGATAGAATTCGCGCCCGTACGTCCGGTTCATGGCCCGGAGAATCCCGTCGTCGCCGCTCTGGAGCGGGACGTGCAGGTGGCGGCAGAGGCGCTTTCCCCGGCGCAGGAGCGCCAGCATCCGGTCGGGGATCTCCCCGGGCTCGATGGAGCTGAGGCGCAGGCGGTCCACGATGCCTCCGTCCTCGACCCGCTCCAGCAGGTCCGTCAGGTCCCCGCTCCCTTGCAGGTCCCGGCCGTAGGCCCCCAGATGGATCCCCGTCAGCACGACCTCCCGGTAACCGGCCTCCGCCAGGCGGGACAGGCGCCGCAAGACCTCCTCCGGGGGGACGCTCCGGACAGGGCCGCGGGCGCGGGGAACGGTGCAGTAGCTGCACGCCGCGTCACAGCCGTCCTGGATCTTCAGGAACGCCCGGGTATGTTCCGGGAAAGAGCCGGCCCACAGGCTGCCGGCCTTACGGCAGTCCCGGATGTCCCCCACCTCGACGGAGGGTCCGATCCCGGGCGGATGCTTCTCCCGCAGGAGCTCCCGCAGGCGCTCCGGGAGACGCTCCTTCTCGGCGTTTCCCGCGATCAGGCGGACACCGGGGATCCGCCGGAGCTCTTCGGGGCGGCACTGGGCATAGCAGCCGGTGACCGCCACCACGGCCTCCGGATTGGCCCGGCAGGCCCGCCGGACCAGTTGGCGGGACTGGAAATCCGTCCGGGCCGTTACGGTGCACGTGTTGATGACGTAGACGTCCGCACGGCTCGGGAAAGGGATCACCGAAAAACCCGCTTCCCGGAGCGCCTCGGCAACCGCCGCCGTCTCGCACTGGTTGACCTTGCACCCCAGCGTGGCCAGCGCCGCCACCGGCTTTTTCCTGCCCCTGTCGGTCAAATCACCACCTTACACGCCACCGTATATGCACTTCCGAACCGTTCCCGCGGACCCCGGGAATGTCCCCCTGTTACGGCGGCCGCCCTTCGTTTGTCAAGATCAAAGGCCCTCTGGAAATTTCCGGGCAACTGCATTAGAATGCCGCGAATTCCCGAGGAGGAACCTTGCATGGAAGGCATCACCCATTACCTGACCGCCCACCCGGTCGCCCTGATGGCCCTGATTTTCGTCTGCCTGATTCTCCTGTACTTCCTCTTCAAGCAGCTTCTGAAACTGGCGCTCGTGGTCGCTCTTGTCCTGCTCTGCATGGCGGGATACTTCTACTTCGAGGGCACGAAAGACGTCCAGGCCCTGATCCACAAAACCAGTCAGCAGGCTTCCGAGGTCATCGACACAAGCAAAAAGGTGTACGAAAAGGGCAAGGATGTCTACCAGAAGGGCCGGGAAATCACCGACGGCATAGGGCGCGCCGTCAAGGACGACGCGAAGGAGACGGAGAAACCTGCAAAAGGGAAGTGACGGCGGGATGGAGCGCTTCCCCGGACCGGCAAAGGCCGGTCGCCCGCCTCCGGCATGAGCCGGGAGTCTGGTTCCCGGAGGGCGCTACAGCAGGTCCACCTCCATGGCCCGGACGGGACAGGCGGACACGCAGAGCTCGCAGCCGTTGCATTTTTCCGCGTCAAAAGCCACCTGCGCCGAGCCCGCCTCGAACGCGAGGGCGCCGGTTGGGCAGAAGGACGTGCAGGCTCCGCAGTGCACGCAGCGGTCGCGATTCTGGTTGACGCTCTTGGAGAGAGGCTCCACCTTCAGCCCATTCTCCCTCAGGAACTGGATCCCCGCGTCAAAATTTTCTTTCGCACCCCCCAGCTCCAGGACGATCATTCCGTCCCGGCGTGGGAAAATGCGGGCCTTGAGGATATTGAACTCCAGGTCGTACTGCTTGACGAGATGGCAGATGATGGGCTGTTCGACATTGTCCGCTGTGTAGCGGATGACAACCTTTCTGGAATACATGGAACGTCCCGTTTCTCCTTGAATTTTCGGGAATCCTACGGGAACGGAGCCGGGAAGTCAAGGACTTCCTGGTCCCCCGCCGTGCCGCCGGCGACGGCCCGGATGCAGGCCCGGCATGCCGGACCCGGAGCGTTCCGTCTCCCGGATCCGCCGCCTCCCGAGATTCCCCGGATCGTCCGGAAGTCTGTCAAGGATGCCGGCCGGCCTTCGGAGCCCCCTTGCCCTCGCTCGTCACCCGGCAGTCCCGGTATTTCTGCGTCCACTCGCCATTGTCGTCCCGGACCTCCGCAAAGGCCAAATCTCCCTTGGTCCACCACACCAGTTCCCTATCGTCCGTGTACCGGGATCCGGAGGCGGAAAGCGCCTGGGGCAGGGTGTACACCTTCCCGTCGGGCATTCGGACCTTGACGAAGGACAGGCTGCCGTCGGAGAGCTGATAGTACGTAGCCAGGACTCGATCCCCGTTTTCGCAGGCGTACCTCACGGCCATCCCCCCCGATACCGTAAGCCGGCCCGGCCCAGGCCCCGCGAGGGCGTTCCCGCAGACAAGAACCAGCGCCAGGGCGCCGATGACGATCCGGATTCCTATGCCGCTCATGTTTCCTCCTTTTTCCCTGTCAGGATGTACCGTGTTCGGATCGCTTTCCCCGGGGGGAATCCACCTCCATGTGCAGGCAATCACTGACCCACCGGGACGCCGCATATATCGCCAAAGAGGCCGCGTATTGCAACCGGAAAGACACACGAATTTCGGATGCCCTCCCGGAGGACCTTGTGGTACAGGAAAGAGGCATTGGGGGTGACGGGACAACAACCATTCAGGGAGGATACCGGCCATGAGAATCGCAGTGATGGGAATGGGGGGAGTCGGGGGCGTCTTCGGCGCAAAGCTGGCCAAGGCGTATGCCGGAACGGGCGAACACGAAGTCGTCTTCCTGGCCCGGGGGCTCAACATGGGAGCGATCCGCCGGGACGGACTGACCCTGTCGGCGGCGGATGGCACCTTCACGACCCGGCCCGATCTGGTGACGGACCGGATGGAAGAAGCGGGGCCGCTGGATCTGGTCCTGTTCTGCGTCAAGGGATACTCCCTGGATGAGGCAGCCGGCTGGCTCAAGGGCGCCCTGCGGGAAAAGGCAGTGGTCATTCCGCTCCTCAACGGTGTGGACATCGCCGACCGGCTCAAGGCGATCCTGCCGGAGGCGGACATCCTGGAAGGTCTCGTCTACGTCTCCGCCTTCGTCGAGGCGCCGGGAAAGATCAAGCAGGTCAGCCCGGCCCACCAGATCGTCTTCGGGCCCCGGGACGGAAACGCCGAGCCGTACCGGCCGATCGAGGCGCTGCTCAAAAAAGCCGGCATCAACGCCACGCTCACGGACCAGCCGCTGGTTCCCCTTTGGACGAAATACATCTTCATCTGCCCCTCCGCGGGGCTGACGGCGCTCCAGAAGAAAACATTCGGCGAAATCATGGAAAATCCGGACAGCCGGGCGTTCCTGAAGGGCCTGATGGAGGAAGTGGAGGCCGTCGCCCGGGCGAAGGGCGTGGCCCTGCCGGCGAACATCGTGGAGGAGTCCATCTCCAAGGTAGCCGGTTTCCCACCGGCGACGAAGACATCCCTGCAGCTGGATTTCGAGAAGGGAAATCCCACGGAGATCGAGCTGTTCAACGGCTACATCGTCCGGGCGGGAAAAGAGCTGGGCCTTCCCACACCGTTGAACGAAAAGGTGTACAAGGGGCTGACGGGTTAGACCCGGGCCGGTGAATTACCCGAAAACATACATCCCGGGCGCCTTCTCCCGGGCGGGATGGCGGCGGTTGCCCAGAGGCGGCGGCGGGCCGGAGGGTCCGCTCCGCCGGGCAAGCCACTCCATCCAGTCCTCCCACCAGGATCCGGGCCGCTCTTCCCTTCCCCGGAGCCAGGTCTCGGGATCTCCGTCCAGGCCGTCCTCGCCCGCCCAGTAGCGCTTTTTCCCGAACTCCGAGGGAGGATTGATGATCCCCGTGATGTGGCCGTCCCCGGCCAGGACATAGCGGACGGGACCGCCCGCCAGGCGGCACGTCCGGAACGTGCCCTGCCAGGGACTGATGTGGTCGAGCAGCGCCCCCACGGCGTAGAGCGGCTCCGCGACCCGCCCCAGGTCGAGCGGACGGCCGCCGATGGTCAGGCCGCCCGGCTCCGGGAACCGGTTCTCCAGGTAGAAATTCCGGAGATAAAAAGACGCCATGGCCTCGGGAAGGTTCGTCGAATCGCTGTTCCAGTACAGGAAGCTCGACTTCGGCGGATCGCAGCCGTAGAGGTATCCGTTCACGAAGTTCCGCCAGATCAGGCTGTCCGCCCGGAGGAGCCGGAACGAGGCGTCGATCAGGCGCCCGTCCAGAATGCCCTTCTGCTCCATCAGGCCCTCGAGGAAGGCCACGGACCGGTGGGTCACCAGGAATCCCAGTTCCCCCGGCTCGGAGAAGTCCGTCAGCGACGAAAAGAGGGTCCAGTCCGCCACGGGCTCCCCCGCGCGGCGGCTTCCCACGGCCAGCCAGGCCATCAGGGCTGCAAGGACGGTCCCGCCGATGCAGTATCCCGCGGCGTGAACCGCCGGGACCCCGCATATGGACCGGGCCGCACGGACGGCCTCCAGGGCGCCCCGGATCATGTAGTCGTCAAACGTGACGCCGCGCATCTCCGGTCCGGGGTTTCTCCAGCTCGTGATGAAAACGGTGAAACCGTTCCCGGTGAGGTACCGGACGAAGCTGTTCTCCTCCTCCAGGTCGAAGATGTAGTATTTGTTGATCCACGGCTGGATGAAGACGACCGGGACGGCGTACACCCGCTCGGTCGCCGGCCGATACTGGATCAGCTCCATCAGCCTGTTCCGGTGGACCACGGCGCCTTCCGCGGTGCCGATGTTTTCCCCGGGCCGGAATGCGGCACGGTCCACCATCGGGGGCAGGAACTCGCCCCGGCCCTGGTCTTCGATCCAGCGGAGGAACCCACGCCGGAGACTGTCGCCTTCCGACGTCAGGCAGCGGAGAACGGCGGCCGGGTTGGTCCAGAAGGAATTGGCCGGTGACAGGGCTTGCACGAGCTGGCGGATCCAGAAGGCGGCCCGGTCGCGCTCGCGGACGCTGAGGCCGGGTCCCCGTTCAACGATGTCCCTGAGGCAGGCGGTGTATAGTCCGTAGATTTTCCTGGCCGCGTCGGAATTCCGCCGGACCGCCTCCATCAGGGACTCGCCGGGCTTCCCTTCGGCAGCCGGCTTTTCCGGGAGGACGGCGCCCATCCGGGTGGCTTCCTCCATGGAAATGCGATGCAGGCCGGTGATCAGGTCCAGGATGCGGACGTTCAGTTCTTCCGGGTTCCCCCGCCAGGAGCTTTCCACCTTCTGGAAGGTGTCGGTAATGCCGAACGGATCCATGACGCCCTCCCGCAGGATCCGGACAGGGCCGAAGGCCGTGCCGGACAGGCATCCGGTTCTTGATCACGCCGTGCGCTTGCCGATGAACGCCGCCAGTTCCCCGATGGCCGTCTCGTCGCTCATGAGGTCCAGGGGAATGCGGACCGGGAAGGTTTCCTGAAGGTACGTCTGGAGATTGACCGCGGCGATGGAGTCCCACTCGGGGATATCGCCCAGCTTCATTTCAAGCGTGATAACGATAGCCGCCGCATCGGGAAAAATGTCCAGGATGCCGGCCTTGATCTTCTCGAGTATCTCATCCATGGGAGTTCACCTCATACGATTATTTTCAGAGGAGCGAGGGAAACGAAGCAGACGGGCGTTTTTCAACAGCCGGTCTGTTTTCCCGCTTTTCCGGGCCGTTCAATTTCCTCCATCTGCTCCGGCTGTTCAAAAGCGTCCGGATGCGAGGCCCCCGAAGTCCCGAGCCGCGAGTCGTACTCCTTGGTACGTCGAGCGGTGCGGGATAAGGGCAACGCAGCAGATGGGCGTTTTTCAACAGCCGGTCTATCTCCCCGCTTGTCCGGGCCGTTCAAAAAGGGTTGAATGCAAGGCGCCCGAAATCCTGAGCTGCGAGGCGTACTTTTTCGTACGTCGAGCTGCTCAGGGTGAGGGCAACGCCGCAGACAGCCCTTTTTCAACGGCCCGTCACAGGCGGATCAGATTCGCCCCCCAAGACAGCCCCCCGCCAAACGACACCGTCACGACCAGATCCCCGGGGCCGACGGCGCCTGCCGCCAGGGCCTCGTCCAGGACGATCAGGACCGATGCCCCCGCGGTGTTGCCGTATTCGTGAAGGTTCACAAAGAAACGCTCGACCGGCACCTCCAGCGTCCCCGCGATCCTGCGGATAATGTTGATGTTGGCCTGGTGGCACAGGTATCCGGCCACGTCGCCCGGGGCCACGCCGGCCTCCGACAGGAGCCGCCGGATGATCTCCGGCCCCTTCTCCACGGCGAAGCCGAAGACGTCGACCCCTTTCATCCGGAAATAGGCCTGCCGGGGAGACGTCATCCGCTCGAAGGGAAGCATCGTCCCGCCGGCGGGGACGCAGATCACGTCGGAGAGGCCGCCGTCGCTCTGCATGCAGGAACGGAGGACCCCCCGGCCCGAGTTTTCCTCCGCCGTAAAGAGAACCGCCCCGGCACCGTCTCCGAAGAAGGGATACGAGGAGAAATCCTTCGGATTGGTGATCTTCGAATAGACTTCCGAACCGATGAGAAGGAGATTTCGAGCCTGGCCGGAGCGGAGAAAGGCATCCGCCAGAGCGATACCGAAGGTGCTGCCGGAGCAAACGGAGTTGATGTCGAAGGCAAAGGCACTCCCGGCTCCCAGGTCATGCTGGACCTTCGTCGCCGTGGCCGGCTGCATCCGGTCCGGGGAAGAGGTGGCCACCACGACGGCGTCCAGTTCGTCCGCCGGGAAACCGGCCCGGTCCAGACAGGTCCCGGCAGCCTTGATCGCCAGATCGGAGGTGCACTCGCCGGGGGCGGCATGCCTCCGGGAGCGGACTCCGGTCTTCTGGAAAATCAGTTCCCGGGCCTCCGGGGAGAACTGTTCCAGTTCCTCGTTGGCAACGGCCTGTTCCGGCACGTGGCTGCCGGTGGCGCGGATGACGGCGCTCTTCATGGTATCCTTCCTCCGTCCGCGACAATAGGGGGTTGATATTACATGATTCAGGACGATGGAGGCAACGAAATTATAGCCGGCGGATGATCACCAGCCGGTTTCCCTTTCCGCATAAGGCAACCGGAACGGCACGCCTCCAGGCCTCCCGGGACCCGTTCCGATGAACCGGAAATAACCCCTGACAACCGGAGAGGGATCGGATACAGTGTCGCCTCGCCGGTCCCCACCCCCCGGTTGCATCCATGAGGCCGGCATCAAGGATCGTCATGCTGCGCACAAAGGACTATGTACTCCTCCTGGTCGTCTATGCCTCCATCCTGGCGGCCGTCCTTTTTCCCGACCTCGGGGAGCCCTTCCGGCCCTATCCGCAGCACCTGCTGATGCTCGTTTTCTTCCTGAGCTTCCTCACGGTCCGGCTGGACGAAATCGGGGCTCTGCTCAAGCGGTCGCCCGGCGCCATCGTGCTCTTCACGCTCTTCAAACTGATCCTCCTGCCGGCGGCGGTATACGGGCTTTTCCTCGTCCTGGCCCCCGCCTATGCCATGTCGGCGCTCCTCCTGGCCGCCGTCTCCACGGGAGTCACGGCCCCCTTCATCTCCGGCGTGGTCGGAGGAAACAGCGCCCTGGTGATGGTCATGGTCGTGACCACCTCTCCCCTGGTTCCGGTCACGCTCCCGCTCCTGATCGAGCTGTTCCTGGGGCAGGCGGTGGAGCTCTCCTTCGCAGGCATGATCCGGATGCTGGCCACGGTGATCTTCATCCCGATCATCGCCGTCGAGATCCTCCGGCGCTGGGCGCCCCGGACGCTGCCGCCGCTTCTGAAGCTGAACTATCCGCTGTCACTTTTGCTGTTTGCCCTGATCAATCTCGGGGTATTCTCGCAGTACGCGGAGTTCTTCCGCAGGGAGCCGGCCCTCCTGGTTGAGGCAACCGTCGTGGCAAGCATCCTCTGTGTCCTTTTCATCGTTCCGGGGGGGCTGCTTTTCAGAAAGGGACCCGTCGAGGACCAGCTTGCAGGAGCCGTGGCCGCCGGCAACATCAACAACGTTCTGGTCATCGTCTTCGCCTCCCGGTTCTTCGGCCCCCTGGAGCCCACGGTGGCGGCGATGTACCTGATCCCGTACTTCGCCGTTATCATCCCGCTGCGGCTCTACAAAACCCGCGGGCGGCCGGGGCGCTAAGGTCTGCCGGCAAGGAACGTCGATGGAATCAGGGTGCTCAGGGCGGGAATGAACGTGACCAGGAGGAGCACCGCCACGGCGATCACGAAGGGGATCCAGATGGCCCGGCTCAGGCGCTCCAGGGAAAGGCCGGAGATGCTGCAGATGGAGAACAGGACGCCTCCGACGGGGGGCGTGATGAGGCCCAGGACGAGGTTGAAGCAGACGATGACGCCGAAATGGACAGGGTCGATCCCCATCCGCTCGGCCATGGGCGCCAGGACCGGCGTGACGATCGTCAGGGCCGGCGCCGTCTCCATGGGAATCCCGACGAGGAGCAGGAACAGGTTGACCAGGAGCAGGAAGACGACCGGCGACGTGCTCCACTCAGCGAGAAAGTCGACTGCCTTCAGAGGGACCTGCTCCACCGCCACCACCCAGGCAAAGGGCTCCGACAGCCCCAGGAGCAGCATCACCACCGCCGTCTCCAGCCCCGCCGACAGGAGCACCGCCGGCAGGCGGCGGAAGCGGATCTTCCGGTAGAACAACACCCCCACCGCGAGGGCGTAAACCACCGCCACCCCCGCGGCCTCCGTGGGCGTGAAGATGCCGCCCAGGATGCCCCCCACGATGAAAACCGGCATGAGCAGCGCCGGCATCGCCCGGACGGTTCCCTTCACGAGATCCGCGATCCTCGTCCGCTCGCCGAAGGGGTATCCCCTCCGGCGGGCCGTCAGGACCATGTAGCCCATCAGGGCCGCCCCCAGGAGGATTCCAGGCAGGATCCCCGCCAGGAAGAGAGACGCGATGGAGACGTTGGCCAGGACGCCGTAGATGATGAAGGGAATGCTGGGCGGGATGACGGGTCCCATGCAGGAGGCCGTCGCCGTCACCGCGGCGGAGACGTCGTCGTCATAGCCGGCGGCGTGCATCGCCGGCAGCATGACGGCGCCGATGGCCACGGCGGTCGCCACGGCGGAGCCGGAGATGGCCGCGAAGATGGCGCTGGCCAGGATCGTCGCCAGGCCGAGGCCACCACTCACGTGGCCCATGGCCAGGCGGGCGAAGCGGACCAGGTCCTCCGTGATGCCGCCCTCATTCATCAGGTTTCCCGCCAGCATGAACAGGGGAATGGCCAGGAGCGGAAAGGACGACATGCCGGCGAAGGAGGTCTGCACGAGCAGCGTGAGGGACAGACCGTCCTGAAAGAGCACGTAGCCCAGTGCGGACCCGCCGAGGGCAACGGCGATGGGAACGCCGAGGACAATCAGGAGAACGAAGAGGACCAGGAAGGCCGCCAGCACGGGTCAACCCTCCCGGATTGGACCCTGGAGGAGCCGGATCGTCTCCTCCAGGGTGAAAAGGAACATCAGGGCAAAACCCACCGGCAGGGCCGCGTAGGGAACAGCCATGGGAAGCCCCATGGCCGGCGACGTCTGCCGGACATTGATCAGGGCCTGGTCGGCGCCGTAAACGGCCATGACCAGGAAGAATCCGAGGACCAGGACGTCCGCACCGATGCGCACGGCCCGGGATGCCCCGGAAGGCAGCCTTTCGTACAGGATGGTGATGCCGATACGGTAGCCCCGCCGGAAGCCCGCGGCGCCACCCATCATGGTCACCCATACCAGGGCAAAGGTCGCGGCCTCGCCTGACCAGGCGGGCATCTCCCCCAGGACATAACGGCCGAATACCTCGTAGGGAACGATGACGGCGATGACCGCCATGAAACCGACGAGGGCCGCCTCCGCAGCCCGGGCGAGCCAACCGTTCAGCCTTGCCAGGGCGGCCACGGAAAGCACCGCTCCCGTTATTTCACGGCCTGGATGGCGTCCACGCGGTCCTTGCCGAACTGGGGAATGAATTCCTCCAGGGCCGGCTTCATGGCCTTCAGCCAGACCGCCTTGTCCACGTCCTTCGTGACCGCCATGCCCCGCTCGGCCAGCTCGGCGATCTGCTTCGCCTCGTTGTCGCGGCCCAGCTTCCGCTGGTACGCCGCCGTCTCCAGGGCCGCCTTCAGGAGCAGGTCCTGGTCCTCCTTCGAGAAGGCCTGCCACTTCTTCAGGCTGAAGATGATCATCGCGGGCGAGTAGACATGCTGGCTCAGGGTCAGGTACTTCTGGACCTCGTTGAGCTTCACGGAATAAATGACCGCGATCGGGTTCTCCTGGCCGTCGATGGCCTTCTGCTGCAGCGCCCCGTAGACCTCGCCCCAGGCCATGGGAACGGCGTTGACGCCGACGGCCTTCCAGGCGGCGATGTGGATCTTGTTCTCCTGGGTCCGGATCTTCAGCCCTTTCGCGTCGGCCGGCGCCTTGATGGCCCGCTTCGAGTTCGTCAGGTTCCGGAAGCCGTTCTCCCAGAAAGCCAGGCCCTTCATGCCGGACTTCTCGATCTCGTCCATGAGCTGGCGCCCGATGGGACCATCGAGGACCGTGTCCACATGGGCATAGTCACGGAACAGGAACGGCAGGTCCAGGATCCCCATGGTGGCGCTGAATCCGCTCAGCGGGGCCGTGGAGCCGACGTAGACGTCGATGGTTCCCTGCTGGATCGCCTCCAGCAGTTCCCGCTCGCCCTTGCCGAGCTGTCCCTCGGGATAGATCTTGATGTCGATGCGGCCGTTCGAGCGCTGCTTGACCAGTTCGACGAACTTCGCCGCCCCCTGGTTGTAGGTATGGCTCGTGGGGGTCATGGAGGCCAGCTTCAGCTCCACCTTTGCTTCCCCTTTGCCGGTTGCCGCGGGCTTGTCGCCCCCGCCACACCCCACCAGGAACGCGACCATGGCCAGGGACAACAGGATCAACGCCGTTCGTTTCATGGTATCCGAGTCCTCCTCTCGATTTGCTGTGTAGAAACCTCCCGGCCGAACCGGGCCGTCCTCCTGCAGGTCAGCAAGGGAAGCCGACTGGCTCTGCGTACAGGAACGGCAGGGGAAATTCAAGGACGATGATGCCGGCAAACGGTTTTCGGGAGCAAGGGACTGCAGCAAACGGCCCTTCACATGAAAAATAGGTGTCTATTCAAGGCTGTTGAAAAAGGGTTGAATGCCAGGCGCCCGAAGTCCCGGGCCGCGAGGCGTACTTTTTGAGTACGTTGAGTGGCACGGGATAAGGGCAACGCCGCAGACGCCCTTTTTCAACAGCCTTTCAGCAACCCCTGCCAGGTGGATCGCTCCAGGAAGGAGCCTGTCACATTGCCTTCCATCTCCTCGAAGAGGGCCTTCGGGACGGCGAAGGTCAGCAGATTGCCCCCGAGCTGGCGGCGGAGGTAAAGGCGGGCGGAGAGGTCCGTGAGACCGACGACGGCCCGGGGACGGGGGGACTCGGCCTCCCGGTAAGGATAGATGCCGATGGTCTGGCAGCCGGCGGCGTAAGGGATGAACACGTTTTCATTGTCCCCCCGGCCGTAGTTGGCCAGGACGACGAGCGCGGAGAGCCGGTCCGGATCGGCGAAGAAGATGACCGTCCGGAGGTTGTCCCGTTCGGGCTCCACGTCCGCCAGGGGTTTGAACACGATGTACCGGGCCGGGATCTCCCGCATGGGCAGGGCGGTGATGAAGCGGCGCACCCCCTCGGGATCCTTGACATAGCGCTCACCGTGGAGGAAGTGGTCGAGGGCCTCATCCCGGAGAAATGGCCGGACCTGTTCGGCCAGTTCCGCTCCCCCTTCCCGGCCGGCATTCCCGCTGGACAGAAAATGGCAGAATCCCTCCTCGCCGCCGGGGAAATTGCGGTACTGGTTGCCGAACCCGAGGCCGACACCGCCGCCGAAGCAGCCGAAGGTCCCGGCGTCGCAGGCCGCCGCCCTGCCCTTGGCCGCGGCCGCCACAAGCCACATGACGCAGCCCCATTTCCCCGCCTGAAACATCATGGCGCGGTCCGGCTTCTCGTCGGCCCAGAGAAGGCCCACGGGGGGAATCTTCAGGCGGATGGCCTCGGCGATCCGGCTTTCCATGACGGTCTCTCCAATCTCATGCCGGTGCGGAAAGGAACCGGCATTTTCATATAAAGATCAACAGGACGTCCGGATCAGCGGCGCTTCTTCCAGCGGAGCTGAAACTCCAGCTCGTTGACGCCCCCCTCGCGTTCGTGCTCGATGCTGATCTCGGCGCTGACGGGCGCAGTCAACGTCTCTCCCGCCACCTGAATCCGGAAGGGACGTCCTGCCTCGATGTCGTCGGCCAGGCGCCGGAGTTTCCGCACAAAAGCCGCCCGGGTCACGGCTTTCTCCACGTCCCGTTTCACTGCCTTCTTTTTCATGGTCGCCTCCTGTTTCCCGTGATCTGAAGCTTCCTCAAGGTACGGAAAACCAGCCGTCTTGTCAAAAAACAAACGGGCTGAACGTATTCCCTGCTATGCGCTACCCCTTCATGACCTCCATGAAGCGCTGCAGCTTCCCTTTTTCCTGGAGGACCCGGGCACCCATTTCCTGCATGTCGGCACAGACGGCGGGGGGATTCTCCCTCCGCACCAGGGCGATGGCCTCCGCCGGACAGCCCGTAACACAGAGGCCGCAGCCGATGCAGGCCTCGACGGCAACCACGGCCACATCCTCCACCATTGTGGCGGCGCCCACGGGGCACCGCTCATCGGCGCAAATGCCGCATCCCGTGCAGGCCTCCGCGTCCACCCGGGCGAGGAAGCCGCTGGTCGAGAAGGCGTTGGGCAGAGAGAGCTGGGTCTTGCAGGTGAGGATGGTGCAGCAGCAGCGGCAGCAGTTGCACAGGAACGTCGGCCGGTCGGCGCTGTTGTTGCTGACGTGAACGAGGCCCGCTTTTTCCGCATCACCCAGGACCCGCAGGGCCTCGACCCGGCCCACCTCCCGGGCGTATCCCCGCTGGACGAGAAACCGGGCCGGGGCGTCGAAGAAGAGACAGGTCTCCGTCGGCGAATTGCAGGCACCCGCAGCGATGCGGCAGGCGCACCGGCCGAGTCCGATGAACTCTGACTCCCCGATGAGCTTCGCCACCTCCTCGTAGGGATGGACACGGCCTGCCGGCTCCAGGGACTCGCCAACGGGAATCACCCGGGCCACGGGGGTCGGGTTCCCGGAAAAGGAGGCCCCCAGGCCCTCCCGGTGGTATTCATCCCAGAGCTTCGCCAGTTCCTCGTGCTCCGGGCGGGTCCTCCCTTTCATGAAGGGAAACTCGAAGAGGCCTGGGATCGTGGGCAGGAGCCCGTAGGATCGCTTCCCGTCCTTCTCCCGACAGAAGACGACGGCCCGGTCCGCCATGGCCTCGAGCATCCGCTCCGCATCCGCGGGATCGAGCCCGGCCTTCGCGGCAATCGCCGGAACCGGCCGGGGGGCGAAGCTCATAACGGCAGACAGCGCCGCCTCTTCGGGCGTGAAGAGGATCCGGAGGATCCGGTCGATGGCAGGAGACGGGGGCGCCCCGGTGGGGTGGGCGTCCAGAACGGTCCGCAGCTTTTCATAGGCGTCCATGGCAACCTTCCTTTCATCTTTAAAAGGTACGCCTCATGGCTCAGGATTTCGGGGGCCTTGCATCCGGGCATTTTTGAACTGCCCGTCCCATGCTCCCGCAGGGGTTTTCAATCGCTCTTCTGGAAACTTCCAACCGCGCCCCCGCGGCTGGCTGGTTCGGTCACGGCGCGGGGGCTGCCACGGGGGCTTCCGCTGTCGCGGACGTCTTTCCCGCGATCCGTCTTCGACGGTTTGTCAGGCAAGAGGGATGGGAAAAACGTCCTGATTGCTCCTCTGGAAACCCCCGGTCGCGCCCCCGCGAACATCCGTCGGGGAGAGGGGGCTTCCCGGAGCGCGAATAGCGGCTTTTTCGGGGTACCCTGCCGTCGCAGCGCAGCGCCCGCAAAGTCATCTGTCTGAGCGCCCCTGGGCGCGAGTTATGACTTTGCAGCGGAGCGAGACGTTGCAGGGTCGAAAAAACGCTTCTGAGCGCGAGGGAAGCCTTCGCTCCCACATGCCGGCCCCCCATCCGAGCCTGATTCTATAAAAAAAAAGAGGAAAGGGTAGCGGATTGAAAATCCGCCCCGCCCATCCTTATTCGTAGATCTTCTCGTCCTCGGCGAAGGCCTCCTCGGCGTCCTCCTCGATGTCGCGGGTCAGCTTCGCCATGCGGGCCTTGAAGTACTCCCGGTACCACTCGTGCGCCACGATCATGGACATGACTTCGCTGGTGCCCGTCCAGATGGAGGCCAGGCGGATGTCGCGGTAGATCCGCTCGAGGGGATAGACGTTGGTGTACCCGATCCCGCCCACGACCTGCATGCAGTTGTGGACCACCTTCTGGCAGTTCTCGGTGATGAACTTTTTCGTCTCCGAGATCATCCGGCGGACCCGCGCGCGCTCCACCTTATTGTCCACGGCGAGGCAGGTCGCGTATCCCAGGCTCCTGGAGGCGTCCAGCAGCATCGCCGCCTCGGCCACCTGGAAACTGACGCCTTCGAACGTGGCAATGATCTGTCCGAAAGCCTTGCGCCGGGCCGTGTAGTGGGTGGCCACCTCCAGCGCCGCCCGGGCGGGGCCGATGGTCATCAGCGCCGTTCCCAGCCGCTCGGGGATCATCATCGTGTTGAAGACGTCATAGGCGCCGTTTACCCGGCCGACGACGTTCTCCTTCGGGACCTTCACGTCCTTGAAGACAAGCCGCGCCGTGCCGCCGCCGCGGCATCCCAGGAGGTTGTAAAGGTACTTCGTCTCCACACCGGGGCCCCGGTCGACGAGGAAAGCCGTGAGGCAGTCCTGGGGCTTCGCCTTGGGATCGAAGTTCGTCCGGGCGTAGACGAAGAAGAAATCCGCCCCCTCACCGCCGACGATGAACCGTTTCTGGCCGTTGAGGAGGAAGTGGTCGCCCTTGTCCTCCGCCTTCGACGTGGCCCCGAAGAAATCCGAGCCGCCCCGGGGCTCCGTGAGGCACTCGGCGGCGAAGAGCTCGCCCGCCAGGAGGGGCTTCACGTACTTCTCCTTCTGCTCGTCGGTTCCGTGCTGGATGATGGCGTCACAGACCAGCTCCGCCCCGACGCCGAAGACACAGGCGAACTCGTAGCCAAGCGTGCCGATCTCCTCCATGACCGTGCCGGTCGTGACCCAGTCCAGGTCCCGGCCGCCCCACTTCTTCGGGTAACGGCAGCCCATCAGGTTCCGCCGGCCCGCCTCCCGGAGGAACTCCTTGGGGAACTTGATCTTGTCCTGGTCCATGTCGAGGACCATCTGGCGGGGAATGGACTTGACGAAGTCCCGCGCTTCGTCGCGGATCTTGATCTGCTCCGGCGTCAATACGTAATCGAACATGGCAACCTCCCCTTCAGGATTCTTTTCTTCTCCCGCAACCGCTGGTCGCGGCGCGGGGAGCTTTTTTCAGTCGGTCCGGACGCCCCTTCCCGGGCGCTACCGGCTTTCCTCCACTTCCTTCATCGCCAGGTCCTGATAGGCGTGGGTCAGGTCGGCGCAGAAGGTGTCCCAGCGCCGGCAGATATCGAGGGTCTTTTCGTCGGGAGCAAACAGGTGCGGATGGGCCAGGAGCTCCGTGATCTCCGCGGACATCTTCTCGATGAACAATCGATCCGCGCCCTCGAGGACTCTTCCGACGAACTCCGCCGGGGGATACCACTTCGCCGCCCGCTGGAAATCGCGGTGCATCTGGGTGAGCAGCACGTTTCGCGGCCCCTCCCAGAGCTCATTCACGGCGGCGTCGCGGTACAGCCGCGGGAGCGACGAGAAGTCCTCCATGATCCCGTGGCCGCCGAAGATGGACATGGCCATGCGGATCACGTCCGTGCAGTCCCATGACGCGGTGATCTTCTGGAGCATGATGAGCTCCCGGATGTCGAAGCGCTTCTTCTTCATGGCCTCCGGCTCGCCCGTCTCCAGGCCGCCTTTGAGCCCGCCCTCGAGGGTCAGGAAATCCCGGTAAAGCTTGAAGGCCCCGGCCGTGCTCCGCTTCACCGAGCGGTCCATCCAGTCGATCTGGCCGGCCACCATGGGGAACTGCCCGATGACGAGGCCGAAGGCGCTGCGGAACTCGCTGTACCGCTTCGCCTCCCGGACGGCCCGGGTCATGAAGGCGGCGCAGGAGAGGCCGACGGTGAGGCGCGAGTAGGTCAGGACGATCCCCACCACGTTGGCCAGCCCCCGGTCCAGGGGTCCCGCCGGGTAGGCCACGGCGCCGTTGAAGGTGATCTCCGCCGTGGGCAGTTCGCTCGTTCCCGTCTTCCACTTGATCCGGTCGATGGTGAAGCCGTTGCGGATCTCCTTCTCCCTGTTTCCGGGCAGCCACGAGGGAATGACGAAGAGGGCCACGTCCTCCGAGCCCGCGGGCTTTGCCGTGACGACGGCGTAGTCGGCGTGGGCGGCGGAGCAGAAAAATTTCGTGCCGTAGAGGCGCCAGCCCCCGTCCTCCCGGACCGCCTCCAGAAGGTTGGCCGGGACATCGGAGCCGCCCTGGATCTCCGAGAGGTACTGGGCGCCGATGGCGAATTCGCCGTCGATGCCCTCCTTGGCGTGGCGCAGGATCTGTTTCGCTTCCGGCGAGTCGGCGAAGCGGTCGAGAAGAGCCACCATGCCCTCCGTACAGGTGATGGGGCAGGAGACGCAGGCCTCGCCGTTCTGGTAGATCAGGTACATCTTGATGAGCCTTACCCAGGGCGGTGTCTTCTCCGAAAAGAGGGCCTCCGAAAAGATCTCCCGCTCGAGGGTCTCCGTCTCCGCCGGGCGGACGATCCGGTCGATGCGGCGGTTGTGGCCGTCGTAGTGCATCATGAAGGGCCGCCGCTCGGGCCAGGAGATTCGCTCCGTCAGGTCCCGCCAGCGAAAGGAGACCTTTTTCGAGATCTCCCGGGCCGCCCGGTCCACCGCCTCCGCCTCGGCGCCGGTGAAGCAGCGGACGACCTTCTGGATGAAGGGGTCGTCGGCATAGTAGTCAACGGACTTTCTCCAGTCCAAGAACTCATCGAATTTGTAGGGATTGTTTCGGTTCGGCAGGGTCATGGCAACCTCCTTTGGTATACGTTTCCGGCGGTTTGTTCCTGGATGTAAACAGTGTTCACTGTTAACCGGGACCGCTGCCGAAAGTCAACTGGTTTGTGGAAAGACAAATGGAAAGAGTGGGAATGGGCCGGAGTCCGCCCCCCCTGTCACGCCTGAACGCCCAGCCCGCGGTCCCAGCCGTCCGACGTGATGCTCAGCGTGAAGAGCCTCGCGATCACCCGGCCGACCAGCTTCATGTGCTCTATCACCTCTTCCCTTGAACGGCCGGGATAGTCCCGGAAGGTGATGAGGATGCCGTTCATGGCCGAGAAGAAGGCATGGGCCAGGAGGCGGCGGTCGCCCTTGGCATGCATCGTTTCAAAGAGGAAGTCGAACTGGTCGATGAGGAGGCGGGACTCCTCGTTGAGGCGCTCCACCAGGGCCGGGCTCAAGGAGCCGTCCAGCATGAAGTGGGTCATCATGCGGAAATAGGGATCGTTTTCGATCAGGAAGTCCAGAAACTCTCCGGCAATGCGCTCCAGGGACACGCCGCTGTTCTCTTCGACGGCCACCCGGAAGGACTCGATGACGCGGCGGGAGCCCCGGAGAAAGGCCTCCACGAAGAGGGTCTGCTGGTCCGGGAAATACCGGTAGATGGACGCGGGCGAGATGCCGGCCTCCCGGGCGATGTCCCGCATGCTCACCTTGTTGAAGGGCTTGCCGGCAAAAGACCGCTCGGCGGCGTTGACGATCAGGTTCTTCCTGGCTTCCCGCTCCCGGATCTTCAGTTTGGAAAACGTGTCTGCTTCCGTCGCCATGCGTCTCGTCCTTTCCGGTCCTGGGTCGCTCTATACAGGCATCGGGCGCCGAAAGGCAAGGAAATTGAATGCTTCTCCTTGACGGACCCGGCCGTGCGGCCTATACTCCGCTTCACCTTGAGCCCGGGGAAAAGCGATGGATCCTTCCAGATTGTCCGGTCGTCGCCGGCGCACAAAACGGTATTCGCCTTTCCGCAGCGGGCCGTTCCGACTCGGTCTCCTGATCCTTGGAATCCTTTCGGTCCTGGCCGGCTGCACGGCCCAGTACCCGCTCAATCCCGTGCTGGGACCGCGGACGATCGTTGCTCCGCAGGACCGGGGCATTGTTGAAAAGGACGATCCCCTGTTCCTCATCCTGGCCTTCTCCGGCGGGGGGACCCGGGCGGCGGCGCTGTCCTACGGCGTACTGGAGGCCCTCGACCGCATCGAGATCCAGGCGAAAGAGGGCTCGGGCCACCGCACCCTCCTGGATGAGGTGAACCTGATCACCTCCGTCTCCGGCGGAAGCTTCACAGCGGCCACCTACGGACTCCGTGGCCGGGACATGTTCCTCGACTACCGCGAGCGCTTTCTCCTCCGGGACCACCAGTCCCACCTGATCGCCGGATTCCTCAGCCCCTTCAACTGGGCCCGTCTCTGGTCGCCCCGCTTCGGAAGGAGCGACATGGCCCAGGAATACTACGACCAGATCCTCTTCGACGGCGCGACGCTGGGAGACATCCCCAGGCGGGACCGGCCCGCCGTCATGATCCTCGCGACGGATATCCTCAACGGCCAGGTTTTTCCCTTCACGACCCTCCAGTTTTCCCTGATCTGCTCCGACTGGAAGCGTTTCCCCATTGCGCGCGCCGTCGCGGCCTCGGCGGCCTTCCCGGGCGCCTTCACACCGGTGATCCTGAAGAACTACGCCGGAGACTGCGGCTGGAAGCCCCCCGACTGGATGAACAAGTCCCTGGAGAGGCCCGATCCGGCCAGCCGCGGCTACCACATGGCCAGGAGCATGGCATCCTATCTCGACCGGAGCAGCAAGCCCTACATTCATCTGCTGGACGGAGGCGTCTCGGACAACCTGGGACTCCGGAGCATCCTGGAGTACCTGGCGGTGAGGGGCGGAATCCGGGAATCCCTGCGGGAGCAGGGCTACACCCGAGTCCGGCGGATGGCCTTCGTCATCGTCAACGCGGAGACCCGGGAAAAGCCGCGGTGGCGCCTCCTGGACGAGGTCCCGGGCCTGGCGGCGATCCTGGGGGCGTCTTCCACCGTCATGATCAACCGCTACAACTTCGAGACCGTCGACCTCCTGAGGCGATACGTGCGGGACTGGTCCGAGGAGCTGCGTGCCGCCGGCATGCCGCCCATCGAGTTTTACGTCATCGAGCTGAGTTTCGATTATCTGCCGGACCAGGCGGAACGGGAGTATTTCCAGTCCATCCCCACCTCCCTCTACCTGCCGGCGGGCGAGGTGGACCGCCTCCGCGGCGTCGCGCAGAGACTGCTCCTCTCGTCGGAGCCCTTCCGGAACATGGTGCGGGATATGGGAGGCCGGCTGCCGGCACCGGTGCTCCCCCTGCGTGCGGATGCGTCCGCCGGGGGGCCGGAGTCCGCTGCGCCCTCCCCCGTACCGCCGCCTGTACCCGACGGAGCGGAGAGCGTACATGGGAAATGACCGGCCGCCGCTCGGCCCCGCCGCTCAGGCGTGCTCCCCGGCCTTTCGGAGCAGGAGCTGCCAGTCCTCGTTCACCATCTCCTGAATCGCGTCCAGATCCTGGTCCGTCAGGTGCCGGAACCGCCCCTGGAGCTTGAAGTATTCCCGGACCAGGTATTCCCTGGGCTTGTAGTTGATGGTGTACCGGACGCCGTCCTCCACCTCGTAGAGGGGGAAGATGTTCGTCTGGACGGCCATGCGGGCGATCTTGATGGACATCTCGGAGGGAATCCGCCAGCCCGTGGGACAGCTCGCATAGATGTGAAGGAACCGGGAGCCCTTGATGGACTTGGCCTTCCGGGCCTTCCGTACAAGGTCCTCCGGGAAGGCGATGTTCGCCGTCGCCGCATAGGGAATCCGGTGCGCCACCAGGGCCTCCACGATGTTCTTCTTCCGGAGATGCTTCCAGTGCGTGCCCGGCGTCGTTGTCGTCCACGCCCCGTAAGGCGTCGAGGAACTGCGCTGGATCCCCGTGTTCATGTAGGCTTCGTTGTCGTAACAGACGTAGATGAAGTCCTCGTTCCGCTCCACGGCGCCGCTTAAGGCCTGGAATCCGATGTCGAAGGTCCCCCCGTCGCCGGCCCAGGTGACAACGGTCGTCTCGGTGTCTCCCAGCATGTCCAGGGCCGCCCGGACGCCGGTGGCGGTGGCTCCCCCCGTCTCGAAGGCCGAGTGGATGACCGGGATCTTCAGGGTGGACTGGGGATAGGGTCCCGCGATGACGGACCAGCAGCAGGCCGGCAGGACCATGACGGTTTTTTCCCCGAGGGTCTTCAGGAAAAAGCGCATGGCGATGGTAGCCCCGCATCCCGGGCAGCCCACATGGCCCGAGCACATCAGTTCCTGATCAAGGACGTCCAGTTGCATAGGCCGCCTCCGTAAGCCCGATCCAGATGCTCTCCGCCGGCGGAACCCCGGCGGCTTTTGTCTGTTCGATCATCGACGCCAGCACCGTCGTCGTGACATCCCGGCCTCCCAGGCCGGCGATGAACCCAAAGACGGGCGGATGGTCCGGCACGTTGCACACGGCGGCCCGCACCTCCTGGGCGAAGATGCCCGTCGCCCCGAAGGAGAAGTTGCGGTCCACCACGGCGACTTTCTTTGCCCCCGCCAGGGCCCGGCGGATGGCCTCCACCGGAAACGGCCGGAAGAGCTTGATCTTCAGAATGCCCACCTTCTCCCCCTTCGCCCGCAGCTCTTCCAGGAGAATGCGCGCGGTGCTCGTCACCGTTCCGCTGGTCACGAGTACGATCTCCGCGTCCTCGCAGCGGACCGCCTCCACGGCACCGTAGCGGCGGCCGAAGACCCCGGCGAACTCTTCTTCCACGGCGTCGAGCTTCACCAGGACGTCCTCCATGGCGGCGGCGATCTCCCGGCGCATCTCCATGTAGGCGTTCGGCGCCACCAGGGGGCTCAGGGCGAAGGGATGGGCCGTGTCCAGGCGGAAGCCCGGCGCGTATGCCGGCAGGAAGCGGTCCACCTCCTCCTGCTCCGGGATGTCCACCGGCTCATACGTGTGGGACAGGAAAAAGGCGTCCAGGACCACCATGGCCGGAAGGTTCACCATCTCCGCCAGTCGGTAGGCCATCAGCATCGTATCGAGGACCTCCTGGGCGTCCTCGCAGTAGAACTGCATCCAGCCGGTGTCCCGCTGGGCCAGGCTGTCGCTCTGGTCCGTCCAGATGTTCCACCCCGGTGCCAGGGCCCGGTTCACCTCCGCCATGACGATGGGCAGGCGCGCCCCGGAGGCCCAGTGCAGGAGCTCGTGCATCAGGGCCAGCCCCTGGGAGGAGGTGGCGGTGAAGGTCCGGACGCCGGTGCTCTGGGCGCCGATCAGGGCCGCCAGGCAGGAGTGCTCGCTCTCGACCCGGAGGAAGCGGGCGTTCATCTTTCCCGAGGCGCAATAGTCCGAGAGGATCTCCACGATGTGCGTCTGCGGCGTGATGGGGTACGCCGAGATGACCTGGACGTTGGCCAGCCGGACCGCCTCGGCCACGGCATGGCTTCCCTCGAGGACCCGTTTCATGATTCCCCCTCCAGGGTCATGGCGTTGCGGGGACACTCCACCACGCAGAGCCCGCACCCCTTGCAGTAGTCGTAGTTGATCCGGCGGTTCTCCCCTTCCCGGCCGCGGGCGATGGATACGTCGGGGCAGAAGAGGTAGCAGTTGTCGCAACCGTTGCAGATGCCGCAGTTGAAGCATCGGCCCGCTTCCCGCATGGCCAGCCCGGCGGAGATCTTCAAGTCGATCTCGGCGAAGGAGCGGGACCGCTCGTCTACCAGGAGGCGCGGCTGGGTGATCCGGGGCTCGAAGGCGAAGTAGTCCGTGTTGATCTCCTCCGGCAGGACAACATGACGGGTCCGGAGACCACGGGGGCCGCCGGTGTAGATTTCCATGGAAAGCGACGGCCCGGGCCCGACGGCGCATGCGGAGAGCCGCTCCGTGACGGCCGCCGGCCCCTCCCGGAACAGGACGTCCAGGGCCAGGGCAGCCTGCTTGCCCGAGGCAACGGCGGTGACGACCATCTGGACGTCGTTCGTCGTGTCGCCGCCGTACACCCGCACCGGACGGCCTTCCGACGCGGTGAGGACGGTGTGGCTGAGCCGGACGAGGCCCGTCTCCTTCCGGGGCGGCAGATGCCAGTCCTCGGCGGCACCGGCGCCGGCGGCCGTGAACAGGCGGTCCGCCTCCACCTCCAGCGTCGCCTCGCCGTCCGGGACGATGCGCCCCCGTCCGTCGGCGTCCTCGCCCTCGATCTTCATCCGGCGGAACGTGATCGCAAGCTTCCCGTTCCGGCGCGCGACACCCGCGGGCGCCATGAGCTCCCGGAGCTCGACCCCCTCCTCCAGGGCCATCTGCAGCTCTTCGTCGAAGGCCGGCATGTCCCGGCGGCGGCGCCGGTAGGCAATGACCGCCCGTCCGCCCAGGCGGACGACGGTCCGGGCGACGTCGACGGCGGTGTTTCCCCCGCCCACGACAATCGACACGCCTTCCAGGCGCGGCTCCTCACCGCCGCGGATGCGGGACAGGAAGGCGAGCCCGTCTTCGACTCCCCGCTCCTCCTCCCCGGGGATTCCCAGCGGCCGGTCCTTTCCGAATCCGCAGCCGAGAAAGACGGCGTCATAATCCCGCTCCAGGGACTCCAGGCCTGCCCGGTCGATCCGGCAGTCCGTCCTGATTTCGATGCCCAGGGCTTCCAGGCGGGCGATCTCCGGCCGGAGGGCCGAGGGCGGCAGACGGTAGGCGGGGATGCCCCAGCGCAGGATTCCTCCCGGCTCCGGAAGGGCCTCCAGGACGCGGACGCCGTATCCCAGGCGGGCCAGGAACCAGGCCGCCGACAGGCCGGCGGGACCGGACCCGACGATGGCGATCCGCTCCTTCCGGGCTGGAAGCCGTCCCAGGTCGGACCGGAATTCGTTGCGGACGGCCGAGTCGGCCAGGAAGCGCTCCACCGTGTGGACCGCCACCGCCGAGTCGAATCCGCCGCGGTTGCAGACCCCCTCGCAGGGATGGAAACAGACCCGCCCGCAGACTCCCGGAAAGGGATTCTCCATCAGGATCGTCTCCCAGGCCTCCCGGAAGGCGCCCTGGGTCGTCAGCATTTCGATGCGGGGGATGTCTTCTCCGGCGGGGCAGGCGGCGCTGCAGGGAGCCGTCTTCTCCTCGAAGCGTGGACGGAGGTACCGCCACGAGCCCGTCAGGTTGCTTTCCGTGGTGGTGAAGGACCGGGGCAGAAACAGCGCCTCGGCCCTGCTCTGGTCTCGGTTCATGCGTTCCCCTCCCGTTGGGTCAGGACACGGGGACCCGGCCGAGGATCCGGACTGCCCGGTAGGCCTCCTCGGCCGCTGCAATGTTGCGGTCCGGCTCTGACGGAACCTCTTCGCGGATGGCGGCGACAATGGCTTCCATGGGCGGCTCACCGAACATGCGGGCGAAGGCTCCCATCATGGCCGTGTTGACGATGGGTGCGGTCCGGCTCCCGAGCCGGTGACCGAGGGCGATCCGGCCCGCGTCCACACAGGCGAGCTGCTGGCCGGCGTAGGCACCCGGGTCTTCCGGATCGGTTGCGCTGTTGAGAAGAACCCATCCCCCCGGCTTGAGCCCCCGGGTCACGTCGATGCTCGTCAGGAGCGTCTGGTCCTGGACGACCACGTGGTCCGGCGTGGTGACGTTCGTCCGGGCCAGAATCTTTGTCCGGTCCAGCCGGAGATACGCCTCCACCGGCGCCCCCCGCCGCTCGACCCCGAAGAAGGGAAAGCTCTGGACCTGCCAGCCCGCCTGGAAGAAGGCCTTGGCCAGGAGGATCGTCAGCACGACCGTCCCCTGGCCGCCACGGCCGTGGAACCGGATCTCCACCATGTCCCGTCTCCCGTGCTCAGGGGCTCCAGACGACGACGATGGCCCGCGCGGGCCGTCCGTCGAGACCCCGGAAACTGTGGTTCTGGTTGGAATCGAAGTAGAGGGATTCCCCGGGGGTCAGCGTCTCCACCCGGTCGTCGGTGCGGAACTCGAGCCGCCCCTCCAGGACATAGACGAATTCCTCGCCGTCGTGGCACGCGAAGACCATGCCCCCCGTCTCCAGCGGCTGGAACTCGACGAAGAGCGGCTCCATGTGCTTTTCGGGCTTGCGGGTCTCCAGCGACTCGTAGGCGTAATCCACCTCCCCCTCGCCGTGGTGAGGCCGGCGGGCGATCCGGCGGCGGTCGGCGAGCCGGGTGATGGACACCCTGACGGCGGGCTGGTCATCCTCGAAAAAGCGGGCCATCCCCACGCCGAGCGACCGGGCGAGTTTCAGGAGGGTCGCCACGGGCGGGACGAATTCACCGGCCTCGATCTTCTCCAGGCTCTCCCGGTTGATTCCCGATCGGGCCGCCAGATCCTGCAGGGTCAGGGATTTCTTCTCCCTCGCTTCCCGGATCTTGGCACCGATCTTGAGCCCCTCAAACGATTCCATTGCCTGTTCCTGATTCATGGTGCACCTCGATGGCGATGCCGGGCGGATGAAAGGATGGACGCAGCGTGCGTCCCCGGTGATCAGAGTACTCCCGGCGCATCGGATGTCAACTTTTTTTTCCAGCACAGATTTTCCAAAAATTGAATCCATCGACACGGACATCGGAAAAGCGGTGCCACACGGAATGATGAAAGTGTGTATTGATTGCCTAAGGAATACTCTGAAAATGGTTCGAGGGGAAAAAATCATTTGACTGCAAAGTGCCGGGAGAGTAGTTTTTCTCTGCAATTCATTATTCTTCGGGCCGCCGGTCCCCGGCATTCCTGCTCGAAGGTGGAGCACGGCCGGGAATCCTGCGGTGGAACAAGTCTTCCGGGCATAGCCCGTTGTTCTGGAAAGGAGGTCGCGCATGACCACCACTGTCATCGGTATTATCGGTTTCATTCTCTACGTCGGCCTGTACTTCACGTACGGCAAGAAGATCGAGCGGGACGTCGTCCGGGCCTCGGACGAGGTCGAGGCCCCCTCGAAGCGCCTCTTCGACGGCGTCGACTACGTCCCGGCCCACCGCATGGTCCTCTTCGGCCATCACTTCTCCTCCATCGCCGGCGCGGGTCCCATCGTAGGTCCCGCCATGGCCATGTGCTGGGGCTGGCTCCCCGCCCTGGCCTGGGTCTGGCTCGGCAACATCTTCATCGGCGCCGTCCACGACTACCTGGCCTTGATGGCCTCCATGCGCTACGACGGCAAGTCCATCCAGTTCGTTGCCTCGGACCTCATCTCGAAGCGGACCGGCACGGCCTTCTACTGGATCGTCTTCTTCCTCCTGGTCCTTGTCGTGGCGGCCTTTGCGACGGTCATCTCGTCCATGTTCGTCAAGACCCCGGAGATCGCCGGGGCCTCCATCTTCGTGACCATCGTTGCCCTCATCCTGGGGTACCTGATCTACCAGATGAAGATGAACCTGCCCGTGGCCACGATCATCGGGATCGCCCTGATGTGTGCCGCCATCTGGGGGGGAACCTTCGTTCCCGTAGCCCTGAGCTTCGAGACGTGGTTGGTGATCCTCTTCTTCTACATCATCATCGCCGCGGCCATCCCCGTGAACATCCTGCTCCAGCCCAGGGATTACCTGAACTCGTGGCTCCTCTACTTCGGCATCGCCATCGGGTTCATCGCCGCCTTCTTCACTTTCCACGCGGTCGAGATCCCGGCCTTCACGGAGTTCTCCCCCATCCTGGTCGGTGGGAAGCCGACACCGTTCTGGCCCGCCATCCCCCTGATCATCGCCTGCGGCTCCCTCTCGGGATTCCACTCCCTGGTGGCCTCGGGGACGTCGTCCAAGCAGATCTCCAAGGAGAGTGACGGCCTCTTTATCGGCTACGGCTCCATGTTCACGGAGGGGTTCCTCTCCACCATCGTCATCTGCGGCATCGCCGGATTCGGCTACACGGCCCTGAAGAACGCCCATGCGGCCCAGGTGGCCGCCGATGCCGCCAAGGCCGCCGCCGCGGGCGCCGTCTTCACGGCCCCCGCCTTTGCCCTGACCCTGGACAACTGGGGAGCCCTCTTCACCAAGGTCTCCGAGGGCCTGAAGCTCTCCCAGGCGAACCTGGTCGTCCAGACCTACGCCGACATGGTGGCGGCAAGCTTCCTGAACTTCCTCCCGAACAAGCTTGTCAAGATCATCGCGGGGCTATGGATCTCCGCATTTGCATTGACCACGCTGGACACGACGAACCGCATCGCCCGCTACTGCCTCGTGGAGATGCTGGCGCCCGTGAAGGAAACGGCCAAGGGGATCTATGGTGTCCTGACGAACCGCTGGATCGCCTCCCTGGTGCCGGCCCTGATCGGGATGTACCTGGCCTGGAGCAAGCAGTTCACCATCGTGTGGCCCTCCTTCGGCGCGGCGAACCAGCTCATCGCCGCCATCGCCCTCATGACGGGGGCGGCCTACGTGTCCAAGCGGCTGAAGTCGAAGTTCGCCATCATGGCGGTCATCCCGGCCTACCTGCTCTGGATCACGGTGACCTGCGCCATCATCTGGTTCATGATCGTGGTCATGCCGGCGAACATCGCCAAGGCCCCCGGACAGGGCTGGACGGTGCAGATCATCATGGGCATCATGCTCGTTCTGAACATGCTGTTCATCTGGGACTTCATCAAGATGCGCAAGGAGTCCTGACGGTAACCGTAACCCGGGCGGAACCCCGGCCGCACGGCCGGGGTTCCATACCCCTTTTCCCCCGTTTCGTTCATCCCCGGAGAGCCCCCTCCCCATGCCCCGATCGTTCCTCAAGCGCTGCCGGCAGATTCTCTCGGACATGGACGCGGCCCACCGGGAGCAGCTGGTAGCCCTAACCTGCGTGGAAGCCCAGGAACTGGAGAACATCTTCGCCCTCCTGCTTCTGGGCTCCTTCGTCGGCCACCCGGCCCCGCCGACATTTCTCGCCGTGGAACTCCTCCCCTTCATGGAACAGGAGTTGAAGGTCCTGAACCAGCGGGCCGAGGACGCCGGCGACATGCTGGCCGAAATGATCGGGGTCCTGGGGGTCGACTGATGCGAATCCACTTCTTCACCGGCAAGGGAGGGGTGGGCAAGTCCACCATGGCGGCCGCCGCGGCCTGGCAGCTCTCGCAGGGGGCCCGCGTCCTGATCGTCTCCCTCGACCCGGCCCACAACCTCGGAGACATCTTTGGAATCGAGCTCAAGAACCGCCGGAAGGCCTTTTCCAGGAACCTTCACCTGGAAGAAGTGGACCTGCACCGGCTGGCAAAGGATTACCTGAAGCGGGAGTCCCGGGTCCTGAACGAGACATACCATTACCTCCAGACGCTCAACCTGGACCGGTATTTCTCGATCCTCCAGTACTCGCCGGGGATCGAGGAGTACGCCCTCCTGACGGCCATCGAGCGGACGATCCGGGAGGCCGACGGGTTCGACCATGTCGTTTTCGATACACCGCCCACGGGCCTGACCCTGCGCTTCCTCGCCCTGCCGCTGGTGACGGTAACCTGGATCGAGCGCCTGATGGCCATCCGCCGGCACATCCTGGAGAAGCGCCACACCATCCAGAAGATCCGGAACCCCGCTTCCCGGTCGAAGGCGAAGGAGATCCGCCTGAAATACGACGAGGAGGGCGACGATATCCTCGACCACCTCAAGACGCTGCGGGCAAACTTTGCGAGCCTGACCGGGACCCTGCAGGGAGCGGACTGCGGCGTCACCGTCGTCTTCAATCCGGACCTGCTTTCCCTCCGGGAGTCCCAGCGCCTGCTGGAAGGGCTGCGGGACCTGAAGCTGCCCCTGCGGCTCCTGATCCTCAACAAGATCACAACGGAGAACGGCGCGGCGGCCCGCCAGGTGACCGGGGCGATCAAGGCGCTCGCCGGCGGCGGGGTGCACTTCGTCAACGTTTCCTGGAATCCGTCCCTGGGCATGGAGCAGGGCGGGCGGCTCTTCGAGATCCCGGAGGACTTGACGGTCCACCTGTCGACACGCTAAAAGAAGGATACCATGTTTCCATACGAACACCTGATGGGTGAACCACTTTTCTATCTGTTCCTGGCCTTCTCCTTCCTCCTGGGGTTGGGATATTTCTGGGGCAAACGCATCAACAACGGCCTCTTCCTCTCGGCCTTCAACGACCTGGTGGACGTGGTGAAGCCCGTGGACCAGCGGTTCACGAACATCGGGGGACTCATCGGCTACCATGCAAACCTGCTTCCCCCGAAGCAGGCTCCGGCGGAGAGGATCGATGCCACCCTCACCTTCCTGCCCCGCCAGGCCTGGCTTTGGATGCCCATCTCGAAGCTCATCCGGAAGTACGACCGCATGTTCATCACCATTTACCTGCGCCGGGATCCGATCAAGGAAGGGCACCTGATCGAAAAGGGCTACGCCCGCTTCCGGGGCCCGAAGATCACCAACGAAGCGGCGCTGCGGAAAGAGTCCCTCACCTGGGGCGGAAGAGAATTCTGGCTCTACTTCGGGAACAAGGCCATCCGCGACGAGCTTGCCCGCCTTGTTGCGGACCATGCTGACCCGGGCGAGCTGCGGCATGTGGCAGTCGTCCCGGAGCAGAAGAGATGCTTTGTGTTCATCGTCCCCCGGAAGGGGCAGGTGGGCCGGACCTTCGGTCCCGTATACCGGTGGCTCCCGGGAATCCTGAAGGATGAGCGGCCCGGCTCCCCGGGAAAGAAAAAAGCAGGCAAGGAGGACTCATGAAACGGGAACGTCTTGGGATTGGGCTGGCGATCCTGCTGATGCTTGCCGCCTGGTTTCCGGCCGCCTGCGGAGACGGAAAGCCCCCGGCCGGCAAGGCGCAGACGGCCCCCCCGGCCGCCGCGACCGGTGCGGTCAAGCAGCCGGCACCCGCAGCCTCGGGACCGGAAACGAAGGCTCCGAAATCCTGCTACGACGCGGGCTATCTCATCGGGCGCTGTGCCGCCAAATCGATGAGCAACCAACCCTGCGAACCCGGCGAGGACATCCCGATGCCGGTGGAGTGCAAGGGGAAGCCGGAGACCGAGAAGGGGCTCAAGGACGGGAGGAAGTCCGTATTCTGATGGAGTTTCTTCTTGACATCCCGGAAACCGTCGGGCAGTTTTTAAAGAAAAGACGGCAACCTCCAGCACACACGTTTCCGGTTTCCATCCTGAACCTTTCGCGAATCGCACGTGTTTGAAGGGTCCGCGCCGCCGCTCCCGCTGCGGTAAGGACAAACGGCTTAATCGATCCTTTCCACGAGACTCATCCAGGCAACCGGTCAGGCGGAACCGCGGAATCCGGTTCCGCATCTCGGTCACAGTCAGCTTTCACTGGAAAAAACCAACCGTACATCATCCATCACGGGAGGGGGAGTCATGGCGAAGAGACAGCAGCTGGATGTGTTCGATTTTGCGATCCGGGCCGAAAAGGAAGGCATCGAGTTCTATACAAAGGCGGCGAAGAAGTTTGCCGACCGGGACCTGAAGGACCTCTTCATGAAGCTTGCCAAACAGGAGGCGGAGCACCTGAAGCTGTTCACAGAGATAAAGTCGAAGGCGGACATCGGGGGAATCGATCCGTCGCTGAAGAACCCCGACATCGACGACTACCTGGAGTCCATCGTACAGGAGGGGCTGTTTCCGAAGGGTGAAACGGTGAACAAGCGCCTCGAAAAGGTGGACGGTGTCGTGGCGGCGGCCGTCATAGCCATGAAGGCCGAGACGAACGCGATCCTGTTCTATACGGAAATGGTGAGACTCTCCCGGGACCGGGAACAGAAGAAGCTGATCGAGAAGATCATCAAGGAGGAGAAGTCCCACGTCGTGATGGTCCGCAACCTGCGCGCGGATCACGATCCCATGTATGCAGCGCTGACGTTCGGACGCTTCTTTTAAGCGGATCACCCTGTTTCAGGGCTGTACTCATTCCACGTCAGCCGGAACGATCTGAACGTCCAGGCCGGGAAATGTGTCCCGGAAGGCGGCATCGAGATCCCGGACGATTCCGGCCAGGACCGTCTGGGCAATGGCGGCGCAGGTGACGCACCGGGGCAGGTGCCCGTACGTGTCGAGGAATACGTACAGCGTTTTCTCCTCTTCGCTCAGCCGGACCTTTTTCACGATCCCGAGCTCCGAGACGGGAAGCCCGCTCTCGGGATCCCGGACGCGATCGAGGACGGCGTCAACCGTTTTCGTCCATTCGGGGTTCATGGCGAAGGCTCCTTTCCTTTTTCTGAGGCCTCTCCCCTGCCGGGGGTCTCGGAAAACAGGTCGAGAAAGTTCTGGAAAGGAGACAGGGGGGAGGCGGATTTCCCGGCTGCCTGGGACCATTCGGTCCCCAGGTCCAGCCACTTCCTGAACTGGTCGTCCGCGACGGCCCGGTAGGCAAGGTAGTTTTTCATGATCTGCTGGAGGTAGTTCTCGAAAAAATCCGAGAGCAGGTTGTCCCCGAAGCGGATCACCAGGTGAAGAAGCGGGACGGGAAGCAGAAACTCCCTCTTACGGGATTCCTCCAGGAGAATCTGGGTCAGGATAAAGGCCGTCACGTCTTCCTTCGTCTTAGCATCCTCGACGGAGACGGTCCGGCCTTCCTTGATCAGGCGGGTCAGTTCCTCGATCGTGATGTAGGTGCTCCGCTCCGTATCGTAGAGGCGGCGGTTTCCATATTTTCTGACGAGCAGTGTCTCGGCCATGGTCTTTTCTCCCGGTGTGGAAACAATCTACCGGGAAGATTGTTTCATTGCAACATAAATTATATTTTCTTCTGAACGGAAAAAAGCATGACGAATAATACATCAATAATATCATTCAGATCATAGGTCGACACCAAGGACCGCTTCCGAATGATTTATATTGCAATGCAACATTTTCCCTTGACATGCCCTTCCGCCGGGTTATATTAGCGGCAAAAATCAAGCGCAGGAGCGCAGGGAGGTACCCGGAGCATGGAACAGGAAAAAATCGTAAAACAGATCGTTGGTTTCTACAAGACAACCTTTGACAGCAGCTTCAACGCCATGACGATTCTGCAGGAGCAGACGGAGAAGATGATGCAGACCGCGATGGACCAGTCCCCCTGGATTCCCGAAGAAGGCCGGAAGATCGTCGGGGAGTGGATGAAGACGTACCGCCAGGGCCGTGAGGATTTCCGGAGCGCCGTGGACGAGAGCTACGGGAAAGTGGAAAAGTTCTTCGCCTCCAAGACATGGGAGGACGTGGCAAAGGAAGCAGGGAAGGCAGGCAAAGCGAAGTAAGCATCGCCGGAACGTGCCGGCAGAACCCGTATCCCTATGAAAGGAGGTTGGAAGATGGATCCCAAACAGATTACCAAACAGATGATCGATTTCAACAAGACGGCCTTCGACAACACATTCAACGCCATGATGGTCCTCCAGGACCAGACGGAAAAGATGGTCAACATGTACATGGAGCAG
This sequence comes from Syntrophales bacterium, assembly GCA_035363115.1. Classification (NCBI taxonomy): domain Bacteria; kingdom Pseudomonadati; phylum Thermodesulfobacteriota; class Syntrophia; order Syntrophales; species Syntrophales bacterium. The sequence continues at coordinate 1,131,024 of DAOSEM010000001.1, read as the reverse complement.
GCCCCGTGGTTTCCCGAGGAGGGGAAGAAGCTCATCAGCGAGTGGGTCCGGGCCTACAAGAAGGGCCGCGAAGACTACAAGGGCATCGTGGACGCCAACTACAAGAAGGTCGAGGAATATTTCGCCAAGGCGAAGTAGACCGAGGCGTCCCGCCCGGGAAATTCATTCGACTTCGGAATTCCTGAACTTCGGATCCCGGCGGCCGTGAGACCGCCGGGATTCGTTTATGCAACCGATCCTGGGATTCGCCATGAACACAAGAACCGCCGGGTCACCGGCAACCATCTCCGAAGCCGCCTTCTCCATAACCCGCGAATGCCGGCAGCGGCTTGCCGAGACACACATGGAGCTGTTCACTGCCTTCACGAAGACCTGGCAGGCCAACACCTCGCTCCTGAAGAGCACCCTGACGTATCCCGCCGGCATCTCGGTCCCCCTCTGGGAATCCGTTCGTTCCCTCCTCGATCTCCAGACAGAGTACTACCTGCGGGCCGTGGAGACGGCGACCGGTACCGTCGAAGCCGGACAGCACTACGGCGTCGGCGTCCTGGCCTATCTCAACGAGTTCATGAACCCCTACTGGACGGCCCTGGGCTCCTTCAGCTCGCTGGAGAAGGACAAGCTCGTCCGGACGCCCGTTCTGCAGAGCGCCGTAGATTATTTTGAACTGCTCCGGTTCAACACCCAGATTGCCGAGCAGGGCGCGAAAGGGACGATGAGCGGGCTTGACGACTTCCACCGCCGGGAGGCTCTCCGTCTTGGCAGGGCGATTCTCAACAGCCTCCTGGGCAAACGGGAGGAAGGGCTCAGGGACTACAGCGCCGGCATGGCCCGGCTGATGGACGCGCTGGTGTACCGCTACCCCGAGGCGATCCGGGCCATCGGGCCGGAGTTCGGCTTTCATTTCGACGATGGCGGATACGTTCTGGCGGATGAAACGGACCGCTTCTCCCTGTACCGGGTCCTGCCGCGGGATCCGGACGTGAAAACCCGGGAATCCGGCAAGCCCGTCCTGATCATGCACCCCTACGTCCTGGGCCCCAACATCCTGGCCTTCCTGCCCGGGGAAAACAAGAGCTACGTCCACGCCTTCGCCAACCAGGGCGTTCCGACGTACATCCGGATCCTCAAGGACATCGAGACGAATCCGGCAGTGCAGGTCATGACCGGAGAGGACGATGCCCTGGACACCCGGCGGTTCTGCGAGACCCTGAAGGCCGCCCATGGCCGCCCCGTCACGCTCAACGGTTTCTGCCAGGGCGGCTTCATCGCCCTCCTGGACATCCTGTCGGGGGAACTCGACGGACTGGCGGACGCGCTGATCACCTGTGTCGCTCCCATGGACGGCACCCGGAGCAGGTCGCTCGTGGAATACATGCAGCACCTTCCTCCCCGCTTCCGGGACCTGAACTACGCCGTCAAGGAGCTGCCCAGCGGAAACCGCATCGTCGACGGCAAGGTCATGAGCTGGGTCTACAAGCTCAAGAGCATGGAGAAGGAGGCGCCCCTGGTAACCCTCTACCGGGACATGACCAATTTCCAGCGAGACGGCGGACCCGTTCACATCGGAAAGACGGCGGCGGCGATGAACCACTGGCTGATCTACGACCGGAACGACCTGCCGGAGGGAATCACCCGGCTCAGCTTCGACTCCTACACGATCCCCATCACCGCCGACGGCACGCTTCCGGTGACGCTCTTCGGCAGGACCCTCAACCTGCGGGGCATCCGCGAGAAGGGGATCCGCTGGCTCATCTGCTACGCCGAAGGGGACGACCTGGTGGACCGCGATGCCGCCCTGGCGCCCCTGGACCACCTCGACAACGTGGAGGTGACGCCCTTCCCGAAGGGCCACGGCGCCATTGCCACGTCCTGGTCCGATCCTGAATCCGCCTGCGCCCTCCACACCCGTTTCGGCAAGGGATACCGGGGGCCCGTCCGCTTCCAGCTCGATCTCGAGGCGGAGGCGGAAGAAACCGAAAAACCCCTTCCGGAAGCATGAATGCCGGAAGGACAAAGACCCTGCATCCGAACGTTTGAGGATGCCCCTGGGAGGTGACCCGATGGACCGAAGCTTTTATGAATTCTGGGGACGCTACTTCCTGGCCCTGGCCCGGGGCCGCCAGCAGTTCGAGGACGTGACGGCCTGGATGCGCCAGGGCTTCCAGGGCTCCGAGAGCCTGACGGAGTTCTTTCGCAAAGCCTACGGACTCGACCGGGAGAGGGACACGGACATCACCGATTTCTGGCGGCAGACCCGCGAATCCTTCCTCCAGTCCCTCCACGAATACCTGGCCCTCTTCAATGTCGCCCCCCGGGAGGATCTGGAGGCCCTGCAGCGGGAAAACGAGGAGTTGAAGCAGGCGGTCGCCCGGCTGGAAGAAACCGTTCTCCGTCAGCAGAATCTCCTGGCGGAGAAGGGGCTGGATCCGTCCGGCATGATCGAGGGGCTCCAGGGCCTGATGCAGAAGCAGACGGAGGAGTTTCAGAATCTCATGAAAAGCATGGGGCGGCATCTCGAGAAAAAAAAGAAGCCCCTCGCATCATAGCTGTCCGGCCCGGATCTTTGCGGCCAGCGGCACCAGGACGTTCACGTAATCGTCCGTCCAGGGGCGGCAGGCGGGAATGCCGTCGTCCGCCCTGAAGGGAATCCATCCCCGTTCCGTAAGCGCATCCAGCCGGCCGGGCGCCGCCGCCAGGGCCACGTAGACCGTTGTCAGACGGTAGCGGCCATCGGCGGGATCGGGACCCGCCACCTTCACGGCCCCTATCAGACCCATGCTCCCGGCAATCGCCTTCACGACCGGCCGGAGGTCGTAATAGCGGTTGGAGAGGTGAAAGACCATCAGCCCGTCCGCGGACAGCCGCTTCCGGTATCCCTCGACAGCCTCCACCGTCAGCAGGTGGGTTGGAATGCCATCGCCGCTGAAGGCATCGACGAACAGAAGATCGTAGCCTTCTTCTCCCCCCGCGGCCCGCTCCAGGGACAGCCGTCCGTCCCCCGGGAAGACCCGCACCCGGGCCTGTGTATCGGCCAGGTAGGTGAACCAGCGCCGGGCAACCGTCTCCACGTCGGGGTCGATCTCGAAGAAGTCGATCCGGTCCCCGGGCCGCCCGTAGGCCGCCACGGTTCCCGCCCCGAGCCCGACGGCACCCACTCTCCGGGGAACGGGCAGCCCCGCAAAGACGTCTCCCAACCCCCGGTTTTCTCCATAATACAGGGTAGGCTTCCTGCGCCTCGATTCGTCGAGAAACTGGGTGCCGTGGAGCGTGGATCCGTGTATGAGCGTCCGGACCCCCCGGGGGGCGTCGGAACCAGCGGCCTCTTCCACCACCCGGAGAATGCCGTAGTAATTCCGCAGACGCTCCTTTTCCTGGAAGGAGCCCACCGACCAGGCGCCCAGCAGGATCATCCCTGCCAGGACGCCAAGGCCTGCCGCCCGCATGCTCTTCATGACCCCCGTCGAGTGTCTCCAGAACTCCGCCAGGTCCCTTCGCTGAATCCACGCCAAGACCCCACCCAGGGCAAGGACCGTCAGCGGGTATTCGTAGAGGCCGCCGAACGCGAGCGGGGCGCCGAGGCTGATGGCGGCGCCGCCGAGGGCGCCGCCAAGGGCGATCACCAGGTAGTATCCCGTCAGGCGGGCCGGCGGCGGCCGGAGCCGGTACAGCGCGTCGTTGGCCAGCAGGCAGAGGACGAAGAGGACCGCCAGGTGCGCCGCCAGGTACGTCAGCCGGGGCGACGTCAGCAGGTAGAGCAGGAGTGCCGCCAGCAGGATCTCCGGCCACAGGAGTCTCAAACTGCCCGGAAGTCCCGGTCCGTCCCGGAAGACAACGACAAAGCTGGCCAGGTACAGGGCCAGCGGGAGGATCCAGACAAGCGGATAGGAGCCGACTTCCACGGCGATGACGTTGGTCACCGTCAGGAGGAAGGCGGAAGGCAGTGCGCTCAGGAGAATCCAGGGGATCCAGTTCCCCCCCTCCGAAGCGGCACCGGCCGCCGGACCGGACGTCTCCGCTTCCTCCGGCAGCCGCTTTTGCGGTCGAAGGAGGAGCCAGGCGGCCGCTGCGAGGATCCCATAAAGAATGTAGCCGGCGGTCCAGATCCGTCCCTGGGCCGCCAGGCCGAGGTACGGCTCCACCAGGAAGGGATAGGCCAGCAGTCCAAGAAGCGAACCGGCGTTGGATGCACCATAGAGGACGAAGACATTGGTTCCGCCGCCCAGGGCGGAGCGGGACAGCCAGAGCTGGGCCACCACGGCGGTGGTGGACAGAATGCCGAATGGGACGGCCACATGGAGCGCGAGCAGACGGAGGAGCGACGCCAGGGGTGCTGCCGGGTCGGGGGCCGAAGGAATCGACAGGGGAAGAAAAGCCAGCGGGACCAGGAGGAGCAGGAGATGGCCGGCGCCGGCCCGGGCGGCGTACAGATGGGCATAGAGGTAACCCGCCAGGAGCATTCCCTGGAAGAACATCAGGCAGACCAGCCAGACCTGGATGGTTCCGCCCATGATGGGCAGGAGGAGACGCCCCGTCATCGGCTCCAGGGAAAACAGGAGGAACGCGCCGAGAAAAACGTGGACGGTCAGGATCGTGCGCGCCGTCCGACGGAACGGCGAAGGGTTCATGCCGGCTCCCGGATTATTCACCGCACCGCCCCCGGGGCCATCTGACGGACACGACCGACGGACTCCGGCGGGAAGTCCGCCTTTGCCAGCGCGTCCGCCAGGACTTCCCAGAGCCTTCCGTTCTCCGGGTCATCCAGGACCGCCGCCAGGGCCGCCAGCCAGGAAGGCCGGCCCAGGGCCCGCACCATGTCGTTTCTGCCGACGGCCAGGCCCGCGTCCCGGAAAGGCCCCCCGGCGGCCGTGCGAACGTCGATGAGGAGCCAGCGGCCATTCGCGGGAAGTGTCGCCTGCCAGCGGACGGCCTCGCCTTTTTCGGTCGTGAGGGTCATCCAGCCGCGCCGTCCTGCGATCCCTTCATGCACTTCCTCCAGCGGGTTGCCGACGGTCTTCAGGATCAGCGCCACGGCCAGGGGGATTTCCTTCTCCCGGTTCTCCGGGCGGCAGGTGAGGTCGGCCGGACGGCCGGCGTACCCGATCTCCAGGAGCCGGTCGTGCTTCACGGGACCGCCGAAGAGGCGCTTCGTCAGGGCCCGGCCCTCGTCCGTCGGGTCTTCTCCGGCCAGGGCGAAGAGGTCTTCGTAGGGGGGCGGCGGAGGCATGGAAGTCAGGGATACGGCGGTCGGAGGCTCCGCGCCGACGAGGACGACCGTCGGCAGGCCGCGGGAAAACCCGGCGCGCAGGACGCGGATGTCCCGATAGGGAACGGGGGGGATGGGAATGGAGACGCCGTCGACCACGAGGACCCAGTAGGGCACGGAATAGGACCGGTCGGGCCGGGGGGTGGCCACAACGGCGGCGGAAGGATCTTTCTCAAGGTCCCGCCGCAGGGCCTCGCATCGGCCGGGCCAGGCCGCCGGATCCGTCACCGGCTGTCCCGACAGGGAAGCACAGCCCGACAGGACACCCATCACCAGGAAGAGAAACAGGCTCCTTCGAAAAAAGGCCGCCCGGACCTTCCTGTCGCCGCCCTCCCGGCCGGTTGCGGTGGCCGGGGGGCGCCCGCTTTCCCCGGGCGTCACCTCGGCCGGATCATTGCGAAACATCCCGGTTTTCACGATTTCGGAGCCTTCGGCGGCATGACGACGGCCTCCCCGTCCAGCACGACGGTCCCCTCCTGGTTCCGGCAGGTCGTCTTCAGGCGGGCCCTGTTCTTGTCGGGGGTCAGCTCCGCCACCTCCACCCGTGCCGTAATCGTGTCCCCCATGCGGACGGGCGCCAGAAAGTTCAGCTCCTGACGCAGGTAGATGGTCCCCGGCCCCGGCAGCCTCGTCCCCAGGAGGGCCGAGATGAAGCCCGCCGAGAGCATGCCGTGGGCGATGCGGCCCTTGAAGAAGGTCTTCCCGGCATAGGCTTCGTCCAGGTGAGCCGGATTGAAGTCGCCGCTGATGCCGGCATACAGGTAAACATCCGTCTCCGAGACGGTCTTGGAAAGCTCGGCGGCGTCTCCGACCTTCATCCGGTCGATGGTGATGCCCATCATGTCATTTCTCCTTTCCGTTTCCGATCCGAGCGTCGGTCGTCTTTTTCAGGATGTCCGGCCTTCCCCGGCATATCGCAGCGACGAGGGATGAAGCGCAACGCCGCATCCGGGCTTCGTGCGAGATCGTCAGAACCAGCAGCGATGACTCCACGCGTCGTCCTTCATCCCCTTCAAATCATCCTGGAGCATCATGAAGAGGCTCGCGTTCTGGATCGCCAGGCCGCCCTGATGGGCCAGGACCGACACCAGCTGGATGTCCTGGTCCGAGAACTCCCGGGGAGCGTTCGTGTAGAGGCGAAGCACGCCGATGACGCCCTCCCTGGCCTTGATGGGAACGCAGAGGATCGAAACGATGCCCTCCTCCTTCTTCTCTTTGCGGTACTGGACTCCTTTGTCCTTGGCGGCGTCCCGGACGATCACGGGCACCCCCGAGAGCGCCTCGGCAATGCTCTGCTCGGCGTAGACCGGACCCTTGTGGAGGTACTTCTCGCTCAGGCCGTAACTGGCGACGAGGCGCAACTCCGTCTTGTCGTCGTTCAGCAGGCGGATGCTGGCGGCCTTCAGGTCGAGGGCCCTGGCCATCTTCTCCGTCAGGGTCTGGAGAATCACCCGGATGTCGAGGCTCGAGTTGATGTCCGATATCAGCTCCAGGGAGATGCGGATGTAGGCGCGGATCGTCTCCAGGAGACGCGCGTGTTCAATCGCCATTCCCCCCTGCTCGGCCAGGGTGGTGAGGAACTCGATTTCATCGTCGGAGAAGTCGCGGATCTTTGCCGTGTAGAGGGAGAGGATTCCGATGGGCCGGTCCTTCACCAGGACCGGCACCGCCAGGATGGAGCCGATCCCCTCTGCCTTCTTGAGGTCCCGGTTCGCCAGGCGCTTGTCGTTCACCGCGTCCCGGTAGTGAAGGTACCCATTCTTCATGATCTCCTTCGGGACCTGGCCCACGCTCTCCGGGCCGGCATGATGGTACTTCCGGGAGAGTCCCTTCTGGGCGACCGGTACAAACCGGTTCGTCTTTTCATCCGCCAGGAACAGGGCGGCCGCCTTGCCGTCCATGGTCTCCACGGCGCTCCGGACGACCAGGTCGAGAAGCTTGTCCCTCTCCATGGTGGTTCCCAGGGCGCGGCTGACCGTCTTGATCGTCTGGAAATAATCCTTCCCTTCCTTTTTCTTCGCAGGCATCGTCTCTACCTCGCTTCCATGGATTCGCGGCCCGTCATCCGGTCCGCCGGTGCACGGCCGCCCCGGGCTGGCGGCTTCGCCGGTTTCGTACTGGATTTCCCCTTCCCCTTTGTTGCCTTCGCCGCCGGCGAGGCCTTCACGACCAGCACGCCCGCTCGCTTTGCGGATTTTTTAGCCGCCGCGGGAGCACCGTCCCTCTCCTTGAGCCACCGGATGATCTTCGGGGCGAACTCCCGCTGGGTCTTGGAGCTGACGTAGATCCCGATGTGCCCCGTGTCCAGGCAGATGTCCTCCGTGTCCTTGCTTCCCACCGCCTTCGTCAGCTGCTCACAGGCCTCCGGGGGAACCAGGTGGTCGTACCGGCCGTAGAAGTTGAGGAGCGGCATGGTGATCCGCTTCAGGTCCACCCGCTTACCGCCCACCATCATTTTGCTCTGGATGAGGAGATTCCCGTGATAGAGATCCTTGACGAACTGCCGGAAGGTCTCCCCGGGGACGTCGGGGCTGTCGAAGATCCACTTCTCCATCCGGACGAAATTCTCCACGAAGGCCTTGTTGTCCATGTTCTCGAAGAAGCCGATGTACTTGTCGATCATCAACCGGGCCGGGTTGAGGAGCAGGAATCCCAGGTTCATGATGTCGCCCGGCAGGTTTGCGAACGTGTCCACCAGCCGGTCCACGTCGATGGCCCGCATCCAGCTGTGCAGCAGCCCCTTCGTGGTGTCGAAGCTGGAGGGGGTCACGGTGGTGACGAGGTTCCGGATCTTTTCGGGATGCTGGGCCGAGTAGATGACGCAGAACGTACCGCCCATGCAGATCCCCATGAGGTTGATCTTCTCCACGCCGGTCCGCTCCCGGATGAAGTCCACGGCCCCGTCGATGTAGCCGTTCACGTGATCGTCGATGGTCAGATACCGGTCCTTGCGCGTCGCGTAGCCCCAGTCCAGCATGTAGAGATCCAGCCCGTTGTTCATGAAGGTCCGGACGACGCTCCGGTCGGGCTGAAGGTCCAGCATGGTCTCCCGGTTGATGAGGGCATACACCACCAGGAGCGGTGTCTTCAGGGACTTCTCGATGTCCGTCCGGTAATGCTTGAGCTTGACCCGGTCCTCCTGCCAGACCACGTCGTAGGGCGTTGTGGCCAGGTCGGTATAGAGCGGGCTCAGGAGGACTTCCGAGGCCTTGGTCACGCGCTCCTGCGCCTTTTCGGCGTCTTCCGCCAGGCTGGTCAGGATCAGGTCCAGGGAGATCTTCGGCTGTTCCATCGTTCCCTCCTATCCGGCGGCGGGGGCGGATCCTTTTTCGAGGGCCTTCACCCTTCGTTCCAGTTCCCGGACGCGCCGCTTGAAGACATGCAGGTCCTTGATCAGTTCATCCATCTCCTTGTTCGTGGGCACCGGCAGGAACTGGAGCACGTCCTGCAGGACCAGGTTCTTCGATGCGATGAAGGAATCCAGCTGGCCGAGCACGTTGCGCAGGGCCTCCAGGTACTCGGGAGACTGGAACAGCGTCATGTAGTGTCCCTCGAGGATCCGGAGCCAGAGTTGATAGTAGTCCCGGGACTTCTCGGGAATCTTCCCTTCGCTCTGGAGCGTCTCCAGCTTCTCCTGGAAGACCTTGGTGGTTTTCTCCACCGGCACGGAGAGGACGTAAAGGAATTCCGACAGGGCCGCCTGGAAGAGGTTCATCTGGTCCAGGCACTCGTTGAACCGCTCCTGGTAGTAGCGGGTCAGGCCCAACTGGGGAATCTTGTAAAACTGCCGCACCTCCTCCTCGTATATTTCTTTCCAGGCGTTGATCAGGTTCTGGTCGATGGCTTCAAACTGGTAGGCTTCGGTCTTCTGCCCGATCTTGCCGGCCTTCTCGACCATCCGCTCCTGGGCCTTCATGACGGCCAGCCAGCCGGCCTGCGCCAGCTTCATGTAAAAATCGGGCAGGGTTCCAAGCCCCTTGACGGCGGCATCGGCGGTGGTCGGATCGCTGGTGGCGCTCGAGAGAGCCTTCCACATCCGGAAGGCCGTCTCCCAGTTCTCCTGCATGCGCCCCCGGCCCGCTCCCGCTTCCGCCTTTCCCGGCTGCCGCTCCTCCGGATCCGGGACTCCCCGGGCCTGGGACGCCACCTGCATCCAGCTCGTCCAGAGTTCCTGGGACTGCTTGATCCAGTCGGCCAGCGGAAACTCCGACCGGCTACGCCCCTCCTGTTCAGCACTCATGATGGACCTCCCGACGGTAACGGCAATGGGTGAACGGCTGTGCCCCGAAATGGGGACCGGATGCCTCAGAGCGGGTGGCTCTGAGCGTGGGAACTGGCTGAAAGGTAATATGAATCCGGATCCGTGTCAACGGGAATCCCGGCTTTCCCCTCCTCAGCGGACCTCCAGGAGAAGGTCCCAGGGGAGGAGGGGAAAGTTCCGGTGGATGCTATGGTCGTCCTCCAAGAGGTGATACGTCAGATCGGAAAACACCCGGCCGGCGATCTCGCGGACGGGCCCCGGGGGCACAACATCGTCGAAAGAGCCGTGATAGAGGGAGACGGGCATGCCGATGCGGCGGTCCAGGCAGGGCGCAAACTCGTCCAGATGAAGGGCCGGCGCCAGGAGAACGAGCCGCCGTACCCGCTCCGGGGAGGCGCAGGCAAACAGGGCCGCCATGAGGCCGCCGTAGCTGGAGCCCACCAGGATCAGGTTTTCCCTGCCCTCCAGCCTCTCCCGGAGCACCTCCATCCGCTCCGCCAGGCTCCCCCGGTAATCCCCGATGATCATGCCGGGATAGCGCTCCCGGAACCAGACCCCCTTCGTGCCCTGGCTGGTGCTTTCGAGACCGTGGATGAAGACACGTATCGGCTGGGACATGGAAACTTCCTCCTGTTCAGGTTTTTCCGGCTGTGTTATGAAGGATTCGGATTCTGCCAGTCCCAAGTCATTTTCACAAGAAGGATCTGTCAACCATGGTAACCGTAGAACCCTTCACCGCCGTTCATCCCCGCTGGGACTGTGCCCGGCAGGTGGCGGCCCCCCCGTACGATGTCGTCAGCCGCGACGAGGCCGCCCGCCTGGCCGCGGACAACCCGCAGAGCTTTCTCCGCGTCGAGAAGTCGGAAGTCGATCTCCCCGCGGACGTTCCCTCCGACGCCGCCGCCGTGTTCGCCCGCGGCCGGGAGAACCTGGACCGGCTGCTCCGGGAGGAAACCCTCGTGCGGGACGAAATCCCGCATTTCTACCTGTACCGCCAGACCATGGGCGGCCACAGCCAGACGGGCCTCGTGGCCGTCCTGAGCACAAAGGAATACGAGTCCGGAACCATCCGCAGGCACGAGTTCACCCGGGAGGACAAGGAGCGGGAGCGGACCCGGCACGTCGACCGGCTGAACGCCCAGACGGGACCCGTCTTCGTCGCCTACCGGAGCCGGGAGGATCTTCGGGACGCCCTGCGGAAGGTGAGCGGCGGGCCTCCGGCGGTCGACTTCACCGCCGACGACGGCGTCGGGCACACCGTCTGGACCGTGGACGATCCCGCCGTGGAAGCGGCCATCCGGCAGGCTTTCTCGACCGTGGACGCGCTCTACATCGCCGACGGCCATCACCGGGCGGCGGCCGCCGACGCGGTCGCCCGGGCTCGGAGAGAGGCCGACCCGGGGGCCTGGAAAGGGGATGAGCCCTGGAACTTCTTCCTTGCCGTCCTGTTCTCCCACGACGAGATCCGCATCATGGACTACAACCGGGCCGTCCGGGACCTGAACGGGATGGACGACGAGTCCTTCCTCCGGGAGGTGTCCCGCCGTTTCCGCGTCACCCCCGGCATCCCGGAGAAAAGACCGGGCCGGGCGGGCGACTTCGGCATGTACCTGCGCGGGCGCTGGTACGGCCTGACGTACCTTCCCGGACCGGAAGACACGGACGACCCCGTCGCCTCGCTGGACGTCTCGATCCTCCAGGACCGCCTCCTGGGTCCGATTCTCGGCATCGGCGACCCCCGGACGGACGACCGCATCGACTTCGTCGGCGGCATCCGAGGCCCCGGGGAGCTGGAGAGGCTGGTCGATTCGGGCCGCTCTGCCGTGGCCTTCACGCTGTTTCCCACGAGTCTCGACCAGATGATGGCAGTGGCCGACACCGGGCGGGTCATGCCCCCGAAATCGACCTGGTTCGAGCCAAAGCTCCGGAGCGGCCTCTTCGTCCATTTCCTGGAATGACGACCCGGGACGACGCCGTCCGGTTTCGCCGGCACCCATGGAACACGCGGTATCCCTGAAGGAAGACGAGACCCTGGACCCCATCTGCGGCGGGCGCCTCCGGGTCATCCAGGCGAAGCGGGGCTACCGGTTCTCCGTGGACGCCCTGCTCCTGGCCTCGTTCGTGTGTCTCCGGCCGGACGAGACGGCGGCGGACCTGGGGACGGGGAGCGGCATCCTCGCCCTGATCCTGGCCACCCGCCCGGAACGCCCCTTCGTGGAGGCCCTGGAGTTGCAGCCGGAGATGGTCGACCGGGCGCGCCGGTCGGCAGCGCTCAACGGCCTGGCCGACCGTATCCGGGTCCGGACGGGCGACGTCCGCCGGGCGGTCCCGATCCTGGCAGCATCCTCCTTCGACCTGGTGGTATTCAACCCGCCCTACCGGAAACCCCGCTCCGGCCGGGTCAATCCGAACCCCGAGAAGGCCATGGCGCGCCACGAGATCGCCGGGAGCCTGGAGGACTTTCTCGACGCGGCGGCAAAACTCCTTCGGGAGGGCGGCCGCATGTGCGCGATCTATCCCGCGAGGAGGGCCGCCGCGATGATCGCGGGCATGAAGGCCCGCGGCATCGAGCCGAAGCGCCTCCGGATGGTCCACTCCCGCTCCGGTTCGGAGGGCGAGTTTCTCCTCGTCGAGGGGACCCGTGGGGGGGGAGAAGAATTGGACGTGATGCCGCCGCTGTTCCTTTACGGGGACGGGCGACACTACTCCGGGGAGATGGAGCGGATCATGGACGGCCTCGCCGCTGTTCCCGGATCCGCCGGCGAAGCAGGTCCTTCGTCATGACCCGCTTCAGGAGCTCCCGAAGCTCCGGGTCCGCCACGACCGCCAGGCTCTCGTCGATGAGCCGACGGTCCCTGGCCTTCAGGAGCGAGGTTCCGAGGATCTCCCGGGGCGGAGCCTCCCGTTTCGGCGCCGCCGCCGACCGGGGGATCTCGCCGATGGAAAAGCGAAGCCCCTTGACCTCCTCGCTTCCCATGACGTCCCGGAGCTTCCGCAGGATGTCCTCCTTCAGGAACTGGAGCTGGTGCATCCACACGGAGGAGGAGACCCGCACCTGGAGGATGCCGCGGCGGATGTCCTCGGGATAGGTCTGGGCGGCCACCTGGGGTCCCACCGACCGGTCCCAGAAGGACAGGAGACGCAGGTCCGCCGCCTGGAGGGGGACTCCCTCGCGCTTTGCCACCTTCCGGATGATCAGCCCGAGGGGCTCCAGTCTCGGGGTTCCTTTGCGGCGCATGGCGGTCCTGCTGAAAAACGGATGAAAGGACGCCCGTTCAGGGGCGTTTCAACAACCAGGACAACATCGAGGTTTCGCAATGAATCTGATGGACATGATCGAATCTGTCAAGTCCCATCCCCGCTTTTCCGAGGCGGGGATGATCCTCTGCCACAACGGCGTCGTCCGGGCCACCTCCCGGGACGGCCGCCCCGTTTCGCAGGTGACCGTCCGGGCCGACCGGGAGCGCCTCGCCGCCATCATCGCCGGGATCAAGGCCCGCCCCGGCATCGTGGAGGTCCTGGCGGAGATCCGGGAGGGGACCCTGCGCGTGGGCGAGGACGTCATGTACGTCGTCGTGGCGGGCGACTTCCGGGAAAACGTCTTCGCCGCCCTGATGGACGCGGTGAACGCGATCAAGGCCGACGTCACCCGGAAGACGGAAGCCTGACCGGTTTCTATAACAGCTTCCGCAGTTCCCGCTCGTACGCCTCCAGCGCCGCCTTTCCGAACAGGACGAAGCGCACCGTCTCCAGGGTCTCGTTCTCCTTCAGGAAATCGATTACGGCTTTGAGGGACACGCGGGCGGCCTCGTCCATGGGATACCCGTAGACCCCCGTGCTGATCGACGGGAAGGCGATGCTCTTCAGCCCCCGGGCGACTGCCTGCTTCAGGCACTCGATGTAGCAGCTCGCCAGCAGCCTCTCCTCGCCCCTCGTCCCGCCCCGGTACACGGGCCCCACCGTGTGGATCACGTACTTCGCCTTCAGGTTCCCGCCGGTGGTGACGACGGCCTGCCCCGTGGGGCAGAAGCCGATCTTCCGGCACTCCGCCATGATGGCCGGTCCCCCGGCCCGATGGATGGCGCCGTCCACGCCGCCTCCGCCCCGGAGCCCCTCATTGGCCGCGTTGGCGATGGCGTCCGTCTCCTCCCGGGTGATGTCCCCCTCCACCAGGGCCAGCCTGGTCTTGTTGACCACCGCTTCCATGTCTTCCCCTCCCGTCCGGTTCCGGACGGTTTCCCCCCGCCCCTGCCGCGGCGGGCGGCGCTGCACCGACCCCTCCGGTGGAAAGCCCGGCCTTACGAACCCGTTTCAACCCGGATCGGCTGCCCTTCCCCATGGACGAGCATCCGGTAGGTCTTCTCGATGCGGTCCCAGTTCTCCTCCCGGTCCATGGACCAGTAGCGGCCGATGACGGAAACGACCCTGCTGCAGCCGGACTCCGCGGCCCGCCGCTCCACCTGCTCGATGTACCGGGCCCCGCTCTCCGGCTGCTCCCCCCGCCGGCCGAGCATGGCGTGGATATAGACCTCCCCGGGCCCCGTGTCCTTGGCCAGGTCCATCAGGGCGTACAGGTGGTTCAGGGACCCGTGGGAGCTGAAGAACGAGACGATCCCCATCAGGTGAAGGGCCTTCCCGTCCCGTTTTGCCCCCTCGGCGGCCCAGCGGAAGGCCTCGTTCCGGGCAAACGACCCGTCGGCGATGGCCCGGTCGATCCGGACGCGGTCGGAGTAGATCACCCGCCCGGCGCCGAGGTGCAGGTGCCCCGCCTCGGAGTTCCCCACGGTTCCCGCCGGGAGCCCCACGGCCTCCCCGGCCGCCTCTAGCGCCGCGTGCGCCCCCGCCGCCAGGAGTCTGTCCATGGCGGGCGTATCCGCCTTCGCGATGAGGTTCCCTTCCCGCCCGGGATTCAAGCCCCAGCCGTCCAGGAGCAGCACGAGGAGCCGTTCGGCCCGGGGCTTCTCCCCTTCGCTCGCCAGGAGGCTCCGGCCCGTCATGGCGGCGGGCGCCGGGAGGCCCAGCAGGTCCAGGATCGTCGGCGCCGCGTCGATCAGGGTGCCCCTGGGGCGGAGGGGAACCGGTCCCGCCGGTCCCAGGAGCAGGAACGGCACGGGGCTGTCGGTGTGGCCCGTGTCCACGGCGCCGTCGGGATACAGCCACTTCTCGGCGGACCCGTGGTCGGCGGTGACAATGACGGTCCAGCCCGCCCGGAGGGCCGCGTCGGTCAGGACACCGGCCGCCCGGTCCACCGCCTCGACGGCCTTCATGACGGCCCCCTCGTTCTCGATGTGGCCCACCACGTCCACGTTGGGGAGGTTCGCAAAGACGAAGCGGGACGACGGATCGCGAAGCTTCTCCAGGACCGCCTCCGTGATGCCCGCGACGGACATTTCCGGCGCCTCGTCGAAGAGGGCCACGTCCTTCCGGGTGGGAACGACGATCCGCTCCTCCCCGGGGAGAAGCCCCGTCCGCTTCCCACTGAGGAAGAACCCGACATGGACGGCCTTTTCCGCCTCGGTAATCCGGACCTGGGGGATGCCGTTCCGCGAGAGGACGTCGCCCAGGGTATCCGTGACCGCCTCCTCGGAGGGAAAGGCCACCCGGACGTCCAGGTCCTTCCCGTAGGAGATCATCGTGGCAAACTTGAGATCCAGGCCGTTCTCCACCGGGAAATGCGGAAAATCGTTTCGAATCAGGCTCTCCGTCAGCTCCCCCTCCCGCTCGCCGCGGATGTTGTAGAAGATCACGGAATCGCCCTTCCGGAAGCGGCCCAGGGGGCGTCCCCCGGCGTCGCACAGGACAACAGGCGGAAGGGTCTCGTCCTCGCGGCCGGAGCGGTAGGCCTCGCGGACGGCGGCGGACAGGGGAAAAGGGTGCAAAACAGTCATGGCAACAAACCTTTCGGAGGGATTTCTTCAGCCCGGACGTTGTAGCGAAAACCCGGGGGGGTGTAAAGGGGAACTTGCCGCGGGCCTTGGCGGAATGGGCTTTGGGGTTGAATTGAAGCGTCCGGCATGATAGTGGAAAACTGTTACCCCGGGGGGAGAATTCCGAAACGGACCGCCTCATGATCTCGACAAAAAAGACCGCCCAGGACATCCTGCAGGAAGAGCTCCTGAGAGAGCGGATCGCCGTTCTCACGCGGGCCAGCGACCGCCTGGCCGAGGCCCTCGAAAGCCTGAAGGTCATCGACACGGCCATCGGGGAGGAGATGGCCCTGCTCAAAGCCCCGGAAAACGATCCCGCGGAAGGCGGTCCTGCACACCGGCGACACCGGAAACTGGTCTCCGACATCAACGAAAAGATCGAGCAGTTCAATTCGGCCCGCGAATACGCGGAGATCCGCAAGTACTACCTCATCGTCACCCGCGAGGCCCTGGGCCTCCGCCGGCACCAGCGGATCGAGGAATTCTACCGCATTCCGCCGAAGAAGCGGCGCCTGGTCGACCGATGACGGATCTCTACCGGAAACAGCGACTGAAGATGGTGGAAACGCAGATCCGGGCCCGGGGCATCGAGGACCGGCGCCTCATGAAGGCCATGGAGACGGTCCCGCGCCATCTCTTCGTCGACGAGGCCATCATCAGCCAGGCCTACAACGACAGTCCCCTCCCCATCGATGAGCACCAGACCATCTCCCAGCCCTATATCGTGGCGCTCATGACGGAGGCCTTGGAGCTGACGGGGAAGGAAAAGGTGCTCGAGATCGGAACGGGATCGGGTTACCAGGCGGCGATCCTGGCGATGCTGGCGGACCATGTCTTTTCCATCGAGCGGATCCCCGCCCTGGCGACAAAGGCCCGGCGGCTCCTGGAGGGCTTGAATCTCTTCAATGTCGCCATCCGGGTGGCCGACGGCACCTACGGCTGGCGCGACGAGGCCCCCTTCGACGGGATCATCGTCACGGCCGGCGCGCCCGCGCTGCCGGAACCCCTGACCGCCCAGCTGGCCGTGGGGGGGCGGCTCGTCGTTCCCGTGGGGGGACGATTCACCCAGACGCTCATGAAGTACACCCGCCTTTCCGAGGACCCGAACGACCTGAAAAAGGAAAACCTGGGGGGATGCCGATTTGTGGACCTCATCGGAGACCACGGCTGGCAGGCATTCTGACGAAACCGCCGCCGGAACGTCATCCCGCCGGCTCCCCGGAACGGCTCTGTGCCGCATCCTGGCCGCGCTGGCAATCCTGCCGTTTTTCCTGTTTGCGATCATCCTACCCGGCCCGGCGGACGCCGCTCCCCGGACCCGCCCTGCTAAAGGCGTTTACCACCTGGTCAAGAAGGGCGAGACCCTGTCCGGAATCGCCAGGGCCTACGGCATCAACGCCGATGCGATCCGCGAGGCCAACGGCATGTCCCGGAAAGATCACCTGGAGGCCGACCGGGCGCTCTTCATCCCGGGGGCCAAAAAAATCATCGAGGACACCCGACCCCGGACGGCCCGGGACAAGCAGCCCGCCCAGGGAAAAGAGCGGACCGGACCGAAGCGGAGCACCGGGAAGACCGTAAAACCGGAGCCCGCCCCGGGAAAGGCCGCCGCGACCAAAGTTCGGGAGCAAACGGGAAAAGAGCCGAAAGAAAAGCCGGGCACCGGCCCGGCTGCCGCACCGGCAAAGGCCGCGGCGAAGGCCCCGGTCCGCGGGGAGGAAACGGGAGCCCCGGCGGGGCGGATCACCATCGCCGAGGGGCGGGTCTATGTCTCGGAGGCGGACCGCGAGAAGGCGGAGCAGGCCGCGGCAGAGGAGAAGAAGCGGGCCGCCGATGCCCTGAAGGCGTCCCGGGCCCGGGCGGAGGAGAAGGCCGACCGGGCCCGCGAGACAGCCGTCCGGCCAAAAGAAGATCCACCACGCAGCAAAACGCAGGCACCGGCCGCACCCGGCGGCAACGGAAAAGAGACGGCCGCGGCACCGGCCCGGACCGATGACGCGGAGCAGAAGACGGAAAAGCCGAAGCGCAAGAAGCTCCTGTGGCCGGTAAAGGGCAAGGTGATCACGCGCTTCGGTCCCCAGCCGAACGGCATGTATTCCAACGGCATCCGGATCACCGCCCGGGAAGGAGCGGCCGTTCTTTCCGCCGAGGAGGGGACCGTCATCTTCTCGGCCCCCCTGAAGGACTACGGAGAGACCATCATCCTCCGGCATGACGACGCGTATGCCACGGTCTACACAAACCTGGGAAGCCGCCAGGTGAATGCCGACGACAGGGTCCGGGCAGGGTCCCGGATCGGCTCGGTGGGGCGGGACCACCGGAGCGGCTCCGGCGCGCTTCACTTCGAAGTGCGCGTGAAGAACAAGGCCTGCAATCCCTTGCTTTTCCTCAATTGAGCACCCATATTACCGAAAAATAATCCCGCGGAGTTTTCCCTCATGAACGGAACCTTTGAACTGGGCCCCATCCGGCCTCCCAGCGAGGCAAAGAGCCTTCTCATCCGGCTGACCCGCAACTGTCCCTGGAACAAGTGCGCCTTCTGCCACACCTACCGGGGCACGAAATTCGAGCTCCGGTCCGTGGACGAGATCAAGCGCGACATCCGGACGATCCGGTCCATGGTCGACCGGATCACCGAGACCTCCTGGAAATACGGTCATGGCGGCCGGATCACCCAGTCGCTGGCGAACTACTTCTTCGAGTCCGACGAGGACGGCTCCGAGGGCATCCGCTCCGTCGTCGCCTGGCTCTACTTCGGCGGCGAGTCGGTCTTCCTGCAGGACGCCAACTCCATCATCATGAAGACCGACGACCTCGTTGACGTACTGAATTTCATCCGGGAACAGTTCCCCTGGGTCAAGCGGATCACCTCCTACTGCCGGTCCAAGACGGCGGCCCGCAAGAGCGTGGAGGATCTCACGCGGCTGAAGGAGGCGGGCCTCTCCCGGATTCACATCGGGCTGGAGAGCGGGTACGATCCGGTCCTGGAGTTCATCAAGAAGGGCGCCACCGCCGCCGACCACATCCAGGGCGGCAGGAACGTCGTGGCCGCGGGAATCTCGCTCTCGGAATACGTCATCCCCGGTCTCGGG
The DNA here is from genome assembly GCA_035363115.1 of Syntrophales bacterium. Lineage (NCBI taxonomy): Bacteria > Pseudomonadati > Thermodesulfobacteriota > Syntrophia > Syntrophales > Syntrophales bacterium. Next base: position 1,112,478 of record DAOSEM010000001.1, on the reverse strand, counting down.
GGCGACCGCTGGTCCAACGAACACGCCGTCGAGACGGCGAAGGTGCTCAACGCCATCAACCCCGACTTCATCCGCCTCCGGACCCTCCAGGTCGTCCCGGGAACGGATCTGTACACCATGCGCCAGAACGGGGAATTCCGCCCTCTCCCGGACGAGGAGATCCTCAAGGAGATCCGGCTCTTCATCGAGACGCTCGACGGTATCACCTCCACCGTGGTGAGCGACCACATCCTCAACCTCCTGGAGGAGCTGGAGGGAAAGCTGCCGGAGGACAAGCCGAAGCTCCTGGCAACGATCGACCGGTTCTTCGCCCTTCCCGACCGGGACCGGCTCATTTACCGCCTCGGCCGGCGCAAGGGGATCTACCGCCGGCTCGGCGACCTTTCCGATGCGTACACCTACAACCACCTCGGAGGGATCATCGACTCCTACTCGGACCAGGGCAACGGCGCGATGGACCGGGACCTGACCAGGATCATGCAGCAGTACATCTGAGCCCGCCCGAAAAAGTCTCGACATATTGGAATACGAACGATATTGAAGGTGGACCAAAACGACGGAGGTGGAATCATGAAGAGAGCTTTCCTTTGCATCGCGGCCTTCATGCTGGTCCTGGCGCTGGTCCCCGGCGGTGAAGCCCTGGCACAGAAGAAAACCTTCCTTACCCTCTCGTCGGGAAGCCCCGGCGGCGCTTACTATCCCCTCGGCGGCGGCATGGCCGTCATCATCGAAAAGACCGTGGAGGGGTTCCGCTGTGCCTCGGAATCCACGGGAGCCTCCGTCGAGAACACCCGTCTCGTCGGTGGCGGCGAGTCCGACATGGGCATGGTGATGGGCAGCATCGCCTACAACGCCACCCTCGGCAAGGATCCCTTCAAGCAGAAATACCCACTCGTGGCCCTCTTCCAGATGTACCCGGCACCGGAGCACATCGTGACGACGAAGCAGTCGGGAATCCGATCCATCAAGGACCTGAAGGGGAAGAAGGTCTCCATCGACGTCCCCGGCAGCGGCTGCGCCAACATGGCGAAGGCCATCCTCGAAGAGTACGGTTTCAGGCTCAACAAGGACATCACCATCGCCAACCTCTCGCAGAACGAATCCGTCCAGGCCCTGAAGGACGGCGTCGTGGACGCCGTGTTCTTCAACTTCGCCTACCCCGGCGCCGCGGTCCTGGACCTGGCCTCCTCCCGGGACATCGTCCTGATCCCCATCGAGCGGCCCATGGCGGACAAGATCGTCAAGAAATACCCCTATTACATCAAGATCCCCATCCCGGCGAAGACCTATCCCGGACAGGACAAGGAAATCCTCTGCCTCGGCGACTCCAACGTCCTCGTGGCGAACAGGAAGATGTCCGACGACGTGGCGTACAAGGTCACCAAGGCCATCTTCAGCAACGTCAAGACAGGCAAATTCGCCCTCGTCAACATCCATCCGGTTGCCGCGCAGCTGACGCCGGCCAACGCCGTCAACAGCCCGATCCCGCTGCATCCGGGCGCGATCCGCTACTTCCGGGAAGTCAAGGCGCTGAAATAGGGATATCCCGCCCGGCCGGTGTCCATCCGGCCGGGCCTTTTCCACCGATGAAGCGGACGACGACATGGCTTCTGGCGGCGGTCCTGCTGCTGTCCGTCTTCCGGGCGGCGGAGGGTGCGGATTCCCTTTTCCTCCAGATCCTTCGCCACCCGGACGGCGGCCTGCTCCGGGAAATCCCCGTCAGGCCGGGTGACGTCTTTCGCCTTGAGTACATCCACTCTTCCGACGGGACGCCCGTCCTGGACCTTTTCCGGGTCGGGGACGACGGGGGCTTTGTCCTTGTGGAGGAGGAGTACGAATGGTACGGCGCGGGGCTGGAATCGCACCCGCAGGCCAAAATTTCCTTCCGGGGAGACCGGACACGTGTGACGGTGAACCGGCCTTTCCGGGAGCTTCTGCTCCGGGTCGGCCGCGTCTCCCGCCAGGAGATTCGGGCGGGCGGCGGCAGGATCGTCCTGGCGGAGATCGCGCCGGGAGGAAGCCTGATCCGGATCCGGATCGTCCGACGTGGGGCGTGAGATCGCATGCCGGAAATCGAAAAGACCCTCCAGCGGGAATTCGAGGAAGAAAAACAGCGCGGCCAGGAGATCCTCGAGAAATTCGAGCGGGTGCGCACGTACCGGGGTGCCGCGAAGATGCTGCTCTCCGTTTTTGCCGTCGCGGCCAGCCTCTACCACCTCTTTTACGCCTACGCCCACCCCTTCTTCGCCCTGGACCACCGGGTTCTCCACTGGTTCTTCATGTCGGTCCTGGTGTTCGCCCTGTACCCCCTCTCGAAGAAGCGCTCTCCCTGGAACCGCATGTCGATCCTCGACGGGGTCTTCCTGATCGCCTCGGCGGCCATCTGCATCTGGATCTTCCTCTACTCGACGCCGATCATGAACCGGGCCGGTACCTACGAGACCCTGGACGTGGTCATGGGGAGCCTGATGGTCCTGATCGTCCTGGAGGCCGCGCGGCGGTCCACGGGACTGGCCGTCACGCTGATCGCCGTGTTCTTCCTCCTTTATGCCCTGTTGGGGCCCTGGCTGCCCGATTTCATCTCCCACAAGGGATACAGCATCAAGCGCCTCTCGACCTATCTCGCCCTGTCCACGGACGGCATTTTCGGCGTGCCCGTCGGGGTGTCTGCCAACTTCATCCTCCTCTTCATCCTCTACGGGACCCTGCTGCGCAAGACAGGGGCGGGGGAGTTCTTCACGGACGTCGCCTTCGCCCTCACGGGGAGGACGAGGGGAGGACCCGCCAAGGCGGCGGTCATTTCGTCCACGTTTTTCGGGATGATCTCGGGAAGCTCCGTGGCCAACACGGTGACCACGGGTTCCTTCACGATCCCCCTGATGAAGCGGACGGGCTATCCCGCCCACTTCGCCGCGGGCGTCGAGGCCTCGGCCTCCACGATGGGCCAGATCATGCCGCCCGTCATGGGCGCGGCGGCCTTCATCATGGCCGAGTTCCTGGCGATCCCCTACTTCAAGGTCTGCGTCGCCGCCTTCATCCCCGCCGCGCTGGCCTTCTTCGCCACGTTCATGCAGGTCCACTTCCGGGCCGTCTCCCTCGGCCTCAAGGGCCTGGACAAATCGGAGCTCCCCGGCATCCGCGGCGCCTTCGCACGGGGCTGGCATCACCTGTTTTCCATCGGCGCCCTCATCTACTTCCTCATGGAAGACTACTCCCCCGAGCGGGCAGTCTTCTGGGCCATCGCCGTGACGGTCCTGACCTCGTTTCTCATGGCCGTCGTCCGGAAGGAATCCCTGAAGGCCTTCGGGGTCGGAATCCTGGAGGCCCTGCGCGACGGGGCCGTGGGCTCCGTCCAGGTCGCCGCCGCCTGCGCCGCGGCGGGCATCATCATCGGCAGCATCACCATGACGGGACTGGGCCTGAAGTTCTCGTCCCTCGTCATCGACGCCTCCCAGGGCTACCTGTTCCTTGCCCTGCCCTTCACGATGATCGCCTGCCTGTTCCTGGGCATGGGCGTGCCGACGACGGCCCAGTACATCATCATCACGTCGCTGGTAGCCCCGGCTCTCGTCGACATGGGTGTCCTGGCCATCGCCGCCCACCTGTTCATCCTCTACTTCGGCACGAGGGCCGACATCACACCGCCGGTCGCCCTGGCGGCCTACGCGGGCGCGGGAATCGCCCGGTCGGACCCCTGGAAGACGGGGCTGGCGGCCTTCCAGCTCGGCATCGCCGGTTTCATCATCCCCTTCATGTTCGTCTACGCCCCGGAGCTCCTGATGATCGGCCACTGGCCGGGCATCTTCCTGGCCGTCTGCACGGCGGCCTTCGGAATCGTCTGCCTGGCCGCCTCGGTGCAGCGGTGCCTGCTCATCCGGGCGACCTGGCCCGAAACGGTCGCCCTGATGGCGGCGGCACTCCTCCTGATCAAGCCCGGCTGGATAACCGACCTGACCGGCATCGCCCTCTTTGCGCTGGCGTTTCTCTCCCAGTTTCTGCGAAAGAAGAAGGGCGGCCCGGAACCCCCGGCCGGAGGAACCGGCCAGGCCGATCGGGCCGTCGCCGGCGAATGATCCGGCGCCGCACCATGTCAACATCATCCGGTATGACAGGAGGAAGGCCATGAAAATTACCCGTCTCGACCAGCTGGAGAAGAACCCCATGGCGATGGAGGGGGTCAAGGACGTCTGGAAGCAGGTTCCCCTGGGAAAGGCCGACGGAGTTCCGGTGTTCTCGTTCCGGGTCTTCACCATCCTGCCCGGCGGGCACACGCCCTACCACACCCACCCCTTCGAGCACATGAACTACTTCATCGAGGGGGAAGGGGCCGTCGTCCTGGAGAGCGGCGAGGAACGGCCCGTGAAGAAGGGAGACTTCGTCCTCGTTCTCCCCGGGGAGAAGCACCGCTACAGGAACACCGCCCCGGACGCGCCGCTCGTCATGATCTGCGCCGTGCCGAAGGAGTACGAGTAGCCCCGTGACATCCCCCCGCGCCACGAACGGCCCACCATCCGCGGGGGCGCGGCCGGGGGGTCCCAGAGGAGCAATCAGGAAGCGTTTCCATCTCCGGGGCTCCGGTTCAACAGCGGTAACACCTGGAAACGCTTCCGCGACGGCGGGAGCCCCCGTGACAGCCCCCGCGCCTCGAACGGCTCGCCAGACGCGGGGGCGCGGCCGGGGTGTCACAGGCAATCACCCATTCTGAACTGGAGGACAACCGATGAAGACCGTTCCGGAAACTCGGCAGGCCTGGATGCGGGGCCTGTTTCCCGGGGGGATCCCCCGCCTGTGGTGCCCCCTTCTCACCCACTACGGCCCGGACGGCTCCATCGACTTCGGCCGCATGGAGGCCCACCTGGACGCAATCTCTCCCTGGATCGGGGGGTACCTGATCCCCGGCTCGACGGGAGACGGCTGGGAACTGGACGAGGAGGAGACGCTCCGGGTGACGGAGTTCGCCCTGTCCCAGGCCCGCCGGCGCGGCTCCCGCCTCCTCATCGGCGTGCTGCGCGGGAAAACGGAGGACGTGCTGCGCACCCTGTCGGGTCTGCTGAAGATCACGGGCCGGCCGGCCGGGAAAGCCGGAGAAGAGAAAACAATCCGCGGCTGGGCGGACCGCGGCATTGCCGGCTTCACCGTCTGCCCTCCCGCCGGCAATTCCCTCACACAGGCGGAGATCGAGGCGGGCCTCACGGCGGTCCTCGACCTCGGCCTCCCGACGGCCCTGTACCAGCTTCCCCAGGTAACGGAAAGCGAGACCGCGCCGGAGACCTTCGCCCGCCTCGCGGCAAAATATCCCCGCCTCGTCTTCTTCAAGGACTCCAGCGGCGCGGACCGGATCGCTGCCTCCGCCGTCGACAAGGGTGGGGTTTTCCTCGTCCGGGGCGCCGAGGGGGACTACGCCCGGTGGCTCCGGGAAGCCGGCGGTCCCTATGACGGCTTCCTCCTCAGCACGGCCAACTGCTTCGCACGCGAATTGAGCGAGGTGGTCAAAGGAATGGAAACGGATGACGAGCGGACCGCCGTGATGCTTTCCCGGCGCCTGACGGACACGATCAACGAGGTCTTCACCCTCGTCCGGCCGCTTCCGTGGGGCAACGCCTTCACCAACGCCAACAAGGCCATGGACCATTTCCTGGCCTTCGGTCCCGCGGCGGACCTCGGGCGTGGCCCGATGCTGCACGCGAGGGAGCGCATCCCCGGAGACGTCCTGGCGGCAACCCGGGAGGTCCTCCGGCGCCAGGCCCTGCTGCCCGTGAAGGGCTACCTGGCATGAACGGACAAAACGAACGGGCAGTTCATTCCTGCATCACGAAAGGAGAATGAGGATATGTCGGGTGTGATCGTCGACGAGCGGGACCAGCGGTTCGTGCTCTACGAGATGCTGGGCATCGATTCCCTGTTCCGGACGGAGCGCTACGGCGCCTTCTCCCGGGACCTCTTCGACATGGCCCTGAAGGAGGCGGAGAAGTACGGCACGGAGGTCCTCTTCCCGACGCTCCGCGAGGGTGACCGGGTGGGGTGCCGCCTGGAGAACGGAAGCGTGTCCGTGCCGCCGGGATTCCGCCGCTGCTATGAGCTCTACCGGGACGGGGGCTGGATCAGCATGATCGCCTCCCCCGAGGCGGGCGGCCAGGGCTTTCCGCTGGTCATGGAGGTGGCCGCCAAGGAGTGGTTCGTCCACAACGACGCTTTCCTCTCCTACCCCTACCTCACGCAGGGGGCGGCCCACCTGATCGAGGTCTACGGAACGGACGACCAGAAGCGGCGCTACATGGACAAGATGTACGCCGGAATCTGGGCCGGCACCATGTGCCTCACCGAGGCCGACGCGGGGAGCGACGTGGGCAACATCAAGACGAAGGCCTTCCGCCAGCCCGACGGGACGTTCCGCATCCAGGGGACCAAGCAGTTCATCACCAGCGGGGACCACGACCTGACGGAGAACATCATCCACCCGGTGCTTGCCCGCATCGAGGGGGACCCGCCCGGGACGGGGGGCATCTCCATCTTCCTCGTCCCCAAGTTCCTGGTGAACGGCGACGGCACCCCGGGGCGGCGGAACGACTACGCCGTCACCGCCATCGAGGAGAAGATGGGCCTCCACGGAAGCGCCACCTGCGTCCTGTCCTTCGGCGACGAGGGGAACTGTTATGCGGAGCTCCTGGGCGAGGAGCGGCAGGGCATGAAGGTCATGTTCCAGCTCATGAACGAGGCCCGCATCGGCGTCGGCCTCCAGTCCCTGGCAGTCTCGTCCGCCGCCTATCTCCATGCCGTCCGCTACGCCCGGGAGAGGCTACAGGGCTCGGCCCTGGAGGAGATGAAAAACCCCGAGGCCCCCCGGGTCCCCATCCTCCGCCACGCCGACGTGCGGCGCATGCTCCTGTGGATGAAGGCCCACGTGGAGGGGATCCGCATGCTCGTCTACTTCACGGCCCTCCTGGCCGACCGGGTCCGGTCCGACCCCGACGAGGCGGCCCGGGAGAGCGGACGGGGCATGATCGAGGTCCTGACGCCGATCTGCAAGGCCTACTGCTCCGACTCGGCCTTCCGGGTCACCGAGACGGCGGTCCAGGTCTACGGAGGCTACGGGTTCTGCTCCGAGTACCCCGTCGAGCAGTTCATGCGGGACCTCAAGATCGCCTCCATCTGGGAGGGCACCAACGGCATCCAGGCGCTGGACCTGGTGGGGCGGAAGCTCGGCATGAAGAAGGGCCTCTATTTCATGAGCCTCCTCGGGGAGATGTCGAAGACTGTCGGGGAATGCCGGAACCACGAAACGCTTGGGGACCTGGCGGCGGACGTCCAGGAGGCGGCGAACCTGCTGGCGGAGCTTGCGATGTTCTTCGCCTCCTCGGCCAGGGCGGGAAAGTTCATGATCCCCGTGGGCAACGCCTACCCGTTCCTGATGCTGATGGGAAAGGTGGTCCTGGGGTGGCTTCTGCTCTGGGGCGCCGGCGTGGCGGAGAAGAGCCTGGCGGCGCTGGCCGTGGCGGCGGGAGTAAATGCATCGGACCCGGCCGCACGGTCCGCCTGGATCGACGGCGACGCGGAAGCGTCCTTCTATGCCGGGAAAATCGCGGCGGCCCGCTATTTCATCAAGCACGTCCTGCCGGAGGCCGGCGCCACGGCGAAGGCGATCCGGAGCGAGGACCTGTCGATGCTGGACATCCCCGACGGCGGCTTCGCCCGCTGACTCAGCCCTTCCCTCCGAGGGCCCCCAGGAGGAGATCCAGGGGGCCCCGGATCTTCCTTTCAAAGGGCTTCCCCCTCAGGTACAGGCCCGTCACCCCGATGTCCCGGAGCCTCTCCGCCGGCGTCTCCAGCAGGTTCGCGCCGAGGAGAGCGAAGTCGGCGAGCTTTCCCTCCGTCAGGGTCCCCCGCTTCTCCTCGTCGAAGGACAGCCGGGCGGCCCGGCTCGTGTGCATCCGGAGCGCGTCGAGAACAGAGACGCGCTCCGCCGGGTTCGGGTGGTTGCAGGCGGCGTGGATGCCCGCCATGGGGTCCGGCAGGGTGCAGGGGGCGTCGGAGCCGGCGGCCACGGTAAGGCCGCGGTCGAGCATGCTCTTCAGGGGAATCAGGCTGTCGGCCCGGTCCCCCAGGATGCGCTCCAGGTATTCCATGGGCTCCTGCTTCCAGTCCAGGAAGGCGGGCTGGACGGCGAGGCAGAGTCCCAGCCGGGCGGCCCGGTCCAGGAGGGGCTCCGGGATGAGGTCCGCGTGGATCACGATGTGGCGGTGATCCGTCCTCGGGAAGTCCGCCAGGGCCGCCTCGAAGGCGTGGACGGCCTGCTCGACGGCGGCGTCGCCGATGGCGTGGAGGGCCACCTGGAGGCCCGCCCGGTTCGCCTCCCTGACGAAGGCATCAACGCGGTCCTGGTCGTAGAACAGGACGCCCCGATTGCCCGTGCCGTTCGAGTACGGCTCCCGGAGGGCCGCGTCCTCGGAGCCGAAACAGCCGTCCAGGGCCGTGGCGAAGCAGCCGCCGATGCGCGGCAGCTTCCGGCGGAGGGCCTTTTTGACCTCCAGCGTCTGGAAGAAGACCGTGTAATCCAGGGGGAGCCCCCGGGCGGCAAGGCGCATCAGGTCGACGTCGAGATCGAGGGGAAACCCGACGCCCTCGGAGGTGTGGGCGAAGCCGATCCCCTTTTCGGCGAGGGCGTCGTTCCCGCCGATGAGGTTCCGGAAGAGCTGAAGCGGCGAGACAGACTTCGTGATGGCGTTCACGCCCTCGTAAAAGGCCTCCTGGAAGAGCCATCCGTCCTCCCCCTCGAAGCCGGGCCTTCTGGCTACGGCAGGGGGGAGTTTCGCCAGGAGCGCTGAGTTGGCCATGGCCGCGTGGCCGTCGTACTTCACGATGAGGAGCGGCCGGGAGGTGACGGTGTCGAGATCGCGCCGGTTCGGCAGCCGCCGCTCCTCCACCGTGTGGGCGGAGGAGCCGAAGGCCAGGATGACCTTTTCCCGCGGGTTGGCCTCCCCGTAGGCGCGGACGGCCTCGCCCAGCTCGGAGAAGTTCCGGGCGTCGCGGACGTCCAGGGTTGCCTGGAACAGGGCGTAGGAGGCGAAGTGGAGGTGCGTGTCCCCGAAGGCGGGAACGGCGCAGGCTCCCCCGAGATCGACCCGGGACGGTACATCGCGGTACATCCCCGGGACCTCGTCGCCGGTGAAGAGGATCCGGCCGCCGTCCTCGACAAGAACGGAAAAGACGCGGTTTTCGTCCTCGCAGGAGACAAAGACGCCGTTTTCGAAGCACTGCATGGCATCCTCCTTTCCTAACGGAGAAGCAGGATCTGGATGTCCATGACGTTGGTGCCGGTCGGCCCCGTCACCAGGAGCCCTCCGGCCTTTTTGAAAAAATGATAAGAGTCGTTGTTCCCGAGGAAGGCCTCCGGATCGAGCCCGGCCCGGCGGGCCTCGACGGCGGTATTCCCGTCCGCAAAGGCCCCGGCCGCGTCGGTGGGACCGTCCGTTCCGTCCGTGCCGGCGGAGAGGAGCGTGATCCCGTCCAGCCCCTCGATTTCGAGGGCGAAGGCCAGGGCCAGCTCCGTATTGCGCCCGCCGGTTCCGTTTCCCCTCACCGTCACGGTGGTCTCCCCGCCGGAGATCAGGCAGAGGGGCCGGCCGCCGCCCGTCCTTCCGGAGCGGGCCTCCCGGGCCTTCCCCGCCAGCAGGCGGGCCGCGTCCCGGGCCTCGCCCCGCAGCTCCGACGTCAGGACAACCACCTCGTAGCCCATCTCCCGGGCCTTCTCCTGCGCGGCTTCCAGGGCCAGCCGGTTGCTCCCGACAATGACGTTTTCCACCCGTTCGAAGAGGGGCGATCCCGGCTTGGGCGTCTCGGGGATCTCCCCCAGGGCCCCCCGCTCCAGTGTCCGGAGAACACTGCCGGGGACCCGCCCGGCAAGACGGTAACGCTCAAGGACCCGAAGGGCTTCGCCGTAGGTGGTTTCGTCGGGTGCCGTCGGACCGGAGGCGATGGAGTCCAGCCGGTCGCCGATCACGTCGGAGAGGATCAGTGACATCACACCGGCGGGTGCGGCATCCTCCGCGAGGCGCCCCCCCTTCACCCGGGACACGTGCTTCCGCACGGTGTTCAGCTCCACGATGTCCGCCCCGGCATCGAGCAGGAGCCGGGTCATCTCCTGTTTCTCCCCGAGGGTGACACCTTCGCAAGGCGCAGCCAGGAGGGCCGAGCCGCCGCCGGAGACGAGGCAGGTAACCAGGGTGTCCGCCCCGGCGGAGCGGGCGAGATCGACGGCCCGGACCGTCGCCGACACCCCGTTTTCATCCGGCACGGGATGGCCCGCCTCGAAGACGGCGATCCGCTCCGGCAGAACGGTGCCGGAGGCATGGCCGTATTTCGTGACGACGATTCCCGGGGCATCACAGCCGGGCAGGCTTTCCAGGAGACCCCGCGTCATGGCGCAGGCGGCTTTCCCGAAGGCGACGACGGCCAGCCTCCCGCAGCGCTCCTCCCGGAGACGGGCCTCGACCCGGCCGGCATGACGGCGGACGCACTCGAACGGGTCCACCGCCCGGAGGGCTGCACGGAAAATGTCCTGAGCGTCGCTCTTCATGTCCCGTCTCCCATTGCCGCCCTTCCGGACCCGGCAAAGACCGCCTCCAGGACCCCTCGCACCGCCTTGTAGATCTCCGGGTCCTGGCTGGCCCGGGGGCCGGCGACGTTCAGGACGCCGATCGACCGGTCGCGGATCCAGCCCCGGATCCTCTCGGCGGCCTCCTCCACGGACCCGCGGTCCAGGTCGGCATGCATCCAGGAACGGCCGTGGCGCTCCGCCAGCTCCTTCGTCAGGAGCGAGCCGCCTTTCAGGCTTCCCCTCGATATGATCAGGGTTCCATCGGCCAGGAGGACGTTCTTTTCCGTCCGCTCCGCGTAGGCGCCCGAGGCCGTTTCCTGCAGGCGATACCGATCCGGAAGCGGCCCGGCCTCGGTCTTCCTGCCACGGGGAACCCATCCCCCGTGGGGAATGCCCCGCTGGATGGCGAAATCCAGGGCGGCCCGGTCGGCACCGGTCTGGCCGCCGGAGATGAGGCGGGTGATCATGATTTTCTCATGGGGGCGCCGCGCAACGCGGCATCCGGGCTTTTTCCACGTCGTCTTCGGGCTGTTCAAAAATGGTCGGATGCAAGGCGCCCGAAGTCCCGAGCCGTGAGTCGATCCATCAAGGACAGCCGGGACGACCCCGCAAAAAGCCCGCAGGCAAGGCGCGCAAGCCCCGAGGAGCGAGGCGTACTCTGTCCGTACGCCGCAGCGACGAGGGGTGCCGCGCAACGCAGCATCCGGGCTTTTTCCGGGGTCGCCTCAGCGGCCGTATATTCTGACGCGACAATTCAACCCCGCCGGAATCGCATGCTTCGGATTGGGCAGCTCCACGCGGATGCCGAAGGTGCCGCTGGCGGCGTCGATCACGGGATCGACGACGACCACCTTGCCGCGGTAGACGCTGCCCGCGGGCTTCTCCGGCCGGACCTCCGCCGACATGCCCTTCCGGATCGATCCGTACAGTCCGGCTGGTGCGATGATCTCGACGTTGATCGGATCCACGCGGGCGATGGTCATGATGGCCCCCTCACCGACATACTCGCCGGGACTGAGGGTCCGCTTCACCACGACGCCGTCGACGGGGCTGAGGATGATGCGCAGCTTGTACTTCTCCGTCGCCTCCTGGTACTGCAGCTCCATGATCCTGAGTTCCGTCTCCATCTCGTCCTTCTCGTGGATCGAGATGAGCTGCTTCTGGTAGAGGTCCTTGTTCCGCTCGAGCTTCCGCTTCGCGAACTCATAGCGCTGCTGCGCCAGTTCCGCCTGGGCCTTCTCCACCCCCGCCTTCAGCCGCACGAGAACCTGGCCCTTGGTAATGCGGTCCCCCCGCTCGACCGCAAATTCCTCGATAATGCCGGGCACCTGGCTGCTGACCGCGATATCCTCGCTCGGTTCGAGGATGCCCCTCAAATCCGCCGCCGCCGCCGCACCGGCAAAGAGGCCCAGGCATGCCGCGGCCACGATCGCCGCCTCCCATCCCCATCGGGATACTTTTTTCATAAGACGCCTTCACTCCGTTTTCCCGGAGAACGACAGGGTGTCTCCCCGTTCTTCGTCATATTTCAGGAGCCGCTTCCGGACACCCGCATGGGCCCTCTCGACCTTCTTCTGCGCCTGCCGGATCGCCAGTTTCCCGACGGCTTCCCCTATAGCATATCCGTGTTTTCTCAACCACCCCCCCAGCCGGCCCAGCGCCGCCCGGGCCCCTTCGCTGACCAGCGGATCCTCCAGCGAAAGAAAGGCCTCGCAGGTCCCCGGATCGCCCTGCCTCCCGCAGCGTCCCGCCAGCTGACGGTCGATGCGTCCCGCCTCGTGGCGCTCCGTCATGATGACGTAGAGGCCGCCCCGCTCGGCAACCCCCGGCGCCAGGAGGATGTCCGTCCCCCGGCCCGCCATGTTGGTGGCGATGGTGATGCGCCCCGGCTCTCCGGCCCGGGCGATGATCTCCGCCTCCTCCTTGTCCTGCTTGGCGTTGAGAACCTGGTGAGGCAGCCCCGCCTCTGCCAGCAGGCGGCTCAGGTGCTCGGACGCCGCGACGGTCCTCGTCCCGACGAGGACGGGGAGCTCCCCGGCGTGAAGCTCCGCGATCCTGCCCGCCACGGCCCGCCACTTCAGGTCCTGGGTGGCGAAGATCCGGTCGGGCTCGATGCGCCTCCGGACGGGCCGGTTTGTCGGGATGCGGGCGAAGGGCAGGCCGTAGACGGACCACAGCTCCCGCCGCACCTCTTTCGCCGTCCCGGTCATTCCGGAGATCTTGAGGTAGCGACGGAAGAAACGCTGGTAGCTGATCCGCGCCACGGTCTCCCGCTGCCCCGTGATTTTGCACCCCTCCTTCGCCTCGATGAGCTGGTGGAGCCCCCCTTCCCAGGAGCGGTCCGGCATGACCCGCCCCGTGAATTCGTCGATGATCTGGACCTTGCCGTCCCGGACGATGTACTGCTCGTCGCGGCGATACAGGTGCAGCGCGGTGAGGGCTTTCATGACCAGCTCCTCCCGCCGGACGGAGCTTCTCCACAGGGTCCCCATGGAATCGGCGGCCCGGTGGATCGATTCCTTCGCGGCCTCGGTCATGGCGAGGGTCCGCATCCCGTCGTCGGCCTCGTAGTGGATGCGATAATCCCGTCCCTCCTCCATGCCGCCGGCGATCTCGAGAGCCTGCCGCAGGGCGGCCTGCATGTCTTCCGAGGTCTCCGTCCTGGAGATGATGAGGGGCGTCCGGGCCTCGTCCACCAGCACGCTGTCCGCTTCATCGACGATGGCATAATGCAGGCCCCGGAGCAGGAGTCGGCTGTTTTTCCCCCGCCGGTCGTAGAGGTGCTCGGCGTGCAGCCGATACGGGTCCATTCGGTCGCCCAGGGCGATCCGGTCCCGGAGGTAATCGAAGACGATCTCCTTGTTGGTGCAGTAGACGATGTCGCAGCCGTAGGCGCGGCGCCGCTGGGCAGGAGTCTTGTCGTGGATGATGCAGTCGATCGAGAGGCCCAGGAAGCGGTACACCTCCCCCATCCGCTCCGCGTCCCGGGCGGTGAGATAATCGTTGACCGTGATCACGTGGACGGGAAGGCCCGCCATGGCTACCGTGGCGGCCGGCAGGGTCGCGACGAGGGTCTTGCCCTCCCCCGTGTCCATCTCGGCGAGAAATCCCTGGAGCAGGGCATAGCCGCCGGCCACCTGGCAGTCGAAGGGGCGCATTCCCAGGATTCTCGCATCGGCCTCGCGGATCAGCGCAAACGTCTCCGCGATGAGGTCGTCCTGGAAGCCCTCCCGCCGGAGCCTCATCTTCAGGGACTGGGCCCGCTCCCGGAGCTCCACGTCCGACCCGCTCCGCATCGCCTGGTCGTGCCGGCCGACCCGCTCCGTGATCTCCTTTAGCCCGCTCGTGCGGACGCGCGCGGGACCGAGAAAGCGGCCCGCCAGGTCCCAGGCGGCGCGGTCGAGCAGTGTCCTCCTCCGCTCCCGGCGCTCCGGGCGGTGAAAGTAGTCCGCTACCGGCCAATCCTTGACGTCCCTGCCCATGGTGGATGCTTCCGTTCTCCCGCCGTGCGACGCCGCCGGTACGGCCGGCCCGCCGTTTCCGCCTCAGGTTTCAAACCGCTTGAGGAATACGCCCCGGAACGTCCGGAACACCCGCTCGGCCAGCGATTCCGGCGTATGCTCGAACCGCACGTAGATCCGCTCCCCGATCCGCATCCCCGTCGTGTCTTTCAGGCGCACCTCGAAATGGAAGAGCTTTTCGAAGGCCCGCGGCCGCTCCGTCTCGCGCGGATCGAGGGCAAAGGCCCCGCCTCCCTTGAGGGACAGGGCGAAGCTGGGCAGGTCGCCCGTCGCCGCCGGCACTTCCCGGACGAGCTCCGAGGGGATGACGCGGGCAACGTTCTCCGCCGGCCGGGCCTGGACAGCGCGCACGTCCGTCCGGACCCGGTCCGCTTCCGACTGGGGAACGACGATCCGGACCGCCACCCCGGAGTAGTCGACCACGTAGCCGACGGCCTCCCCGCGCCGGAGGAAACGGCCGGGCATGTCGTCGGACCGGGGGAGCAGGATCTCCCCGTCGATGGGGCTCCGGATGACCAGGTAGGCCAGCTGCTCCCTGGCCTCCGCAAGCTCCTTCGCGATGCGGGCGATCTCTTCCTGGACCATCCGCTCCATCGTCCGGTCCTGGACGAAGGCCATCCGCTGGCGGGCTCCGAAGCTCCGCATCTCCGCCTCGAGGGCGTGCACCCGGGAGACGAGATCGGGGTTTTCGCACCGCAGGATCGGATCCCCCTTCTTCACATGGGCGCCAGGCTTCGCCAGGACCTCCCTGACCTCGCCGTCCACCCGGGCGTGGATCCGGGCCTGCTCCGCGGGCCAGAGCACCCCCTCGGCGACGGTGAATGAGGGCAGGCGGACGGCCCCGACGAGGACGCCGGCAACCACCGCAACGACGGCGACCAGGCCGACGATCCGGCCTCGCCGCCGGTAGAGCGCCCGGTTGTTCATGACCGTTCGGGTCATCCGGACGAGCGGGACGACCATCAGCCCGATAACCGCCCAGATGGCGATCACAACGCCGACAAAGAAGAACTTGCCCGCAATGAAAAGGGCGATCTGCAGCGTGATGAAGACTCGGTAGAAGAACGAGGCCACGCCGTAGAGGACGAGCCACCTCCCCTCCCCGGCATCGGCCAGGGCAAACTCAGCCTCGTCGTTCCGGATCGCGTAGCGCTGGACCAGGTAGCCGATGTACTGGTTGGAACGCGACCCCAGGTTGGGGATCTCCAGGAGGTCCGACAGGACGTAATAGGCGTCGAACCGCAGAAGGGGGTTGCCGTTGAACAGAAGCGTGGAGACGCCGGCGACGACCATCGTGTTGTACGCCACCGCCCGGACAATCCCGGGGCCGGTGTTCACCCAGAGGATCATGGCCAGGGCGGCGATCAGGAGCTCCACCATGATGCCCGCGGCGCCGACGACGATCCGGCGCCTCTTTTCCCGGAAGGCCGAGGTCGCCGAGGCGTCGACGTAGGGGATGGGCATGAACACGAGGAAGATGATCCCCATCTCGTGAACCTCGCCGCCCCAGTGCTTCACTGCCCAGGCATGGCCGAATTCGTGGAGCGCCTTGACGAGGGGATAGATCAGCCAGAAGATCAGGAGATTTTCGAGGGCGAGGACCCGGTCGGCCAGGTTGGAGGTCAGCTCGCTCCAGTGCAGGAAGGCAAGGACGGCCCCGACCGCGACGACGACGAGCCAGACCAGGAAAGCCGGCGTCGTGAACAGCGGAGCGACGATTCCCTTCGTCCGTTCGAGAAACCGCTCCGGGTCCAGGAGGGGAATGCGAATGGCCAGGGGCGAGCGCACGGCGTTCCAGAACCGGGACGACCGGTCCTTGCGACTTCGCCGGCTCAGGTTTTCCACGTCGGGGGCCGTGTCGGACTGCAGGGCGTCCGCCCTGTTCAGCTGAGAGACCAGGCCGATCACCTCGTCCTGCGTCGGCATGTCGTCCGCCAGCTTGAGGCAGGCGGCCTCCCAGATCTCCTGGAGGGTCCGCTTCCCGTCCATGAGGCCGATCAGAAAATAGGACTCCTCCGTGAACCGGTGGAAGCGGCCCGAGGAATGATCCTGGAGGACGTACCAGACCTTCCCCCGGTAGGTGTGCCGGTGGATCTCCGCGTGCCGTCTCACGAGCGGCTTCAGACCCGCCACGCGATACCAGGAGCTGCTGTACAGGGTCTTGTCCACCGGGAAACCTCAGGGCAGCCACGCCCACAGGCGGAGGCGGAACCAGTCGATCATGCCCCTCGTCCAGATGGAGATCATGAGCCGGCGGTCGATTTCGATCTTGCCCACGCCCTCCATGCCCGGCCGGAGGCGGGGGGACATCTCGTCCAGCATGGCCTCAACGCGGAAATAGTTCTTCCCCTCCTCCGCCGTCGAGAGGGGGGTGATCTTCTTCACGGTGAAGGGGAATTTCTCCCGGGAGAGCGACGACAGGACCAGGGTGCCCCGCTGCCCCTCCTTCACGTCGGCTATGCCGTGCTCGTCCACCTTGAGGATGAGCCGGTACCCGTCCAGCGGCGCCATCACGAAAAGCTCTTCGCCGCGCTTCACGGCGGCTCCGTGTTTCTGGCTCAGGTCGCCACTGAGGAGGATGCCGTCGAATGGCGCCCGGATGACGATCTGGCGGAGCCTGTTGTCCAGGAGGTTCAGCTCGGCCTGGACCTGCCCCGCCTGGGCGCTGACGATGTTCGCCTCGGCGCGGTTGTGCTCGGCCATGGCCTTCTTGTACTGCCGGTCGTACTGGCCCCGCTTGCTCAGCAGATTGATCCGCTCCAGCATGAGCTCCCGGTCGTCCAGCTGGCAGATGACGGTGTCCTTCTTCACGACGTCGCCCGCCCGGGCACTCGCCGTCTTGATGTACCCGTCGATGGGCGCGACGAGGGAGCGGCTCACGGACCCTTCCAGGACCGCCTCCGCGGAGAGCCGGTATTCATCCATGGCCACGCTGAAGAAGACGACCACCGCCGCAAGGGCCAGGACGGCGGCCTTCCGGACCATGTAGCCCGGCCCGAACAGGCGGACCGCCTGCCGCTTCATGGCCTCGAGCACGCCGAACACGATGGGGCGGTCCTGGCGGTGCCTGCTCTCCAGCACCGGTCCCGTCAGGGCGACAACGCTTTTGACGTAGGCGACGTCATCTTCGGAGAATGGCCTGTCGTCCTGCCGCTCAAGGGTAATCGCTGCATAGTACTTCTCATGGCCGTACAGGGGCAGGGTCATCATCGCCCGGGTGCCATGCAGCCGGGCCATCTGTTCGTGGTCCCGGACGACCAGGACCCCGGCCTCCGCGGGAACGGGGAACAGGATCTCGCCCCGGTGCATCACCGCCTCGTCCATGGCGGCGCCGATGGAATGCATCAGGTTCATTTTCTTGCCGACGATCGCCGTGTGGGAGATCGCCTTCACCTGGGTATGCTTCCCCTTCACGAGTCCCAGGCTCACCCGGTCGCATTCCAGGCGGTTGGCGATCTCCGTCACGAAGGCCATGGCCGCCCCGTCGAAGCGCTCCTCCGCCAGGACCGCCGCCAGGATGTCCACCGCCGCCTTCATGCGCTTCAGGGTCTTCGCGTCCTCCTCGCCCCGGAGCCGGCGGATCCGGTTCTCCAGCCACACGGATCCCCAGCGCAACCCCTCCATGGCCGGACGCAGCGCGTCCCCGGAGGGCGCCGTCACCTCCATGGCCACGGCACCGTAAAGCTCCCCGTCCACCATGACCGGGTAGGCCAGGCCGTAGTGCCGCTCCATGTCCGCGGGAACCCCGTCGACCTCGGACAGCTCCACGAGCATTCCTTCGGCCTCGGTGATCGTGTGCTCCAGGACCGCCGCCAAGGGCTCGCCGGTGCTTCCCTCCGGCCAGGAGGCCACGGGGGCGAAGCTCTGCCGTACGGGATCTCGAAGCACCAGGACGGCCTGCACGCATCCCCGGATGAAGGAGGACTGGATGGACAGCCAGGCGGCAGCGAAGTCGTCGGAGCGATCCGCGTGTTCGAGATCTACCCAGAGTTTTTCAATCATTCTCGGTTCCCTGCTTCGGTCCTGGAACGGCCTGTCTCGACCGGGTCATTCCCGGAAAATTCCTCCCCGGGAAACGGGATCCGGCGGACGGGCGGGGCGTTTCCCGGGAAGCACATGGGACGGCCTGGCATCGATGAACGGCCGGCACCGGGACGCCGCTGGCGGCCGCCCGGCGTGGCGGACTCGGACAAGACGGGTGAATGGCGAAAAGAAGCGGGCAAACCGCCTGCCGGGGAGCCAGGTCGGCCCCCGGCAGGCAGTGGGTTTCTCCCGCCGGTTATGCGTTCTCCTCCGGCTTTTCGCCGGCTTCCAGCTGGATCTCGCCGAAGCGGCTCTCGTGCTGCCGGACGATGTTCCGGAGCAGGAGGGAGAGACGCTTGGCCGCGAAGGGATTCAGGATGACGCGGTCGCTGATGTCCACCGTCAATTCGCGCTGCTCGGGATTCCAGGTCTTGTTGATGCCGAACAGGAGCGTGAACTCCTCCTTCGTGCTGGATACGTTGCACACGTTGGCGTAGGTCGTCTGCATCTTGGCGACGTCCCAGCGGATCGTCGCCTTGACATTATCCGCATCGGCCCCGGGAAGGGATGCCTGAACGGTCTTCTCGTTTTTCTGTGCCATGTTTTCCTCCTCAACAGGATTTGCAGGATTCTCTTTTGTCCAATTTTCTTATATGACTGCATACGCCGTGTCAACCGGTCGGTGGGCCTCCGGACGGCCACCCCGGATCCGCGGTCAGCGGGTGCCCGTCACGAGATGGAAGGGCATCTCCAGGTCGATTTTCCGGATCTCCACCCTGCAGAAGCCGAGGGCCCGCAGGCGGTCCGCATAGAAGCCGGGCGGGCGGAAACTGTGATGGAAGAGCAGAAACGGAATCAGGGAATAGGGAAGCGGACCTCCGCCGGGCGAAAGGGGACTCCGCTCGAAGATGAGCACCGTTCCGCCCGGGCGGAGGGCACCCGCGGCCCGGGCGAGCAGCTCTCCCGCCAGGTCGTCCGGCCAGTCATGGAGCATCGACTTGAAGCTGACCAGGTCGAAGCCGCCGGGCCAGTCGTCGACGAGGGCGTTGCCCTTCACGAAGGAGATCCGGGGCGCCTCCGGCTCCGCCTGCAGGTGGGCCGAGCCGATCTCGCAGACCAGCGGCAGGTCGAAGACCACGGCCTCAACGCCGGGATGGCTCCTGCAGATCCTGAGTGCAAATTCCCCGCTGTTTCCGCCCACGTCCAGGATGCGCCGGCATCCTCCGAAATCGTGGTACTTCAGGCATGCCCGGGCCTCGTACTTCGTCAGCACCGTGGTGATCCGCATCCAGCGCCGGGCCGTCCGGACGGCCTCCTCGCTCCGCTCGAAGCACCGGTCGTAGGCAAACAGCCCGTAAAAGCCGGATTTCCCTGCAAACTCCCGGGGGCGAAAGACAAGGTCCGGAAACAGGCTCAGGACGTCGAAGGCGCAGAAGTTCGCCAGCTCCAGCTTCAACTCCAGGAGATCCCGGTAGGACAGGGAGTGGAGAAACGCCTCCGACAGCCCGAAGCGGCCTCCGCGATCGACGAGGACCCGGTTTGCCAGAAGCTGGTCCAGAAGCAGCGCCATGCCCCGCCGGTCCGCCCCGAACCGGTCCGCCAACTCCTCCGGGGAGGCCGTTTCGCGCGCCAGGAAATCGTCGATAAGGCCGCTTTCGAAGGCCGTGCCGAGGCACCGGGCGGCCAGGAGATCCGGCAGAAAATCGTCCACGCAGAGATGATCGAACTCCCGGTTCGGGCCGTGCAGTGTCATTCCGTTCAACAAATCCCCTTTCCCATTATGGAGTCCGCATGATACCCGTCATCGCCATCGCGGCACCCGTCGGGGGAGGAAAGACATCCCTCTCAACGGCCATCGCATCCGGCCTGGGGGATGCCTCCCTGATCAGTTACGACCACTTCGAACAGGCCACCCGCGGATCCGCCGGCGACGTCGAGCGCTGGATCGACGACGGCGCGCGTATCGACGACCTGAACGTCCCCGGACTCGCGGAGGCCCTGTCCCGGCTGAAGCGGGGCGAATCCGCCATGGATCCGCGGACCGGCTCTCCCATCACGGCGGGGCGCTGGATCGTCCTGGAGACGCCCCTCGGGCGCGAGCACGCGGCGACGGCCCCCCTCATCGACCTCCTGGTCTGGGTCGACACGCCCCCGGATGTGGCCCTGGCCCGGAAGATCCGGGAATTCACGGCCCTCTTCCCGATGACGGGTGGAGAGCATGACGCCCGGGCCTTCATCGCCTGGCTCGGCGGCTACCTCGACAACTACCTCCGCATCGTGAGCCGGATGCTCCAGATGCAGCGGGAGCGGGTGCCTCTCCGCGCCGACGTCACCCTCGACGGCCGGACCGATTTCGACACCCTGGTCCGCCAGGCCCTCGAGGCGATCATAGAACGCTTTCCCGATAACGACCGCCGCCGCCACGATTGATCCGCTTCATCCGGGGCGCGGGGGCTGCCACGGGGGCTCCCGCTGTCGCGAAAACGTTTCCGCTCTTCGCCTTCTGAAACCGATGAGCCAGTGGTCCGGAAACGTTTTCTGATTGCTCTTCTGGGAACCCCCGGTCGCGCCCCCGCGAACGTTCGTCCGGGAGAGGGGGCTTCCCGGAGCGCGAATAGCGGCTTTTTCGGGGCACCCTGCCGTCGCAGCGCAGCGCCCGCAAAGTCATCTGTCTGAGCGCCCCTGGGCGCGAGTTATGACTTTGCAGCGGAGCGAGACGTTGCAGGGTCGGAAAAACGCTCCTGAGCGCGAGGGAAGTCCCCCTCCCATCCCATCAAGGTCTTCGTTCCCGTGGCAGCCCCCTGCGCCATCATCCTCGAACCCGCGTACTGCTCAAAAAGGGTTGAATGCAAGGCGCCCGAAATCCCGGGCCGCATTTTTCTCCCCAACCTCCCATCCGCGGGGGCGCGACCGGGGGTTCCCAGAGGAGCGATCAGGACTTTTTTTCCATCCCTCCAGCCTTCCTGGTCGTCGACGATGGATCGTGGAAAAAAAGGCCGCGACGGCGGGAGCCCCCGTGGCAGCCCCCTGCGCCATGACTCTAGAAAATCCCGTAGTAACCGCTCTTGTCGATCCGTAACCGCCCATCTTCCATCCGGTAGTCGAATCCGACGTCGTACAGCAGGTGATCGAGTTGAGACCGGTTCTCCTCCACGAAGGAGCGGAGCCCCCGCGGATACTCCAGCCAGTTCATGAAAAAGATCAACTGGTCCACGGTGATGCCGGAGAAATAGATGCAGTCGCTCCGCGGCTTGTTGGCCAGGCAGACGGTCCGGCAGTCCCGGAGCTCCGGACGGTAGATCGCCTCGAGGTCCAGGGCCGTCGCATCGATCTGGGCGGAGCAGGCGATCTTGGCCAGGATGTCCTGCCGGTGTTTTCCCGCGTCGAAGAAGAAGTAGAAGTTCTCCAGGCGGGAGCCCGACGGGGTGATGGCATAGCAGATGCCCGAGGAGACGGCGCTCCCGGGGTTGCCGATGTACATGTGGATCTCGTCCAGATCCCGGGCTCCCGATACCAGCGCGTCGTCGATGTCGAGGGAAAACATGAAATAGGGATGATCCTCGTTGAGGGCCGCCGTGGATCCGACCAGGGGCGCCATCGCCCGGAGTACCCTCGTGGCGGACCGCTGCCGCTCCCGCCTCCGGTAGTCGTAGAAATAGTATTCCCAGCCGATCCGATCCCCCGCCCGCTTCACGCCCCAGACGCTCATGGAGGGGCCGATGCCGTTCCGGATATGGTCCACCAGATCGAGCATCCGCCCGTCGGCCCCGGCGTACTCGAAAGAGTGGAAGAGCAGGTTCGCCGACCGCATCTTGCCTTCCCAGGGAGCCGCCGGGTCGTACTGCCACAGGCAGTAGTTGAAGAAGGGCTCCCCCGCTGTCATGATTTCGAGCCGGTCCATGAACGCTCCTCAATCCGCTCCCCGGGGCCGTGCGTCGTCCCGCCCGCCCAGAGGCGACAGCAGCTCCCGCTCGTCCCCGAATTTCCTGAGATAGGCGTTGGAGAGCCCCCAACATTCCCGGGCCCCGCATGCCTCCCGGTGGACACAGGTCCCGAAGCCGCTCCGGCCGAATTCCTGCCAGAAGCGGTTCGGCAGCACCGTCACGGGAAACCAGTCGTCGAAGACGGCCGGCGGCCCCGCCCGCAGGCATTCGGGAAAGCTCTTCAGGACCAGGGGCTTGCCCGAGGGGCCAACCGCATCCAGAACGCCCGGCAGGATCTCCAGAAACTCCGGGATCCCCACCAGGAGGTCGCGCCGGTCCGTTTCCCCCATGGGGAAGAGATTCCAGAGGTGAATCTCGCTGGTCCCGAGGCCCGCCAGGAACGACATCAGCGAAGGGAGCACGCCCATGTTGACCCGGTTCAGGACCGTGTTGGTAATCACGTTCACGCCCTTGTAGGCCTCCAGGTTCCGGAGCCCCGCCAGGGTCTCCCGGAACGATCCCGCCACGCCGGTGATCGTGTCGTGGACTCCCTCGACCCCGTGGACGCTGACGAAGAACTCATTCACACCGCAGGCGATGAGGCTGTCCAGGTAGCGACGGTCGGCGAGGCGACGGCCGTTCGTCTGGACCTGGATCTTCCGGAACCGGTCGAAGGACGCGGCGAAGCGGACGTACCGGTCCAGTTCTTCAAAGGTCGTGGCTTCCGCGCCGGAGAGGATCAGGTTCTCGAAGCGCTCTTCCCGGACGACGTCGCGGATGATCTCCCGGTACCGGTTGAAGCCGATGGGAGGCAGCGTCCCCCGGATGTCCGAGAGCATGCAGATGCTGCAGGCGTTGTTACAGCCGAACCAGACGGAGACGACGATGTACTGCGTCAGGTCGACGCGCCCCACCGGAACCTTGCGCTCCACGATCCTCTCCGTCCTCCCCGCGGGAAATCCGGAACGTCCCGGGTTTCCTCACGAATGTCCCCTCATGGCCCGCCGGGTCCGCGGCGGGAGCTTCCCTTCACTCCGTAGTAGACGGTCAGGAAGTCCCGTCCCCGGCGGTCGGTTCCGCCGGAAACATGCCCGAAGATCAACTTTTTCGCCGGCTCGTAGGCGCGGAGGAACGTCTCCTCGTCGATCGACAGGTGCCGGCACATCGCGAGCAGGAACGGGTACAGCTCCCCCAGGAGCAGGTTGGCCCGGTACAGGTTGAGATCGAAGGATACCCGTGGATTCCCCTCCTCCTCCACCTCCACGTAGAGATGCTCTTCGGGACGCATCCTCCCGGCGGCCGTCTCCACGATCCCCTTCACGATC
This sequence comes from Syntrophales bacterium, assembly GCA_035363115.1. Taxonomy (NCBI): domain Bacteria; kingdom Pseudomonadati; phylum Thermodesulfobacteriota; class Syntrophia; order Syntrophales; species Syntrophales bacterium. Next base: position 1,089,092 of record DAOSEM010000001.1, on the reverse strand, counting down.
CCGAACACGGGACTCCGGCCTCCCCCGTAGAAGGACTCCGACAGCCGCTGGAGAATCCGCTCCACGGACCAGGAGGGATGGCACACGTAGCGGGCCGTCGTGTGTCGGGCACTGTCGCCGGCATCCCACTTGAAGCCCCGGTGGATCACGAAAGAGCCCGGGTCGTCCGGCGATTCCCGGATCACGCGCCGGAACTCCGCTCCATATTCCAGGTAGGCCTTGTAGAGGGAAGAGCCTTCGCCCTCTTCAAAGCCGAACAGCACGATGTTTGCCTCGGGAAGCCCCCGGAGGAATTCCTGCCGCTGGGACTCGGGCATGCCGACGGCCCGGCAGAGGCCGTCCAGATTCCCTTCGAGGCCCTCTCCGGCCGCCTCCCTGTGGAAACCGGCGAGGAAGCGGTTGCCCAGGAGCGTCCCAGGGAGCATCTTGAAGGACTGCTCGAACCCGTAGTGGACGCCGAGCCCGTCGATCCGGTCGATGAGCAGGCGGGCCTTTTCCCCCTGAACGGAGTCGATGATCCGCCGCCGTTCCGTTGCCGGAGAGCGGCCCTCCCCCGGCTCCGGCGCCGGCCCGAACTCCGCCTCGTAGTCCTCCACCGCCGCCTCCAGGACCAGGGTCAGCCGCTTTGCGGCGGCGGGAGGCAGGATGATCCTCCTGTCGACCGGGAGGGCCATCCCCCCGCTCGCGGCCGCCTCCGGAGGCTTTCCCCGCACGAGGAAATGGAACTCCCCCGCGGGAGAGATGTAAATGTGGATGAGTTCCGCCTTCAGGTCTGCCATCCGCTTATCCCCGTCCAGCGCCGCTGCTTCCTTCCGCCACGAAAAACAAGCCCCGCCTTGCGGGCGGGGCTTTGTACCGCAGGAGCCGGCCGCTATTTCCAGGACCCGGCGCTCTTCCAGGACTTGAAGCGCTTCTTTTCCTGTCGCTCCTTGAGGTCCTTGAAGGACTGGCGGTCGATCAGGCCGCCCTTTCCGAGGTCCCCGCCGCTGATGACCTTCCAGCCCAGGAGGCCCGCCATCGCCGCCCCGGCCCCCATGTCCACCGTGCGGGCGATATCCGTCCCGTCGTCGCCCAGGACGGCCGAACCATCGTCGCCGGCCCCGGTCTGCGGGCCACCGCCTTCGCCGCTCCGGCCCTGCGCCCCCTGCTCGCCGGTGGCGCCGTCGCCCGCCTGCCGCCCGGCACCCGCCTCACCCGGGGAGCCTTCTCCGGAGGTCTGGCCCTCACCCTCCTGGCCGGAGGACTCCTGTCCAGAGCCTGCATCCGAGCCCTGGGCGTTATCCCCCTGTCCGGATCCGGAATCGCCGGATGATCCGGCCTGGGAGCCGGCCTGGGAGCCCGCCTGGCCGTCGCTGTGCCCGTCGTCTTCCTGGGAGAGGTCCGCGTCGCCCAGCCTCATGAGCTCCGTTCCGTAGCTTGTCGCCACCCAGACGCCCGGCAGGGTCGATCCGGTCGAGAAGTAGGAGCCGAATCCCGCGCCTCCGGTCCCTCCCGTCGCCCCTCCGCCCTCCGTCCCGCCGGCCCCAGCCTGTCCGCCCGTACCGGCTCCGCTGGTCCAGAGCGGCTGGGACTCCGCGTTCGTGCCGTCCTCCAGGCTGGTCATGGTATTGGTGATCAGGTCGATGCTGTCGAGGCGGACCAGGGACTGCACCTTGCCGGCCGTGATGGTGACCCGGCCGTAGGTGCCGACCATGACGTCCTGGCCCAGTGTGCCGACGAAGGTGTTGCTGATCTCGCCGCCGAACATGATGTCTTCGCCGGAGCCGCTGTCGAGGTAGTCGTCGCCGCCGCCGGAGTGGTGGTCGATCGTTTCGACATAGAGCCATTCGCCGGAGGTCAGGGTGACCTGCCCGCCATCACCGATCAGCACGTCGTTGTCTTCCCCGCCGTACATGTCGTCGCTGGCGGTGCCGCCGATGAGGATGTCGACGCCGCTGCCGCTTCTCAGGAGGTCGTTTCCGCCGTCGCTGGGGTTTATGGACCGGACGATGGATGGAATACCGCTCTCGTATTGGATCTCGCCATTGTCGCCGATGAGGATGTCGTCACCGCCGGCGGTCGTTACCGTATCGGCGCCGTAGCCTCCGATCACGTGCTTGTTCCCGCCCGCTGTAACGATCCGGTCGTCACCGCCGCTCGAGGGGAGTGAAGACATGGCCAGGTATGCCTTGAGGTGCCCGGCGGCGCCGTTGTAGCGGATCTCGCCATTGTCGCCGAAGATGATGCCCCGGCCGGAACCGACTGTGATCAGATCGGCGCCCATGCCTCCCAGGATGTTGGCGACTCCGTCACCCACCGTGATGGTATCGTTCCCGCCGAACCCGGGAGCGGCCTCCGTGTCGGTCGTCCTCAGCGTCATGGCCATCCCGGTCGTGTCGAAGGTCATCAGGCCGTTGTCGCCGATGACATCGTGGTCTCCCGCGAGTGCCCTGATCGAGTCGGAGCCGTACCCGCCGATGATGTGCTTTGTCCCGTTCCCGGCTGTGATGATGTCGTTCCCACCGCGCGACGGCACCGTCGAGACGATCTGGCTCATCTTCAGGGATCCCGTGGCACCGGCGTACGTCACCGTTCCGTTGTCGCCCAGGATCACGTCTGTCCCGACCAAGGTGGTGATGATGTCGGCCCCCATACCGCCGAGGATCACCTTGTCGCCGTTGCCGGCTGTGATCGTGTCGGCGTCGCCGAAGGCCGAATCCGCCGCCGTGTCGGTCGTCTGGAGGACCTTCAGGGCGCCGTCGGTGTCGTGGTCGATCCGGGCGTTGTCGCCGAAAACGATGTCGTTCCCGACACCCGCGTCGATCGTATCGGACCCGAAGCCGCCCATGAGGATGTCGTTGTCCTCGTTCCCCTCGATCGTGTCGTTCGCCCCATGGCCGGGATCGATGGTCTCCGTGGCGGAGACGATGCCGGCGGCGAAGGTGATCCGGCCGAAGTCGCCGATGATGGCGTCCCGGTCGCTCCCGACGACAGGGGCACCGCCGGAGCCGTTGCCGCCGTAGAGCAGGTCGGCGCCGACACCGCCGAAGATCGTGTCGTCGCCGGCGTTTCCGTAAATCGTGTCGATGTCGCCGGACGCCGTGTTCCGCGTGTAGGCCAGGTCGACGGTCGCGTTGTTCCCATCTCCGGAGACGTAGTCCATGACCCCGTGGTCGCCGAAGATCGTGTCGTTGCCTGCGTTCCCCTCGATCGTGTCGGCTCCGAGGCCTCCGAAGATGCGGTCGTCGCCGTCGCCACCATGGATCGTGTCGCCGAGGCCGGCCGCCTCGTTCGTTGTTTCGATCCGGTTGACGCCGCCCGTGCCCAGGAGCCCGGAGGCTGCCTGGGTGACGATCCCGTGGTCGCCGAAGATGATGTCGTTGCCGGCGCCGCCCTCGATCGTGTCGGTCCCCGGGGTTTCCGTCGTCGGCACCGCGAGGGCGCGGCTCGACAGGGTGGCGTTGAACCCGGAATCGCCGTAGATGATATCGTTCCCGGCCTGCCCGTCGATCGTGTCGTCGCCCAGTCCGCCGGCGATCTGGTCGTTCCCCTGGCTGCCGATGATGATGTCATCGCCGGGACCGCCGTAGATCACGACGCCGTCGCTCGAGGCAGAGGCATCGATCGTGTCGGCCCCGGGGGTGTCGAAGTGGATGCCGGAGCTGGAGGGGGTGCCGCCCGTCGAGGTGTAGTGGCTGCCGTCCTCGGAGGTGTCGCCGTACAGGACCAGGGGCGAGGCCGAACCGCCGCCGCCCGTGACGATCAGGTTGTCGGCACCACCGCCACCGTGGACGGCTGTGGCCGTCCCGGCCCGCGTGCCCGTTACCGTGAAGGTGTCGCTCCCCGTCCCGAGGAGCACCTCGGCGACTTCCAGGTTCGTATAGGCGATGCCCCCCTTGTAGGTGAACAGGTCGGGAGCCGCCTCCGTGCCCTTGTTGACGACGAGGTCCGTCCCCATGCCCAGGCCGCTGATCAGGGTGGCCGAAACCGTACCGTCGGCCTTGACGCTGTAATCGGTGTGCAGCAGGAGCGTCGACATCACACCCGTATCGTCGGAGACGCTGGAGTCGTTGTACACGTTCAGCGTGTCCGTCATGGTGGACTCGTCGACGTTGATGACGACCTCCGGGAGGTCCGGGTTCAGCTCCCCGGGAAGGGTCACGCCCGGCTTCACGGAGCGGTCCTCCGGTCCGACGCCGCCCTCGATGACGAGGGGCCCCTGGATCCGGTTCAGGGTGTGGGACATCAGCGGGAAGGACTTCTCGAAGTTGTTCTCCGTGGGCGCCCCGTCCGTGGCCTTCACGGTGATCTCCGCGGCGACGTTCCAGTCCGCATCCGTGAAGGTAACCGTGCCGTCGGTGGAGTTGAAGCGGCCGTCGGCGCTGGAGACGACCGTCTGCCCGTCCGTGAGGATCTTCACGGTGACGGTCGTGCCCGCGGCCGGTGCCTTCGTCAGGACGATGCTGTAGGTGTCGCCCGTGGCGTCGCCTTGGACCACGCGCGTGGATCCGTCCGTCTGGGTGACCAGGGCGCCGGCGGAGTCGTTGTCGATGACGGTCACGTTGACCGTCGGCTTCTCGCTGACGGCGAACCCCGCGTCGGTGCTCGTCACCGTGGCGGTGATCACCGAGGTCTGCGTGTTTTCCGCCGTGCCGTCGTCCACGGCCGTGACGGTCACCGTCTGCGCCACGTCCCAGTTCCCGCTGGTGAAGGTCAGCGTCGCCGTGTCCAGGGAGAGCTGCCCGGCGTCATATGCCAGGGTCACGGTGACGTCGCTTGTGATCGCATGGGTCAGCCGCACGGTGAAGGTGTCGGCGGCTCCCTCCAGGACCTGCGTGTCGTTCCCACTCTCCACGATGATGAGACCCGCCTTGTCGTCGTCCTGGACCTTCACCATCACGTCGTTGATCTTGGCCTTGTCCAGGTCGGCGCGACTGCTGATGACGCTGTGGCTCACCGCGACGTTCCGCTCGCCCTCGGAGACGGCGTCGGAGCCCGCCTTTACCCAGATCGTCTGGTTGTCCGTCCAGTTTGTGATATCGAAGGTCAGGACCACCGCGTCGAAGTAGTTGACGCCGTCGGTGGACAGGAGAACCGTATCCGCCCCGAGGGCGTCCTCTTCCGACTCCGACTTGGCCGCGGAGACGGTGATGTAGGCCACGTCGCCCGCCTCAACCGGATCGAGGGATGCCGCGGCCAGGGAGATCGTGTAGGTGTCCACGGAGCCCGGTACGTCCTCTTCCACCACGGTGCCGCCGCCGCTCTCCGTGATGACGACCGCGCCCGTTGCGGCGTCGGCCACGTTGAGGGCGATGCCGTCCATGAGGAGCCCGTCGTAGGAGGGGTCGTCGCTCGTGACGCTGTGGTTGATGACGCCGCTTCTCCCTTCCAGCTCGGCGCTGATGACCGTGCCCGTCACATCGCCCGCGACGTTGACCGTGTCGTTCCCCAGCCCGCCGATGATCGTCGTCACCATGCTGGCCGAGGTGCTGAGGACGAAGATCGTGTCGTCGCCCTCCAGCCCGTCCACCTCGAGGGCCTCCTCCACGCCGTCCAGGGTGATGTTGATGCCGGCGCCGAAAATCCCGTAGGAGGTGACGACGAAGACGTCGTTCGCCTCGGTGCCCAGTGCCACGACGCGGTCATAGCCGGCGCCGCCGTTGATGCTGATGGGGGACTTGATGCTGTACTGGATGTAGTCGTCGCCGATGCCGCCGTCAACCTCTGTGAGCTGCTGCTCCGGGTCGAAGGAATTCAGCATGATGAAGGCCCGGACCACGAACTCGTCGTTCCCGTCGCCGCCCTCCAGGCGGAGCTTGGCGATGTTGTTGTAGACCGAGAACGTGTCGTTACCGCTGCCGCCGTAGACGGTCGTCGCGTAGCTGATCCCGCGGCTGAGGAAGCCCATGGTCGTCTCGATGGTCTCGAAGACGTCGCCCGCGGCGATGTTGGCGCCCACGTCGCGCAGGGAGCCGAAGAGCTGGCCGATCTGGAAGTAGTCGGCCCCGGCGCCGCCATCCAGGGTGGTGATGGAGGAGTTGTCGTCGGTGAAGAACGAATCCGCGCCGATGCCGCCGGTGACGATGAGCCGGCCGTTGATGCTCGTGTCGTAGTTGATGCGCTCGACGTCGGCGGAGTACCCGCCGGCATAGGATCCGTGGAGAACCGCCACGAAGCTCTTCCGGAGGAGGAAGTCGTCGTCGTCCGCCGTGCCGTTCACGATCAGCGTGTCCGCGCCGTCGTCCGGGGCCCCGGTGTCGGTGACGTTGACGATGTAGTCGCCCGTGCCGGAGGCGTTGACAACGTAGCGGTCCGTCCCGGCCTGGCCGTCCAGGTTCAGGGCGTCCCGGGTCGCGTACTTGCTGCTGGTCAGCGTCTTGAGCGTGTCGGCGATGAGCAGGTCCTCCCCGTCGCCCCCGTAGACGTTCGTCTGGCCGTCGATGGAGCGGAGGGTGACCGTGTCGTTCCCGGCGTACGCATAGACGTTGGTCACGTTGCCGTACGTGGCCGCCACCGCCGCCTGGACGTCGGCGCTCGGGTAGTCCACGGTATCGTGGGTCCGCTCTAGGATGATCGTGTCGTCGTCGGCGTTCCCGTTCACCTCGACCTCGCTGCCGCCGACCACGCCCAGGAGGCGGATGGTCGTGCCGGCTGCGTCGGCGCTCCCGTAGTCGCCGCTGATGGTGACCTTGCCCGCCGCCAGGACGAAGCTGCCCTCTTCCAGCGTCACATCGTCACCGGCTCGCAGTGTGACATAGCTCGTTTTCGACCAGACGGTGATGCCGTCCCGGACGATCAGGTCGTCGACGTCCGCCGCCCGCTCGGTCGCGGTCAGGACAATGTAATCCGTCGCCGAGATCACGTCTTCCTTCACGTCGATGGTGCAGCTCGCGGTGATGTTGACGGCGCCGCCGCCCAGGAAACCCTGCTCGCTTCCCTCGACGACCCCGCCCACGGTGAGGTTCGAGGTGTTCGTGATCCAGGTGCTCCCCGAGGTGGCCAGGCCCTCGATGTTGTCCACGAGGGTCATGATCCGCTTGTCTTCCGCGCCGATGTTCAGGCCGGCAAAGAGGTAGGTCTTTCCGGAGACGACGTTCGACCCGCCGTCGGTCCGCCCGTTGTAGATGCTCCCCGTGGGCGCGGTGATGAAGGCCGTCCCGGCGTTGGTCGCGACGGAGTACAGGCTCAGGTCCTCGTCGCCCGCGCCGGGCGTCGCCTTGGACGAGATCTCGATGATGTACGTGTTGAACTCGCTGGCCGAGGTGAGCGTCCCGGCTCCGGAGAAGGCCGTGTCGATGTCCAGGTAGTCGTCGACGGCCCCGATGGCGAATCCCGCCGTCAGGGTGATGCTGTTGCCGATGACGTCGGGGGAGGGGTTCCCCACCGCCCCTTCGTCGTTGTCGCGGATGGACAGGGCGGCGCCCAGGCTGACGTTGGCGTTGGCCGACTTGATCACCCCGACGATCATGTCGCCCGCCGACTCGTACAGGTAGATGCTCTGGCCCGCGTCGGCGTTGAGCACCCCGCCCTGGAGGTCCGTCTCCAGCGCGCTCCCGTCGGCGCCGATGGTGCCGCCGGCCCCCGCCTGGAGGTAGGCGTCGGGGCTGTAGATGTTCCAGGCCCGGGTCGTTGCGTCGTCGTTGTCGGCGTCCAGCATGGACCCCGCGGAGCGCAGGTCGATGAACGTCCCCGCGTACACCGACGACACATACAGGTCTCCGGAGGTCTCCTGCAGGTAGACGTTGGTCTTGGCCCGGGCGGTGAGCGCGCCGGTCCGGCCCGCCTCGATCATGTCGATCAGGAACGGCTTGGCCTGCGTCCCGATGCTGCCGTCTTCGGCCTCCAGGACCGCGCCGTCGCCCCGTATGTTGTAGCCGCCGTCGGTCCGGGCGTTGATGATGTTCCCCTGGACCTTGAGGCGCACCTCGCCGTCGGTGCTCGTGATCCGGTCGACGTTGACGTCGGCGGTCTGGTCTGAGCCGAGGTTTGCGCCGGTGCCCGCCGAGACGGTGAGCAGGCCCTCCGTCTTGAAATCGACATCGTTCTTCACGCTGATGTGGAGGCGGGCGAACGTCTTGCCCACGTCGTCCGGCTGCATGACGTTCCCCTCGGTGTCGTAGAACGTGACGTCCTGCTTCTCCGCGGCGGCGAGGGCGACCTTCTGCTCCTCGGAAAGCCCGGCGTTGATGTCGGCCATGGTGATGTCCATGGTGACATCGGCCGAGCCGATCTCCCCGGACACCACGAGGGCGATCTCGGAGCCGGTGATGTTCGGCTCCTCGGTGGTGGCCGACGTCCCGGAGACCGTCTTCGGCCTCAGGATGCTGGCGCTGATGGAGTTCTTCAGCTGGGCCTCGCTCCACTTCGCCCGCTGGGAAAGGACGTCGCCGTCGGAGAACCAGTGGCTGTCGCCGCTCACCCAGGTGAAACTGAGCGTCGTGTTCGTGCCGGCGTCGGCCAGGGTCGCGGCGAGGCGGATCACACTTGCATTGGAGGCGTCCACGACGACGTAGTACGTGGTTCCGTCGACGAGCCCGTCGATGGTGCCGCCCCCGGCGTGGTACACCACGGCCTGGCCCGTCGTGAAGACGTGGCGGGTCAGCTCGACGGCGCTGCCGTTGATCTCGGCGGACCCGACGCGATCATGGAGGGCGACGGAGTCCACATCGTAGGACCAGGCTGAATCGTAGGTCGCCGAGACGTCGCCATAGGTCCTGTGGAGTACGTGATACGAGGCCGTCCGGGCGTTCACGAGGGTCTGGAGGGCAATGGCGATCTCTCCGGCCGTCTTTCCCTGGCTCGTGTAGTAGTCCGTGTACCAGTCGATCTCCGAATCCGAGAGGGCGATCGTCTGCGAGGGGTCGTAGCTGCCGCCCACGGAGTTCCGGTACCGCCAGTAAGCCTGGTATTCCTGGGTCTTGAGGGCCTCGTAGGCGGCGATGGTTGCGGCGACGCTCTCGTCCGCCGCGTCGCCCGTGGCCATCATCCGCTCGTACAGGGCCAGGAGCTGCGCCCACGTGCGGTCGTCCCGGACTTCGTTGGAGTTGACGTCCGTGAGGCCGCCGTTTTCCACGGTGATGCGGACGCTCCCGTCGGTCACCACGCTGTTCAGGTGCAGCGTCCCGGCGGTCTCCGTGATGTTGACGTCGCCCACCGCCGTCGCCGTCAGGGAGTGGTCGTCCGCGTCGCCCGTGTCGATCCGGAGGGCCTGTGCGCCCGCGCCGGGTGTGGAGGCCGTCCCTCCCGTACCCAGGGTGCCGATGTCGCCGTAGGTGGCCGTCAGCGTCACCTTCTGGCCCCGGACCTGGTTCGAGGCGTCCTTCCCCAGGATATCGCCGTGGGCGGTCAGGGTCACATTGCTGGTGGTGGTCGTGGTCGTCTTCGAGGTCGTGACCTGGTCGACGATCAGGTCGCCCGAGATCTCCTGGATGCTGATGTCGCCGGTCGTTGTCACGGCGCTCAGGGACCCGCTGTAGCCGTCGTTCAGGTTCGTCCGCAGGGTCCGGTCCGCTCCGATGCCGGTGGATGCGCTGAGGGATATGTTCCGCCCGCCGACGACGGCCGTGTCGTTGACGAGCCGGATCTGGCCGCTGCTGCTGGTGAGGCTCGTCGTCCCTTCCGGGTTCTGGATCGAGTCGTTCACCAGGACGCTGCCCACGGAGGTGATTGTCACCCGGATATTTGTGTCCCCCGCCTCGTAGCCGATGAAGGCGATGCCGATGTCGCGGTCGGCGCGGACGCTCTGGACGTGGATGTCCTTGTAGGGCGTCGTGAGGGTCTCCTTGCAGTAGTACGTGGTCTTTCCGTACCAGGTGGACTCCTCCCAGGTGTTCCGCTGGACCCGGGTCACGGTGACGTCTCCGCCCGCTCCGGCGCCCAGCAGGATGAACTGATACGAATGGTCATCGATCACGGTCACCGTGAAGGTCCCGTCCTTGTTGACGGCGCCTCCCGTGGTGAAGTCCAGGAGGACCTTCTGGCCGGTGCTCATCAGGTGGGGATCCGCGGAGGTGACCGTAACGATGTTGCCGGCCCAGGTGTACGTGGACGTGCTCTGGGTGATCTGCACGTAGTCGTACGAATAGTCGTAGCCGTAGCCGTAGTCGCCGCTGTCCGTGTCGGTCACGTAGGTCCCGTCCTCGAGCCGGCGGATCTCCCCGACCTGCGTCCGCTTCGGTCCTTCGACGATGTTGTCGGGGTCCGCCACGAGGGAGTCGACGCCCAGCCAGTCCGACGAGGCGTAGGTGGTGCTGGTCTGGATGCTGTAATCCTGGCCGTTGGCCCAGTAGTACCGCATGCCCGCCTGGGGGGTGTAGACGGCCGTCCGCCCGGCGGTGGACGCCGCCGCCCCGGCGAGCAGGGCGCTGCCGTCGGTCCGGATCGGGTTGACGTTGGTGCCGCCCAGGGCGTTCTGGAACGTCACGACCCAGTTTCCGCTCCCGTTGATGCTGACCGAGACGTTGCCGGCGCCGACGGTGGACAGGGCGCACAGGGCCGTCTGAACCTGGGCCGCCGTGGCGTTCCAGGCGAGGGCCGCCGTCGTCTGGCCGTTGTACGTCAGCGTGAAGGTCCCGCCGGTCACCGCCGCGTTCCTGGAGATGACCTGGACCTCGTTGGTTCCGGCTGCTCCCTGCGTCGTCGTCCCAACGGAGACACCGCCCGGGGCGAACACGGTCTTGACGACCTGGCCGCTCACGTACCGGTACTCCGTCACCCGCGGCAGGCCGCCGATCAGGTAGTCCGGCGACGTGTCGGTGATCCGGATGAGTCCCTCCACCCCTTGGCCCGTGTCGAGGAGGTTGGTGACCAGGGTGTTGGAGGTCTGGTTGGTGACGGTAATCTTGCCATAGCCGTCCAGGACCTTGATCTGCCCGCTGCCGGTGCTGAGGATCTGGCCGAAGAGCTCGATGTAGCCCCCCTGGATCTTCACGTCTTCCAGTTCCAGCCGGTCAAGCTCGGCGTTCCAGAAGACGTCGATGTTCTCGGTGCTCGTGTTGGCCAGCTTGAAATACTTGAAGTCCTCCGTCGTCAGGCCGGCGGCGGCGGCGGTGGCGGCCGCGGCGGCACGGGAGCCGGAGCGGTACTGCGAGTAGGCGGTCTCCGCCGCATTGATGGCCGTCTGTTCGGCTGCGGCGATTGTTACCGTCCTCTCGGCGATGCCGCTCTGGATGACTCCGTTGATGTTGAGGTACCGGGCGCTGATGTAGACGTTGTTGGCCGCGATGATGTTGGAAACATCGGCCGCGTTCGGGTGGAGGACGCTGTAGACGGCCTGCTCCAGGGCCGTCCCGGTGCTGAGGCCGTTCACGGTGGTGTCGACCTTCGCATTCTGGGCGATGGTCGAGACCGCGGTCCACAACGTCCCGGGGTTGGCGATGCTGTAGAGCGAATCGGTGTAGGTCTGGACGAAATCGACTCCGCTGATGATATAGAGCGTTCCGGCGTCGATGCTGGCCGTGGAGACGACGCTCCCCTCGCTCTTGATGGTGACCGTCGCCAGGATGGCGTCGATTTCCCCGGTCAGCTCGACGTCCGGCGTCAGGCTGTCTTCGTAGTCCGTTCCGGAGTAGATCGGGTCGCCCGCGTCGAAGGTGTTCGTGATGTTGATGACCGGCGCCGCCCCGGTGGTCGAGGTGAGGATGCTCGTGAACGACGAAGCCGTCCCCGTCGCGTTCAGGTCGGCGATGGCCGCGTTGGAGCTGACCGACTGGGAGTTGAAGCGGACGCCTCCAATGGTGTCGGGAATCGTGATCCGGTTGATCCGCAGGTAGGAGGAACTGTTGTTGGTGATCGACACCGTGATGTCGCCTTCCGCAACCAGCTGTCCTCCGCCGTAGAAGTCGTCGGCCCAGACGTTGATGGTGCCCGCCTGCGCCCAGATGTCGTCCACGGTGATGTAGGGCACCACGTAGGAGCCGGTGTAGACCGTGTAGGTGTTCCCGTTCTCCGTGACCGTCTCGGTCAGGCCCATGGCCGTGAGGTCCGCCAGGATGCGGTTGATCTCCACCTGGTAGGCGGCGGTGGTGGTCGGGTCGCCGGAGTAGTCCGCCAGGAGCTCGTACCAGCGGTTCAGCTCCTCCACCAGGTTCGAGACCATGGATTCCTGGGTCGTCGCGAAGGTGATCCCGTTCTGCACCGATGCGGTCCCGTCCAGGCCGATGACCAGCTCGAGGTCCTTCATGATGCCGACCTCGATGGTGCCGTTGACGGTGACCGTGCTGTTGGCCTCGAGGGTCGACGACCCGCCCTTCATCTCTTCGGAGATGCCGTCGGAGCCGCACATGGCATCGATGCCGCTGGCCAGGGCGGTCATCCAGTTCTTGCCGCTCCCGTATGCCCAGATCTGGGCGGTGCCGGTCTCGTCCGTGAGGAGGTTCGCGTCCCGGGCGGTTCTCAGCGACGACCCCGTGCCGACGGAGACGCCCAGGGTCTGGACGATCTCGCCGTGGGACTTCAGGTCACTGATGGGAATGGCCGACGCGTTCAGCTCGTCCCCGTGGGACGTCACGTAGAAGTAATTGAGGACGCCGTAATGGTCCCGCCCCGCCAGGAGGTTGATGTCGCCCATGGCCAGGATATCGACGTTGGCGCCGACCGTGACCTGGTTGTTGCTGTGGACGCGGGCCATGCCGTCCACAACGGCCGCCGAGGCGAGGCCGTAGGTGTGGACCTGGGGCTCCACCTTCAGTACGCCGCGGGTCCGGGACTCGAGGTTGACTTCGCCCACCGTATCGATGGTGGCCCCGTCCTCGATGGTCACGATGCCGTCGTTGACGTCGGCCCGGATCGCCGACGTCGCCCCGGAGCCGACGATCACGCCGCCGGAGTCCAGCCGGACGTCGTCGTAGCCCTCGACGTCGTTGTAGGTGGTCAGGCGGAAGTCACCGGGGTTGTAGACGTCCCCCGTCACCGTGATGTCGGCGCCGGCGCCCACGCTGGCGTAGGTCCGGTTGGCGATGTCCGTCTCGCTCTCCGCGGCGTTGCCCTGCAGGACACCGCCGGAGCCCGCCTCGACGTTGTACTCGTCGGCTCCCAGCAGGTTCTTCCGGGTTGTGTTGATCGCATCGACGGTGAGGTTCCGGGTGGTGACCAGGGCATTGTCGCCGATCTTGGCGTCCACCGTGGAGGTCACGACGTTGGTGGCCCAGGATCCGCTGAAGCCGACGGCGGAGGCCTGGATCGTGTTCGTCTGGCTGTCGAAGCGGGCGGTGTGCTGCGCCCGGATGGCCAGGCTCGACACGTCCAGCGTGGTCCGGACCGCGTCGCCGGTGTTCGTGTCGTCGGCGACGGCCGCACTGGTCGAGCTCGTGGCGGTGACGTTTGACTCGGCGCCCGAGCCGGCCACGAGGCCGCCGCTTCCGGCCTCGGACTTCGCGAAGTTGTAGTCGTCGCCGGTGGCCGTGATGGTCAGCGTGGGACCCGCCCCCTTGCTGTAGACCACCGCCTTGCCCGTGTAGAGGCCGCTGTCCGCGCCCACGTCGATCGTGTTTTTCGTGACGTTGAGGTCCGCCTCCGGGGAGAACGCGATGGGCGTCACCGTCTCGGCGCTGGAGACCGGCGTGACGGTGTTCTCGGACCCCGCCACGGTCGGCGCGGAGAGGTCAATGGCCACCGGCGTGTCCGCCGTTGCGTTCGAGAAGGAGGCGGCCAGTTTGATCAGCCGCGGGTTGACGATGTCCAGGCGGTGCCCCGTGCCGGTGGCGACGGAGGCATCGAGGGTCACGAGGGTTCCCTTGACAAGGTTTCCGGTCCCGACATCCACGACCAGGGTATAGAGCCGGACCAGGGCCGGATTGGCCGTGCTGACCTCGACGTAGTACTCCTGGCCCGCTGTGAGCCCGCCGACGGCGGTGTTCGTCGAACTGCCGGTGCGGTAGACGACGGTGTCGCCCGTCAGGAGCCCGTGGCCCGAGCCCAGGTTGATCCAGCTGTCGCTGATGGCCGTCGACGGCGTGAAGGGCCGCTTGTTGTCGAGGATCACGTAATACGTCCCGCCGTCGGTCAGGCCGCCGATGGCGGTGCCGGAGCTGACGGTGACGCCGTTGCCCAGGTAGGCGCTCGTCGTCACGTTCGAGACGGCGTCGGACACGTTGCCGCCCGCGGCGATCAGGCCGTAGGTGTTGCTGTCGGAGGAGGCGTACTGCTTGCTGTCGCCGGTCGCCTGGACGGCGATGGAGTCCGCAACGACCAGCGTGGTTCCGTCGGCCACGTAGCTCGCGACGGTTCCGGTATTCGAGGCGGTGCTCTCCGTGGCGTTGATCCCGACGAGGCCGCCGGAGGAGCCCGTCGCGTACGTCTTTGCGGCATAGCCGCTCGTGGGGTAGGTCTCCGTTGCGGATACGTACAGGCTGCCCGCGTGGATGGTCGAGCTGCTCCCGCCTACGTAGGCCTTGACCTCGGGGGACACGGTGGCCTCCGCCAGGGACACGCCCACGGACAGGGCCCCGGCGCTGACGCCGTAGGTCTCGGCATAGGCGCTGACGCTGGCCTGGGCGGCCACGTCCACGGCTCCGGTCACGCGGAGGGAGGTGTTGCCGATGTAGGCCCGGGTGTCGGGCGTGATGGTCGACTTGGCGTCGTTGCCCGTTCCCGCCCCGATGCCCGCCGAGATGGCGTAGGCCTTCGTGATGGCGGAGTCGGTGGATGTCGCGGCGATGCTGAGCGAGCCGACGCTGCTGCCCGCCTGCTGGCCGATCGCCGTGTAGTTGCCGACGTAGGCCCAGGTGGTTCCGTCGACGGTCGACCGGGAGACCATGGCGCCCGCCGCCACCGTTCCGATGCTGGCCCCCAGGCTGACGCCGTTGAGGGCGGTCGTGGAGGAGGCGCTGATGGACACCTGGTCGGCCTTCGTGATCTTCGCCTTCAGGGCGGCCGACGTGCCGTCCACGTAGGCCTTCGTAGTGTTGCCCGCGGTGTTTGTGACCACGGACGCCCCGAGGGCCGCAACGAGGGCACCGGAGAGGGTCATGGCCGCGGAGTCGATCGTGGCTCCGCTCGTGGCCTCGACATGCACGTCGTCCCCCGCCGAGACGGTCGACGTCCCGGTGATGGCGGCGGTGGTCGTGTTGGCGATGTCGTTCGTCGTCACGGAGGCGCTCAGGGCGGCGATTCCCGCCGCGCCGATGCCCGCCGCCAGGGAGACGATCTTGGCGCTCGACTCGGCCATGACGACCACGTCCGAATAAGTGGACGTCACCGTGGAGTCCGTGATCCTGGCCTCGATGGTGTTGACGATATCGTTGTCCGAGGCCGCCGCGCTGCCCGCCGCCAGGCCCGCCCCGCCGATGCTGCCGGCGAAGGAGAGGATGTTCGCGGTCTTGGAGACCCCCGTGTCGGACACGAGATCCAGGATGTCGGCGATCACGTCCGTGGGGATCAGCATGCTCGTCGTGTAGTCCGGAACCGACGCGGGCGCCTTGTCCGACGCGGAGACCTGGATCGTGTAGCCCGCCGTCACGGTGGACCCGGTGATCACGGCGGTGGTGGAGTTCCGAAGCTCGTTCAGGGTGATCGACGCCTGGAGGGCACCGGCCCCGCCGCCGGCGAGCCCCGCTGCGAAGGAGCGGATGACGGCGATCGTCTCCGAGGTCAGGTAGACGTTCAAGCCGGCCGTGACGTCCGACGACGTGATGGACGTCGCGACGGCGTTGCCGATGAAGTTCTTGGACAGCGCCCCCCCGGCGCCCACGATGCCGGACGCGGCGAGGCCGATCGCCATCGAGTCGATGGTGGAGGCGTCCCGGGCCGTGAGGGACACGCTCTGTCCGGCGTTCACGGTCGAGCGGGTGCCCCCCGTGTTGACGATGGATGCCTCGACGTCGTTGTCGATGTCGTTGACCGTCACGGACAGCTGCGCGGCCACGATGCCGGAGCCGGATACGCCGCCGACGAAGCTGAAGATGTAGGCGTCGGACTGGGCGGTCAGCGCCAGGCTCGTCCCGGCGATGACCGTGGAGCCGGCGACCTGCGCCAGCAGGCTGTTCTCGATCCGGTTGTAGCCGACGACGCCGCTGACGGCCACGCCGCCGGAGGCGGCGATGCTGAGCCCGACGGTGATGATGCTGGATTCGTCGAGGGCGTTCAGGTTCACGGCACCGCTCGTTTGGACGTAGGACCCGCCCTTGATGGTCGCCTCGACGTCGGGGGTCAGGTTGCCGACACCGATCAGGTTCCCGAAGCCGGTGAAGTTCACGGCCACGTCGCCGGAGGCCCCGACGCCCGCAGTGATGGCGAGGATGCGCGACCCCGACAGGGCGCTCAGCGTGACGTCGGACCCGGCATGGGTCGTGGCCCCGGCGGCGCTCACGCCGGACCGGACCGTCGAGTTGTCGATGGTAGCGGCGATCGTGTTGGTGATGCTGTTCCCCGAGAGGGACACGTTGATCGCCGTGCTGCCGGCGCCGGCCACGCCGACCAGGACCGCCAGGATGTTGGCGTTGGTCAGGTCTGCCGGAGAGTCGGCCAGGAATCCGTCGAGGTCGTCCTGGTCGTCCGACGGCACGATCCAGTCGGGGATGATGCTGGGTGCGATGTCCCGCGCCGTCAGCGCGACGTCGTCGTAGGCGTAGACGGTGGAGCCGCTGATCTTCGCGGTTACCGTGTTGACGATGACGTTCCCCAGGACCGAGACGTTGACGGCGAATCCGCCCGCGGACACGCCCATGGCCAGGGCCCGGATGATGGCCGAGGACTCGGCGGTGACGTTCAGCCCGCCGGCGGTGACATCCACGGCGGAGCCGCTGATGGCCGCGTCGATCGTGTTGGTGATGACGTTGGCCGCCAGGGCCACGCCGATCGCCGCCCCGCCGGCGGCGACGCCGATGGCCAGGGCGTCGATACTGGAGGTGTTCTTCGCCAGGAGGCTCACCGTGCCGGTGGCGTCCACGTCGGATGCGGCGCTGATGTAAGCTTTGGTCGTGGTGGTGATGACGTTCGCCGAGAGCGACAGGATCACGCCGACGCCGCCGGCTCCGACGCCGCCGGTGAAGCCGAGGATGCCTGCATCGGACTCGGCGTGCAGGTTCAGGATGGCCCCGGTGATGACGGTGGAGCCGGTGATCTCGCTTCCCACCGTATTGGTGATCACGTTCGCCCCGATGAGGGCGCCGACGCCGACCGCCGAGCCGGCGATGCTCACGGCCAGGGAGCGAACCAGTGAGGTGTCCGTGGCCGACAGGTCCGCCAGGCCGCCCGCGTGGACGTGAGAGGCGCCCTTGATGGTGGACGTGACGCTGTTCGTGATGACGTTCCCGAAGCCCGTGGCGTTGACCGCCACGGTGCCGGAACCGGCCACGCCCACGGTCAGGGCGGCGATCCCCGCCTTCGATCGGGCGTTCAGGAACACGCTGTTGTTCTCCCGGGTCAGGCTGTGGGAAGCCAGCGTCGCTCCCGCGGTGAGATCGATCGCAACGCCGTCATACGCATCGGCCGCGCTGGAGGCCAGTTTCACCTTGTTCGCGTCGCCGGCGACCTCGATGACGAAATAGGTCGCGCCGTCCGTGAGGCCGCCGATGGCCGTCCCCACACCGCTGTCGTAGACCACCGCGTCGCCGGTCCGGAGGCCGTGTCCGGCCCCCAGGTCGATCGTGTCGTTGGCGATGCTGACCACACCGGCCGGGTTGAACGTATGAACCGTATCCGCCCCGCCGGCCGTGTGGACGGTGGAGCCGTCAATCTCCGTCAGGACGGTATTGTTGATCACATTCCCCGAGAGGGCGCCATTGACGGCGACACCGCCGGTCCCGGCCACGCTGACCATCACCGCCAGGATGTTCCCGGTGAGGTCGACGGGCGATCCGTCCAGGTTCTCATTCAGCGTGGCCGCCTGATCGGCCGGTACGATCCACGTCGGGATCAGGCTGGGCGCGATGTCCTGCGCCAGGAGCGAGACGTCGCCCGCGGCGTTCACCGTGGAGCCGGCGATCCTCGCCTTCACCGTGTTGGCGATGGCGTTCCCCATGGCCGTCACCTGGACGGCCACCCCGCCGGACCCGGAGACGCCGATCGCCAGGGCGCGGATGACGGCGGATGACTCGGAGGTCAGGTCGATCCCTCCCGCCGTCACGTCCAGGGTCGAACCGGAGACGGCCGTCTCGATGGTGTTTGCGATGACGTTCGTGGAGATCGCCACCCCCACTGCAACGCCTCCCGTCCCGGAGACGCCGAATGACAAGGCATCGACGACGGAGGTGTCCTTCGCCGAGATGTCGACGGCACCCGCCGCGTCCACGTTCGACCCGGAGGTGACGGCCGCCCGGGTCGTGTTCGTGATGACGTTGCCCGAGAAGGAAACCAGGACCGAGACCGCGCCCGAGCCGGCCACGCCGGCCGTCAGCGCCATGATGCCGGACGTGCTCTCGGCGGCGATGTTCAGGGTCGAATCGCTCGCGGCCGTCGATCCGGAGATCTCCGCGGTCACCGTGTTGGTGATCACGTTCACGCCGATCAAGGCCCCCACGGCCACGGCTCCCGTCCCGGCGACGCTGACCGCCAGCGACCGGACGCTGGAGCCGTCGTCCGCCGTCAGCTCCATGAGCCCGGCGGAGTGGACGGTCGATCCGTTCCGGATGGAGGCGTCCACCGTGTTCTGGATCCAGTTTCCGTACCCGGTGGCGTTCACCGCCACGACACCCGAGCCGGCCACGCCGACGGTCAGCGCGATGATCCCGGCGCCCGAGTCGGCATCGAGATCGATCTTGCCGCCATTGGTGGTGGTGACGGTCGAATGGTCGATGGTCGCCCGGACGTCGTTCGTGATGACGTTCCCCATGAAGGACGCGTTGACCGCCACGGTGCCGCTGGCGGCCACGCTGACCATGATGGCCAGGATGTTCCCGTCGAGGTCGACGGGGGAACCGGCGAGGTTGTCGTTGAGCTCGTCCGCCCGGTCCGCGGGTACGATCCAGGCCGGGATCAGGCTCGGCGGGACGTCCTCGGCCTTCACGGTCACGTCTTTCCCCGCCGTCACGGTGGAATCGCTGATCACGGCCGTCACGTCGTTGGCGATGACGTTCCCCATGGCGGTCACCTGGACGGCCACGGTCCCGGAAGCGGAGACCCCGACGGCCACCGTCCGGATGACGGCGGACGACTTCGCGGACAGCCCCACGCCCGCGGCGGCGGCGGCGGTCAGGGAGGAACCGTCGATGCCCGCCAGGATCGTGTTCGTGATGACGTTCGCCCCCAAGGCCACGCCTACGGACACGGCTCCGGAGCCGGCAACCCCGAAGGCCAGGGCGTCGATGCTCGACGTGTCGGCGGCCGAGATGGTGACGTTTCCGCCCGCCGTCACATTCGACGCCGAAGCGGAGCCGTCGATCACCCGGCCGCTGTCGTCGTAGACCTTGTCGTTGATGGTGGCCTCCGTGGTGTTGGCCACTACGTTCGCCGCGATGGTCACCTGGACCGCCACCGAGCCCGAGGCGGCCACGCCGCCGGCGAAGCTGAAGATGGTCGCCTTGTTCTGTGCGTCGATGTTCAGGGTCGATCCGCTGGAGACCGTCGAGCCGGAGATCTGCGCCGTCACCGAGTTGGTGATGACGTTGGCCCCGACGATGGCCGAAATGGCGGCGCTGCCGGAGGCGGCGATGCTGAGCCCGAAGGAGGTGATCTGCGACTGGTCCGTCGCCGTCAGGTCTACGAGGCCGCCGGCCCGGACGATGGATCCGCCGACAATCGAGGATTCGATGGAGTTGGCGATCACGTTCCCGAAACCGGTCGCCTGGACGGCCACCTGCCCGGAGGCGCCGACGCCCACGGTGATCGCCATGATGGCGGCGTCCGACAGGGACGTCAGGCGGACGTCCGCATTGGAATTCAGGGTTGCCGCCGTCTGTGAATTCACTCCCGCCAGGACCGTCGAGTCGTCGATCTTCGTCCGCACCTCATTGTTCACGACGTTGCCCATGAGGGAGACGCCGACGGCCACTTTTCCGGAGCCGGCCACGCTGACCATGATGGCCAGGATGTTCGCCTCCGGCTCCAGGGGCGACCCGTCCAGCGCATCGTCCAGCTGGGCCTGCTTGTCCGCCGGGAGCATCCAGGAGGGCAGGATGCCCGGGGCGATGTCGGCGGAGGACAGGGCAACGTCCCCGCCGGCCATGATCGTGGACCCGCTGACCATCGAGGTCACGTCATTGGCGACGGCGTTCCCCAGGGCGGTCACGGAAATCGCGACATCGCCTCCGCCGGAGACGCCGATGCCGAGGGCCCGGATGATCGAGGAGGAGGTGGCTCCCAGCGTGACCGTCGCGTTGGCGTTGGTCAGGGTGGTCCCGGGGGTTCCGGCGAAGTTCACGCCGGCATGGATGGTCGAATCCTCGACGGCCGTGCGGATCCTGTTCGTGATGACGTTGGCGGAGATGGCCCCGCCGCCGGCGATGGACCCGGCCCCGGCCCCGCCGAAGGCGATGGCGTCGATCACGGAGGCGTCAACCGCGGACAGGCCGACGGAGCCGTAGGAATCGATTGTCGAGCCGTTCGTGACGACCGCTTCGATCGTGTTGTTGATCGTGTTGACGGAGATGCCGACACCGGCGGCGAACTTGCCCGATCCGGCCCCGCCGACGGTGACGTTGATGACGGAGGAGCTGCTCGTCGTCGGCAGCTCGACGCCGGAGGTGCCGAGGCCGATGGCCGACGGATCCGCCGCCGTCGCGGGCTGTCCGACTCCGGCCGCGATGGTGACCTGGCCGTCGCTGGTCGTGACGTTCGAGCCGTCGACCACGGCCCGGACCTTGTTTTCGATGTAGGTCGTCGAGGCG
Organism: Syntrophales bacterium; assembly: GCA_035363115.1. Lineage (NCBI taxonomy): Bacteria > Pseudomonadati > Thermodesulfobacteriota > Syntrophia > Syntrophales > Syntrophales bacterium. The sequence goes on along the minus strand of DAOSEM010000001.1, from coordinate 1,068,351 downwards.
GCGACCCCGACGGCGGCCTTGGAGGAGCCGGCGAACCCGCCCGCCACGAGGACGGACGTCGTCTTGTCGCTCGCGGTGATGCCGATGTCGCCGGTTGCCGCCCCGAGACCGTTCGCCTGCAGGACCGATCCTCCGTAGGCACCGGCCTCGATGGTGTTCATGACGATGTTCGCCGCGATGGACCCGCCGAGGGCGAACTTCTCGCCTCCCGCCCCGCCGAGAGTGACGCTGACCAGGACTTCCTCCGCCAGGGCCTCGATGTCGATGGTCGACCCGGTCGAGTTCAGCGTCGACGTCTGCAGTTTGGCCGTGACCGTGTTGAAGATCAGGTTGACGCCGATGGCGGCGCCGACCGCCCCCTGTCCGGTGGACACGGCGATGCCGCCGCCCAGGGCCACGCTCGTCTCCTTGTCCTGCGCGGCCATGCGGATCAGGCCGGCCGCCATGATCGTACTGCCGATGACCTGGGCGTCGATGACGTTGGTGAAGATGTTCATGGCAACGGAGCCGGCGATGGCCAGCTTCTGCGACCCCGCTCCGGCAACGGCCAGCGTGACCACGGTGCCGTCCTCGGTGGCCGTGTCGTTGAACGCACCGAGGGTCCCGAGCGTCGAGTCCTTGACCAGCGTCAGGACGTCGTTGTCCACGCTGTTCACCGCGATGGCGGCGCCGAGACCGGCCTTCTTGCCGGCGGCGAAGGCCCCGGCGAAGGAGTAGATGTCCGTGTCGTCCTGGGCATTGAGCGTGATGCCGAGCGCGTTGTCTGCACCCGTTACGGTGTCCAGGATCTCCGACTTCACGGTGTTCTTCAGGAGGTTGATGGAGACGGTTCCCGCCCCGGCGTATCCGCCGGAGTCGTTCGATCCGCCCGTGGACACGCCGACCGACCCGGTGACGGCGACGATGAGGCCGTCGGCGGTGGCGTCGAGGTTCAGGTAGCCCGTGATGGTGAAGTCGTCCAGAGCGGAGAGCTGGGCGAGGACCGTGTTCTCGGTATAGGAGAAGCCGATGGCGACGCCGACGCCCGCCTTGCTCCCGAACGCGGCGGAGCCGGCGATGGCGATCAGGTAGGTCTCGTCCTCCGCGTTGAGGAGGACGTCGCCGTTGATGTAGACGGTGCCTGCGATGTTGCGGAGGGCCGCCTCGGTGCTGTAGTTCGCGATGCTGACGCCCACGGAGCCGGCGACGCCGGTTCCCTTGCTGCCCGTGGCGCCGGCGAATCCCGCCGCCAGGGAGACGAGCCAGCCGAACCGGACCGCGTCGATCGTGAGCCCCCTGGTCGCGAGGCTCACGGCCCCGTCGACATAGGCATCCGTGGTGCCCGAGAGGACGCTGATGGCGAAGCCGCCGGCGACTCCCGTTGCGGACCCGGTGCCGGTGCTCTTGGCGAAGGCCACGGCGCCCGCCAGGGAGATCACCCCCGTGCTGTTCGCGGCGTCGAGGTCGAGGACCCCGCCGGAGACGGTGAAGGCGCCCGTGTTGAGCACGTAGGCCCGGGCGTCGTCGTCGACGATGTTGATGGCCACGGAGCCGGAGACGCCGACGCCCGACTTGTTCTGGGACGTCTGGCTGGTCTCCGTCTTCGTCGTGCTGGCGATGTTGCCGGAGAGCTTGCCCTTGTCCACGCCTTCCTTCAGCAGGTCGCCCCACTTGGACTGCCAGTTGGACAGGTCGGAGTTGCTCTTGGACGATCCGTCGGATCCCTGGGTGCCGCCGGTGCCGGGATTGTTCGGCTTGGTCGTCGGGCTCTCGGGCTTGTTGCTCGGCGCGGCGATGGCTCCGGAGACGGCGAAGGCCCCGATGAAGCCGTCGTTCTTCGCCTCGACCTTGACGTTTCCGACGGAGGTGAAACTCCCCTTGTCAAGGGCGGCCGTGGGGGTGTCCGTCGCGAGGTCCCCGATGACCGCCTGGGTGTCTCGGCTGACGTAGTTGACGCCCACGGAGGCGCCGATCCCGGTCGCCTCCGACACGGCGACGCTGCCGGCCACGCAGATGACGTAGGACGTGTCCGTCGCAGCGACGCTCACCGCCGAGGACCCGTCTCCGGCATCGCCGGAGCCGACGTCGATGACGGCACCGCTGGCGATCTGGGCGATGGTCCGGTTCTGGACCACGTTGACCAGGACCACGCCGTTGACGGCGAGGTTCTCCGAGTTGCCGCCGGAGGCGCCGAGGGTGATGTCGAGGACGACGGTCTCGGCGTCCACGTTCAGGCTGTCCGCGTCGAGGAGGACCCCGTCCTCGATCCGGGCGATCGCGTCGTCGTTGTACAGGAAGATTCCGATGGAAACGCCGACGGCCCCCTTGTCACCGCTCGTTCCGCTGGGATCCAAGCCCTCCTTCAGGTTCTCCTTGGCGCTCTTCGTCCGGTCCCAGTCCTTGACGATGCCGATGGGATCGGGGAGGCTGATGTTGCCGATGAAATGAACGGACTCGTTATGGTTCACCGCCTGGACGATGACGTTCCGGTCCGTCAGCGGTGTGGCGTCGGCCTCCTGGTTGATCAGGGCGTCACTCTTGATGACCGCCCCGGCCCTGTTCGTCAGATCCAGAAAGGTGACCGCCCCGGCGATGGCCAGGGCCTCCCCCGAGGCCGTGGCGGAGGTCCAGTCGTTGGCCAGCCAGTTGGACGTTCCCAGGTCACTGTTGATATAGGTCGTCAGGTTGGTGATGAGGCCCAGGGCTTTCCGGGCATAGGGATTGATGCTCTCCCAGAGGTCGGTATTGGAGAAGTCCTCCGTGACCAGGTTGATGTCGCGCGAGGGCGCGTTGCCGATGTACTCGTACCAGGTCCCCACGTCGCCGCCGCCGGTGTTGTTGGAGCACACCTCGACGATGTCCCCGTTCGTCACCGTGATGTCCGCCTCGGCGTTCTCCGTCGTGTAGGTGGGGTTCTCCAGTGTCGGCTCGACGATGTTGGACCAGCCGGACCAGACGTAGTCAGCCAGTGTCTCCGCCTGGACCGTCAGGTCGGCCCCGGCGTTAACCTTGGCGTTCGAGTTGATAAAGGCCTGGGCGTCGTTCTCGTAGACGCCGATGGTGACGCCGAAGGCCCCGGAGAACTTGTTGCTCCCCTTGGGGATCTTCGCGTCGTCGTTGTTTTCCGTGGCCGCCCCGCCGCTGACGTAGGGGGCGTTGGCTATCGAACTGTAGACCTTCACGGAGCCGGCGGCCTGGACCTCGCCGTTCTTGTTGTCCAGGTCCGTGTTTCCGTCGCCGATCCGGGCCGTCGTCGTGTTCGTGTCCACCGCGATGGCCAGCCCCGCGGCGACGTCGTAGGAGGGCTCCGTGGACTTGGAGTCGTCCGGCTGCTTGTTCTTGAATTCGTACCACTTCTTGGTCACCCAGTTCTTGATCGGCGTCGTGATCTTGCTGATGGCGCCGGCCTTCGCGTCGTCCAGGTAGTCGCCCTTGGAGTCGTCACCCACCCCCGCCGAGGCGGACGTCCCGATGGCCGTCGACGGGATGACGAAGAGTTTTGTCGTGTCGACGGAATTCTGGACCATGAGCGCGTTGACCTCGACGTCCCCGCCGACGGTTGCTTTCCCGTCCAGGAAGGCGTTGGTCTCGCCGTCCTCGTAGGTAAAGGCGATGGCCACGGCCACGGAGCCGTCCTTCCCGGCGGTGGACCGCGCCATGACGCGGACGGCGTCCGACGTGTCCGCCTGCACGTAGAGGTCGTCGCCGACGATCAGGACGGCGTCGTCCGTAACAATGGCATTGGCGTTGGAGACGATCACGCCGATGGCCACCGAGCCGGCGATCCCCTTGAGGCCCGTGGTGTCGCAGACGACGTCGAGGGTCTGGTCCGTCGTGGCGCGGAAGGTGACGTCGCCGGTCGCCGTCAGGTTGCCGGCCATGGTGACGGTGGCGTCGGTGAGGGCGATCCCCAGGGACACGCCGATCATGAACGTGGTGGGCGCCGCGGAGGCATAGACGGCGCTCTTGGCGTAGGCCGTGAAATCCCGGGACGTGATCGTGGTCCCCGTCTGGATGTCGATGTCCGAGTCCGCCTGGGCGACGGCGATGCCGGCCCCGATCTTGGTGAGTCCTTCGATCAGGGAGCCCAGGATGTTGGCCGGGTAGTTCGTGTACCAGTCGTCCGCCGTGAGGAACTTCGTGCTGTCCGCCGTGGCGAGGATCGTGACGTCCCGGCCCCGGATCTCGGCGCCCGTGGCAACCGTCACGTCCACGTCCGTCAGGTCGATGCTCAGGAAGGGCGTGAGGAGGGCGTCGTCGTCCACTGCCAGGAGGGAGATGTCGCCGCTCGTGTCCGTGGACGAGCCCTGGGCAAGGAGCTTGGCGTTGGTGCCGATGTTGATGTGGTACCCGTCGAACTCGATGCTCCCCGCCTGCCCGGAGCCGTCGCTCGTGGAGACGGTCACGCCGCTGTTGACGGTGATCGTCTCGGCCTGGACCTTCAGGGAGTGGCCGGTCATGGTGAGGTTGCCCTCGATGATGACCTCGTCGGACCCGTCGAGGTTCTTGTTCAGGCTCCCGCCGTCCAGGGTCAGGTCGGCGCTGAAGTTGCCCAGGGCCTGCAGGTGGATGTACTCCGTCGTCGTGTAGGGGGCATTGTAGTCGGTGTTGATCGTCAGGGACGACGTGGGATCCTTGATGGTGATCGTGGTGGTGCCGATGTCCGTGACGTCGGTGATGGTGATCTTGCCGGCCTCGGGCCGGGATACCGTGACCCGGTTGGCAGTGGCCGGCCGGGCGTTGAAGACGAAGTCGGCGATCGTGGCGGCGTCGGCGGTGACCGTCTCGATGTCGGCGGCAAAAGCCACGTTGGCAAAGGTGCCCGTTCCCAGGGCCAGGGAGTCGGTCCCGTCGCCGCCCTCCACCCGGAGGCCCGCGGCGAAGGTGGTGATGCCCGTGGCGCTGATCGAGTCGTCCCCCGCACCGCCCCGGATCGTGAGGGAGCCGCCTGTCCCCGGGTCGGCCAGGGTGATCGTGCCGAATGTTCCGGCGCTCACCGTGTAGTTGGCCCCGGAGGAGGCCAGCGTGATCGTATCCGCCCCGCTGGTGGCGTTGACGATGACGTTCTTGCCGCTCTCCATGCCGGCGTAAGCGAACTGGACGGCGCCGCCGAGCCGCACGTCGCCGGCGCCGAAGGTGATGGACTTCGGTGTTCCTGCGACCGCGTCGACTTCGAGGGAAACGCTGTCCGTCCCGGCCCCGCCGTCGATGACCAGCCCGCCCGCCTTGGCGACGGCGCCCACGGTGATCGTGTCGCTGCCGGCCCCGGCGTTGAGGGTCAGCGTGCCCGTCGGGTCCTTGAAGGTGAAGTCGCCGAAGGTTCCGTAGAGGCTCGATACCGTCCAGTTGGAGCCGTCCCAGTCGAGGTCGATGTTGTCGTCCCCCGTCGTCGCGAGGACGACGCTCTTGGTGACGCGGGCCGGCACCGTGACGGTCACGCCCGGCGTCGCCCCATCGAGCCGCGAGATCGCAACAGCGCCAGCGCCGTCGCCGCTCACATAGGCGGCGTAGTCGGCGGCGGCATCGACCAGAGCGGCGAGCGCGGCGACGACCGACTCCAGACCCTCCGTTTTCACGATGGTCGCGGAGACGGCCGCGGGCAGGGACGTCGATACGTTCATGGCCACCCCGGCCAGCTTCGTGACGGCGATGACGCCGTTGTCCACGGAGGCCGTGTATCCGCTCACGGCATTGACCTGGGCCGCCAGGGCGGCGGCGATACCCGGGAGCGTGTCGCCGGCGGCCACCGTGTGGCTGTAGCCGGCCCCGTCCACGACAAGCCACCAGACGTCGTTCAATGTCACCGTGCCGCTCAGGGCCACCGTCGAGGTCAGGGCTGTCGTTCCGTCGACGGCCGCCGCGGCGCCGGCCGTGTCCGTGACATTGGCCGTCACGGTCATCGCGCCCCCGGCAAGCTTGACGACGGAAAGGACATTCCCCTCCGCCGCGGCCGCATAGCCGTTCGCCGCGTCGATCAGGGCGGCCAGGCCCGCCACGGCCGCACTCAGACCCTCTCCGGCCCCCAGCGTGTAATTGTAATCCGTGGCTCCCACCCGGACCGTCCAGACGTCCCCTTCGACCGGCGCGCCGCTGAAGGTCACCGTTGCCGTCGTGGCCCCCGTGACGACGTGGCTGAAGGCGGTGCCGTCCACCGTGACCGTCCAGGTCTCGCCGGCGGCGGGCGTCGCGCCGAGGTTGACCGTCGCTCCCGCGGAGGTGAAGACGCGCGTCGTCGCCGTGGACGCATCCTCCACGGCCTCAATGTACTTGTACTGGAGGTTATCGGTGTCGCGGGAAATCAGCCCTGCATCCGACGAAAACACGCTGTAGGTCACCCGGGTGAAGGTCCCGCCGCTGAGGCGGACCGTGTCGGTGCCCTTGGATACCCCGTAGGCGTTGCCGCTGATCGTGCCGCTGATGCTCCCGGCGGCCGCGATGGCGAAGAGGTCGTCGAAGTCCGCCGCGCCGGTCAGGTTCTCGAAGGAGGTGAAACTGATCGTCCCGATGGAGTTGGAGAGGGTCCCTGCGTTCGCCCCTGTGATGGTCCAGGTGTTGGCCGCCATGGGGCCCGTCAGGGAATCCGCCCCGGAGGACCCGCCGATGATGGTGTCGATGTTCAGGATCCCGTTCGTGCCCGGGGCGTCGCCGGTGTTTTCCCGGAGCCCGTAGGCGGTGAGGTCGATCTCGACGGCCTCCGTCCAGGCGGAGTAGTCCAGGGTCGTCGTCCCCACGCCGCCGTCGATGTATCCGTTGAAGACCGAATCGGCGGCGATGCTGAAATAATTGGTCCCCTGCCCGCCGACGATGTTGTCGATGCCGGTCCCGACCGTGAGCGTGTTGGCGCCGCTGGTGACCGTGAGGGATCCGTCGGCGAGGATGGAGAAGACCAGGTTCGTCGTCACCGCGGAGAAGTCGAGGGTGTCGTAGTCCATGACGCCGGCATTGGTGATCGTGTCCGTGCCCCAGCCGTTGTGGATGATGAAGGTGTTGTCGGTGGTCGACCCGGCGAGGGTTTCGCTCCCGGAGCCCAGGTTCACGTTCTCGATCTCACCGATCCCGGACGTGCCCGTCGCCGTCCCTGCCGCGAGGTCCACCGTCACGGCGCCGGCATAGCCCGTATAGTCCAGGGTGTCGCTGCCGTCGTCGTAGTCGCTCCCCTCCGTGATCGTGTCGGTCCCGCTCGTGGCGGTGATCACGTAGGTGTCGTCCCCGGTCCCGCCGGCCAGGGTGTCGTCCCCCGGTCCACCGATCAGGACATTGTCGCCGGCGTCGCCGGTGATCGTATCGTCCTCGGCGCCGCCGGTCACGTTGTCCATGTGGACGATGCCGCTCGTCCCCGTGGCCGTTCCCGCGCCCAGGTTGACGGCCACCGCCGCCGTCCAGAGGGAGTAATCTAAGGTGCTTGTGCCGAGGAGGCCGCCGTCGAGGGTCCCGGCAAAGGTGGCACCGTCTTCCAGGACGAAGCGGTTGCTCCCCTGGCCGCCGACCAGCTTGTCGATGTTCGCGATGTGGTTCAGGGCGTTCGTGCCATCGGTTACGGAAACCGTGCCGTCGGTGTGCAGGGTGAAGGTCAGGTTCACCGTCACCGCGGAGAAATCGAGGGTATTGCCCGTCGTGCCGGGATCGCTGATGGTGTCGGTCCCCCAGCCGTTGGTGAAGGAATAGACGTTGTTCCCGGCCGCCCCGGTCAGCGCGTCGTTGGCGGAGCTTCCGATCACATTCTCGATGCCGCTGAAGCCGCCGGTCACCCCCGTCGCGGTCCCTGCGGTCAGGTTCGCGGAAACGGATCCTCCCGTATAGCCGGAGTAGTCCAGGGTGTCGCTTCCGCCGGAATCGCTGATCGTGTCGGTCCCGCCGCCCGCCTTGAACACGTAGGTGTCGTTGCCGGCCCCGCCGGTGAGCACGTCGTTGCCGGCCCCGCCGGCCAGGATGTTGGCGTTCGCATCGCCGGTCAGCGTGTCGGCCCCGGAGCCGCCGATCACGTTCTGAATGTTGCCGACGGTGGCGGTGACGGCCGTAGCCAGGGCCGTCCCGGCCCCCAGGTCGACGACGACTGCCGTCGTATAAAGGGAATAGTCAAGGGTGTTCGCCCCCGCCCCGCCGTCGATGGTGCCGGAGAAGGTCGCGGCGTTGGCGAAGGCAAAGCGGTCGCTCCCCTGGCCGCCGGCGATGCCCTCCATGCCGGTGATCCCGCTCAGGGCATTTGTGCCGTCCGTCACGGAGACGGTGCCGCTCCCGGAGATGGTATGCGTCAAGACGGCCGTCACGGCGGAGAAGTCGAGGGCATCGGTGCCGGCGGAATCGGTGATCGCGTCGGTCCCCCAGCCGTCTTCGAAGACGTACGTGTCGTCGCCGGCCCCGCCGGTCAGGGTGTCGTTCCCGGACCCGCCACTCAGAATATTCGCATTGGCGTCGCCCGTGATGGTGTCGTTCCCGGACCCGCCGGTCACGTTCTCGATGTTGCCGACGCCCGCGGTGCCCGTCGCCGTCCCTGCGGCCAGGCTGACCGCCACGGCCGTCGTGCAGGCGGAGTAATCCAGGGTGTCGCTGCCGCCGTCCGCGGCCTCCACGATCGTGTCGGTCCCGCCGCCCGCCGCGAAGACATACGTGTCGTCGCCGGCCCCGCCGCTCAGCGTGTCGTTGCCCGCACCGCCGGCCAGGACGTTGGCGTTCGCGTCGCCGGTGATCGTGTCGTTCCCGGAGCCGCCGGTCACGTTCCGGATGTTGCTGAACTTGCCGGCCCCGCCGCCGCCGATGCCCGTCGCCGCCCCGGTGGACAGGTTCACCGTCACCGCGGTCGCATAGGCCGAATAGTCGAGGGTGTTCGTCCCGCCCGTGCCGCCGTCGAGGGTGCCCGCGAAGGTCGCACCGTTCTCGAAGGCGAAGGTGTTGTTCCCGGAGCCGCCGACGATCCGCTCGATCTTGGAGGTGACCGTCAGGTCGTTCGTGCCGTCGGAGACGGAGATGGTTCCGTCGGCGTTAAAGGTGATCGTGAGATCCGCGGAAACGGAGGAGAGATCGAGGACGTCTGTATCGGCCGCGGAGGCGTCGCCGACGGTGACGGTCCCCCAGGTGTCGGAGATGGCGATCGTGTCGCTCGCCGTGCCGCCGATGACCTTGTTGATGCCGGTGACCCCGTTCGTTCCCGTCGCCGTCCCGGCCGGCAGGTTTACCGAAACGCCGGAGGTCCAGGCGGAGTAGTCGAGGATGTTCGTGAGGCCGCGGCCGCCGTCGAGGGTCCCGGCGAAGGTCGCGCCGTTTTCGAAGACGAAGGTGTTGTCCACCTTCCCGCCGATGAGCTTTTCGATTCCGGCGACGTGGCTCAGCGCATTGGTGCCGTCCGTGACGGAGACCGTCCCGTCGGTGTGGATGGTGAAGGTGAGGTCGTAGGTGACGGCGGAGAAGTCCAGGGTGTCCGTTCCGGCGGAATCCGTGATCGTGTCGGTTCCCCAGCCGTCCTTGAAGATGTAGGTGTCGTTCCCGCCGCCGCCGGCCAGGATGTCGTTCCCCGCCCGACCCGCGATGTAGTTCGTGTTGGCGTCGCCGGTGATCGTGTCCACCTCGGTGCTGCCGACCACGTTCTCGATGTTGGCGAATCCGCTGACGACATCCGTCGCTGTCCCGGTCGCCAGGTTCACCGTCACGGAGGCGCCGTATTCGGAGTAGTCCAGGGTGTCGCTGCCGCCACCGGCGGCCTCGACGATGGTGTCGGCCTCCCCGTCGACGAAGAAGTAGTAGTAATCGTCGCCCGCGCCGCCGGTGAATACGTTTGCCTTTGCATCACCGATGAACATGTCCGACCCGGAGCCGCCGGTGGCGTTCCGGATGTTGCTGACGGCCCCGCCGATCCCCGTCGCCGCGCCGCCGAAGAGGTTCACGATCACGTCGGTGGTCCAGGCGGAGTAGTCGAGGGTGTTCGTCCCGCCGGTGCCGCCGTCGATGGAGCCCGCGAAGTTCGCGCCGTCCGCCAGGGTGAAGGTGTTGTTCCCGCTGCCTCCGACGATCCGCTCCGCAACGGCCACGTTGTTCAGGGCGTTGGCCCCGCTTGTAACGGAGAGGGCGCCGCTCGCCAGGACCGCAACGGCCAGGTTCGCCGAGACGGTGGAGAAGTCCAGCACATCCGTATCCGTCGCCGTGCTGGAATCGACGATGACGTCCGTCCCCCAGCCGTTGCCGAAGGCGTAGGTATCGCTCCCCGTTCCGCCGGCGAGGATGTCGTTGCCGCCGCCGCCTTTCAGGATGTTGGCGTTGGCGTCCCCGGTCAGCGTGTCGGCCCCGGAGCCGCCGGTCAGGTTCTCGACGTTGACCAGGTTCCCGGAGACGCCCGTCGCCGCGCCGCCCAGCACAGCCGTCACGCCCGTTGCATAGGAGGAGTAGTCGACGGTGTCGCTCCCCTCGTCGGCGTTCTCGGTGATGGTGTTCGTCGAGCCGGACGTCAGCACGTACGTGTCGTCGTCCGTGCCGCCGGTCAGGGTGTTCGTCCCGGAGCCGCCGGACAGCGTATCGTTCCCGGCCCCGCCGATGATCGTGTCGTCCCCGGCCCCGCCCGACAGGACGTTGGCATTCGCGTCGCCGGTAATCGTGTCGCTGCCCGTGCCGCCGGTCACGTTCTCGATGTTGCCGACGCCCGCCGTGGCCGTCGCCGTCCCGGCCCCCAGGTCCACCGTCACCGCCGATCCGTAGGCAGAGTAGTCCAGGGTGTCGCTTCCCTCGCCGGCACTCTCCAGAATCGTGTCGGTTCCGCCGCCGGCAGCAAACACGTAGGTATCGTCGCCCGAACCGCCGGCCAGCGTGTCGTTCCCGGCCCCGCCGTTCAGCCTGTCGTTTCCGGCTCCTCCGTAGAGAACATTGGCCCTGTCGTCGCCGGTGAGGACGTCGTCGCCGGCCCCGCCGGTGACGTTCTCGATGTTGGTCACGATTCCGGAGACGCCCGTCGCCGCGCCGCCCAGCGTCACGGTCACGCCTGCGGAATAGGCCGAGTAGTCCAGGGTGTCGCTCCCCTCGGCGGCGTTCTCGACGATCGTGTCGGTCCCGCCTGCCAGCATGTACGTGTCGTCTTCGGTCCCGCCGGTCAGGGTGTTGACGCCCATGCCGCCGCCCAGCACGTCCGCGCCGGCGCCACCGGTAATCGTATCGTTTCCGGCGCCGCCATACAGGACATTGGCGTTGCCGTCCCCGACGATGATGTCGTTTCCGGCCCCGCCGGTGACGTTCTCGATGGACGTGATGCCTGTGGTGGCCGACGCCGTCCCGGTCGCCAGATTCACCATCACGGCTGTCGAATAGAGCGAATAGTCGAGGGTGTCGCTGCCTTCGCCGGTCACTTCGACGATCGTGTCGATCCCGCCGCCGTCGGTGATCCGGTACGTGTCGTCCCCGGCGCGTCCCGTCAGCGTGTCGTTCCCGCCGCCGCCGGTGAGGACGTTGGCCTGGCCGTCACCCTTCAGGGTGTCCGCGGCCGAACCGCCCCGCACGTTCCGGATGTTGCTGACACCCGACGTCCCCGTGGCCAGCCCGCCTGCCAGGTCGACCGTGACGGACGTGGTCCAGGCCGCGTAGTCGAGGGTGTTGGTCCCGCCGGTGCCGCCGTCGATGGTCCCCGCGAAGACCGCGCCGTTTTCGAAGACGAAGGTGTTGTTGCCCGACCCGCCGATGATCCGCTCGATGTTGGCGACGGAGTTCAGGGTATTCGTGCCGTCGGTCACGGAGACGGTGCCGCCGGCGTGAATGGTGAAGGTGAGGTCCGCCGTGACGGCGGAGAAATTCAGGGTGTCCGTTCCGGTCGTGCCGGTCTCGCTGACGGTATCGTTGCCCCAGCCGTCGGAGAAGATGTAATTGTCGCCCGAATTGGTGCCCGTCAGGGTCTCGCCGGCGCTTGTGCTGACGAAGTCCTGCATCAGGTGGCGGTAGCCGCCGTCGCCGGATGCAAAGAGGGCCGCCGCCTCGATTTCGCCGGCCCGGTATTCCAGGTCCCAGTCGCCGCCGGCCTCGGCCGCGCCCGTCTCGTCCGTCGAGGCGGCCACGTCCGCGCCGGTCAGCGAGGACAGAGTCCTGACGAACTCAACGCCTGCCTCGCCCGAAGCCACGTCGCAGCCGTACAGGAGGATGTCGCCGCCGTCCTTGAGGGAGTCGCCCCAGGCCGTGATCTCCGCCGCCCGGTCCTGCAGCACGTTCTGAAGCACCGCCGTCGTCCCAAGGCTGATCTCGCCGGATGCGCCGTGGGACAGGAGGTACACGGCGTCGAGGTTCGTGTACTGCTTCAGGATGTCCGTCACCTGCCCGACGCCGTCCTTGCCGGCATCGAGGTAGTAGATGAAAACACCGGACCGGCCGGTCATGCCGGGATTGGAAGCACCTGCGTCCCCCTGTTCGGCGTTGGCCGTCGTGGCAGCATTCTCTTTCTGGAGACCGTCCACGACGGTCACGACGGACCAGTCTTTCCCGGAGTCTTCGAGCAGGGCATCGATGAGGGACTGGGCATCGGGAACGGAGGGATCGACGATGATGAGTTCGCAGCGGCTGTCCTGGGCGGTCGGGACCGCGGCCTGAGAGGAATCGTCCGTGGCGCCGGAAGACGTGGCAGAGGCATCGTCCGTGGCCGAGGCATCCGTCGTTGCGGTCGGGACCTGGACCTCGGTCCCGCTTGTCCCATCGCCGGTGGTTTCAGCCGCTGCCGCCGGATCCAGATTGTCTCCGGCCTGGACGGTTTCGACTTCCGCAGGGGCGGCCTCTTCGATCACCGGCGCCGCGATTCCGGGAACAGCCTGGAGGTCATCGACGGGAAGTCCAACGTCCGCAGAGAGAAGGAGGCGCGGCTCCAGGGCCTCGAACCGGTACGGCCGCGGTTTCTTTCCCCGGCCGTTCTTCGCCCTATTCGACTTGTCCGCCGCCCTGCTCTTGCCTTTCAGTCGCCACATGGTGCCCTCTCAAGAAATCCGCCATCTTCCAGGCTCGGCTCCCCCGCCGGGAAGATAAGGAAAAAAACCTGCCATAAAAAACAGGGTCCCGGAACGGAATGCCTGACCGGCTCCCGGTCCGGGATGATCACATGACCTGCTGCAACGGCGCGTTCCGGGGTTCATGCAAACCCGTACCGCCTTACGGCTCCTTTTCAAACCAGTCGTTGATGGAGGCGATGTCCCCGTCGCTCAGGGTGCCCACCGCCTTCTTCAGGCGCAGGCTGTTCATGATGTAATCGTATCGGGCCACGGCGTAATCACGGCGCGCCCGGTAAAGATCCCGCTCGGCATCCATGACGGCCAGGATCGTGTAGAGACCGGACCGATACCCTTCCCGCTTGGCCTCCAGGACCATCTTCTGCGCCTCCAGGGCCTCCCGCAGGGCCTTCACGCGGTCGATGGAGCTGATGACGCCCAGATAGGCGGCCCGCGTTTCCTTTCTGGCTGCCCGCGTCTGGCGCTCCTCTTCCTGGGCGGCGGCCTGATGCAGACTCTTGGCTTCCCGCGTGCGGGAAGCCACGACACCGCCCTCGAAGATCGGAATGGTCAGCCGTGCGAGAACATACGCCGTTTCGACTTCGCTGCCGCCCCCGAAAAGGGTACCCTCGGTTTTCGTCCGGTCGTATTCCGCTTCCAGGTTGATAAAGGGATAATGCCCCGCCTGCTGCCGGCGGACCTCGTGTCGGGCCTCCTCCACAGCCTGCCGCTGCATTTCCAGGGAGGGGCTCTGCTTCACCGTGGCGTCGATCCACGTCTCGATGTTGTTTGGATCCGGGCTGACCAGGGGCAGCTCTTCACGGACGGCGGCAATCTTTTCGATATCCTGCCCGACGATCTCCCTGAGCGCCTGGAAGGCGTCGTCATGGTTGCTCTGGGCGGCGATCTTTCTCGCCCGGACATCCGACAGCCTGGCCTTGGCGTCGAGAAAGTCCGTTCTTGAAGTCAGGCCGGAGCTGAACCTGCCGGTGACGAGTTCGTGGTACCGGCTCACCGCCGTCTCCTCGACACCGATGAACTCGAGATTGTCGCGCGTCGCCAGGGCTCCCAGGTAGGCTTTGGCCAGCCGGACCATCATGTCCTGCTTCGCCGTCTCCAGTTTCAGGTCCGCCCCCTTGGCCGTCGCCCGGGCACGCTGAAGGCTGGCCCAGGATGCCATGTTGAACAGGGGCTGAACAAGGGAGATGGAATATTCCGTTGTGGGAAAGGTCGATGAGCCCTGGCCGTAGACGGTGTTGTCACTGCTGATGATGTTCTGCCGCGTCTGCGTGTACACCCCCTCGGCCGTCAGTTTCGGCAGAAGCCCTGCCCTGGCCTGGCTCAACTTTTCGACCGAGGCATCGCGCTCGTAGCGGGCGCCGACGAACCGGGGATCGTTCTTGAGGGCCAGCCCATACGCGCCGAGCAGGTCCACGGCGAAGGAAGGCTGGGTAGAAAAGAGCAGCGCCAGGATCAGGAACGTCCCGATTCCCAGCGGACCGGACCGGACGTTTCTTTGCCCGCGTACCGACCGGAGTGCAATGCCATGTTTCATGAAGGTCCCCTTTCCCGTCACGTTTCCGGATCAAGCTGAATTTGGATTGCAGAAAGGCCCGCTGCCGCATCCGGATGCCGGCTACCGGCGTGCGGACAACCATGCTGTCCTGATATACCTGGATGAACAAAAAAGGCGCCGTGGCGGCAGTCCACTTCGCAGTCCGGATGAAACCGGAAATCAGGGACTCCACAGCACCCGTTGGCAAGCAAATCAAGAATCAAAACAAGCAGCCTCTACGAAGATTCGAATGGGCTACCGGGTGGATGAATACTGCCCGCAAGGGTAAAAATTGTCAAGTAAACTTTAGGTATATTCATAAAAAAATGCATCAGATACGCATGAAACATGCCATTGATATTATTATGCAATATATGACATAAGGATCTCCATACGCCATTTCCTATTGATTTCATCATACGTGTTCGTTAAGTATCGTGGGCAACGAAAAAAAGGGAAAGGAACGAATGATGAGAAAAGCACTGGCAATCCTTGTTGCTTTGCTCCTCCTGGCGGGCTGCGGGGCCTCCATCCGGAAGAACAACGAGAACCTGATGATGCTCAAGGTCGGGATGCCGCAGGCGGAGGCCGTGAAAATCATGGGGGCGCCCACGTTGAGCGAGTCTTACGAGGCGGCGGGGGGAGAGAGGGTGAGTATCCTTTACTACCAGACCGAGACGAAGAACGTCACGGTCCTGTCGGTGAAGGAAGAGTGTACGCCCGTCGTTTTCATCGACGGAAAGCTCGCGGGCTGGGGGGACCGCCTGACGGCCTCCACGATCAACACCCATAAAGTCAGGGCGAAGTGACCCGTCGTTCCGGTACCGTGAGTCCTTCGAGGGATTACCCGCTCTTCGAGAAAATGAAGAAGCGCGCGCCCCGGGCCGCCGCCTGGTGGATCGTGGGCGACCGCCTGTACCACCTGGGCCTCCTGATGACGATGATCTGCATCCCGGCGCTGTTTTACGCCTTTATGCAGATCGAATCGGCGGGCGACTGGATTGCCTGGCTCGTCATTGCCCTGGTCGCGTCGGTCGGCATTTTCGGTCTCGGCATCTACTGCAAGGGGAAGTCCTACCGGATTGCCATGGAGGCGGGGATTGACATCGACAAGTTCTAGCCGAGGTTGTTGAAAAAAGGTCGCCTGCTGCGTTTCCCTCGCCCTTCGCCACTCAACGTTCCTGGAATACGCCTCGTGGCTCAGAACATCGGGAGCCTTGCATCCGACCCTTTTTGAACAGCCTCAAAGGCTCGTCGGATAGCTGGTTACCCTATGGGAAAGGGACAGATTTGAAATCCGTCCCCGATCTTCGCTGTTCCCGATCGCGGAAGTCCCCTGACGCCATCCGCATCCCCGACAAGGCGCCACGCCCGCTCGAAGATCGCCGCCGGGGCCGGGATGAGGCAGATCACCGGGAACGTCCTCCGGACGCACCATCCGGGGTCAGCGCTCCACTTTTTCCGAGAGGGGCTCCCCCACGGCTCCCGTGTAGAAGACGATGAGACGGACCGTATCCTTCCCGGCGTTGATCCCGTTGTGGGGGGTGTTGCGAACTTCCAGGATGGCTTGGCCCTTGTTAAACGTGATCTCCTTCCCCTCATCCAGCTGGACTGTCAGAGTTCCCTCCATGACGTAGGCATAAACGGGAACCCGGTGGAGATGCCATCCCGTCTGCGCTCCCGGGGCGATCTCGACGACGGCCGCCGTGACCTCGGGCCGGTCCGTCCGCAGGTATTCCAACGGCTGGCCGTTGCCGGCGGTGGTCGATTTCAGGACCGTCCTGACCGTCACGCCGCTGTCGTACCCCCATGCCGGGGAAACGGACCCGGCCAGAACCAGCAGGCACAGGCCGAGGATCATGCAACCGAATTGCCTGTTTACGTCCATGATTCCTCCTTCGGACTCCGCCCTCCCATGTTCATGCGAAACACGGGACCGGGTCCGTCATTTCCTCCATGCGGCGAAGGCCCCCTGGAAATCCTTCGTCCAGCCGTGATGCGCCGTGAAGACCGCCTCCACGCCATTCAGCTTCGCGATTTTCCCGATGGAGACGATCTCCGTCGGCGTATCCATGTTGAACCGCTCCACGAAGGGACCGGCCTTGCCCTCCTTCAGGCTGATCGTGTCGCCCGTGAAGAGCCAGCGGCCGTTGACGAGATAGCAGCGCGAACCCGGCGTGTGTCCAGGGGTGCGGAACGCCTGCACGATGACGCCGTCGCTGTCCACGGTCTCTCCTCCCGCCAGGAGCCTCCGGCGGTCCGGCAGCGAATTCCGGGTGAAAAACATCCGGTACTCGGGACCCTTGATGATTCTCTCTTCCTCGGACCCGACAAAGAGCGGGACATCCCCGAGCACGGCCAGGGCCGCCGTGTGGTCGCTGTCGGAATGGGTCAGGAAGACGGCGCTGATCCTGTCCTTCAGGATGCCGAGCGTCCGGAGGCCCTCCTCGACGGCGGCGGCACCACTGCCTCCGTCGATCATGACATAGCCGTCCTTTCCCTTGACCAGGTAGAGGTTCACGTAGTCATCCCGGATGGCGAAAACGCCCGGAACGACCTCGCCGGTAGCCGCCGGCGTCATTTTCCGGACTTCGATCAGGAACGGAACCAGCACATAGCCGGCGATCAGGATCGCAACCCCGGCCAGGACACCGACAGCGATCAGGATTCTCTTTTTCATGGGATGCTCCCGTGCGGATGTCCGCACCTGTCGAAGGGAAAACGGGAAGCCGGCTCAACGCCGGACATTGCACGGGGCGGACGGCGCCGCACCGGCGACCTCGCCCCGCGGGCGGGAGTATAAGGGGGGAAGGCCCCGCATGTCAACCGGATGGACGGGCTCTCTCCCCGGCCCGCTTCAAGTGCCGCGACGGAGGGGTCTTTTCCCGTACGTCGAGCGGCGAGGGACGAGGGAAACGCAGCAGGCGGGCGTTTTTCAACCGTCCAACATGAATCACTCCGCCCGGACGGTTCAAAAATGCCCGGATGCAAGGCCCCCGACGTTCCGAGACGCGAGGCGTACTTTTTCGTACGTCGAGCGGCGAGGGACGAGGGAAACGCGGCAGGCGGGCGTTTTTCAACCGTCCAATAGAGGCTGCATCCTGAGCGGCCTCTCCAAGTGGTTGGCCGTAAGAAGGGCCTCGTCCCGGAAGATCTCCAGGGTGGGACCGTCGGCGGCGACACAGCCGCCGCTGAGAATGATGGTCCGCTCGCAGACGTCCAGGACGAGATCGAGATCGTGGGTGGCGATGATCTTTGTGTGCCGGAAGTTGCGGAGAAGCCCGATCAGCTGCCTCCGGGAAAGGGGATCGAGGCCGGAGCTCGGCTCGTCCATGACCAGGATGTCCGGCGACATGGACAGGACCGTGGCAATGGCGGCGGCGCGCTTTTCGCCTCCCGATATCCGGTAGGGCGGCCGTTCGGCCAGGTGAACGGCGCCGACCTCCCGGAGCGCCCCGTGAACGCGGGCCTCCACCTCGCCCGGCGGCAGGCCCAGGTTCAGGGGGCCAAAGGCCACGTCGTCAAAGACGCGGGGCATGAACAACTGGTCGTCGGGATCCTGAAAGACCATGCCCACCCGGCGGCGCACGTCGTCCACGTTTTTCCGGGTCAGCGGGAAATCGCCCACCTGGACGGTTCCGCCGGCCGGGAAGAGGCATCCGTTGAGGTGAAGCAGCAGCGTGGATTTGCCCGCTCCGTTGGCGCCGACCAGTCCGACCGACTCTCCGTGAACGATCCGGAAGGAGACGCCCCGGAGCGCCGGCGTGCCGTCGGGGTAAGCGAATTCGAGATTCTTCAGCTCGACGATGTGATGGCTCAAGCGGGCCTCCCGAGGACAAGCGTCCCGAACCAGAGGGGAATGTTGACACAGCGCGCAAGCAGGAAGAAACCGATCCAGAGGGACGCGAAGAGGACGTCCCCGGCCCCGACGGACCGCTCCCTGAGAAGATGAATCCGTCCGGAAAAGCCGCGGGAGATCATGGCCTGATAGATGCGCTGCGCCCGGTCGAGGGAGCGGAGCAGGAGCTGCCCGCACAGGGAACCGAAGACCCGAAAGGAGATGTGCCGGCCGAATGACCGCAGCGCATGGGCGCGGACCATCCGGCCCGCCTCGTCCGCCACCACGTGGATGTACCGCTTCAGGAAGAGAAGCTGGGAAACGAGGATCCTTGGCACACCCATCTTCCCGAGGCCGAAGCACACGGCGTCAAAGCCGCAGATCTCCACGAGGATGAGGGCCGCGCTCACCGTGAGGAGAAACTTGACCAGGATCGAAAGGAAAGAAACCCAGCCCCCCGAAAAGGCCAGCGGCCCCAGTTCGGCGATGATGCGGCCGTCGAAGAAGGGATTGAACATGCCGATCATGACGGCGAAGGGCGACGCAACGAGCAGCCGCCGGACGATCCGGCGGACGGAAAGGCGGCCCAGGGCCGACAGGGAAACGGGATAGAGAACGAGCGGGAGAAGGCCGAGGAGGTCGTATTTTTCAAAGGATGAGACCACGGCGATGTAGAGAAACGTCGTGACGATCATGGCACGGGGGTCCACCCCGAGCGCGGGCGAGCCGGCCCTCCCCGAACCGTCGAGACCGTTTATGGCGTCGAGGGTCTGACCGGCACCGCTCATGGGTTCGGTCCTCCCGTGGAGATGCGGTCCTTTCCGTATCCGGCGGATATCCGGGGATCCGTCATCGATCGGGCAGCCGCCGGCTCTTTCCGGACCGGGTCGCCCGTCTCAGGACGACCCCGGCCGCCCCCGCCAGGAGCAGGGTCAGCCCGCCGCCGACAATGCCGGCAAGAGAGCGGCCGGCATTGATATCGGGCCACGATTCACTCCTGCCGGTCTTGGCTGCCGTTCCTTCCGGGACCATTCGGAAACCGTAATCCGGCAGGATTGATATTTTTTCCTGGATCCCGGCCAGCACCGCATGGGCCGCGCTTCCCGGCCCGGACAGATCCTCCTTCCCCGCTGTGCGCAGCATGGACCACTCGAGCCCGTCGGGGTTCGTGGAGGCAAACCAGGACAGGACGCCGCCGGTTAGCACGGCCAGCGCGGCCAGCAGAACCAGGAGTCTCCTCATGCCCCCCCCGGTGGCCTTCACTGCCGGAATTGCCTGCAGAATCTCGGGCCGGGCACTCCAGACAAACGTGATGACCGCGGCGGTCACCAGCCCCTCGACGATGCCGATGGCGAGATGGATCGGCTGCATGAGGAGGGCGAACGTGGTTAAGGGAAGCTCGCTGATGCCGGAGGCGACCGTCTCGAGCACGACGGCAAAGGCTCCCAGCTGCAGGGCGACGATGGAGGACAGCATGGCGCCGGTCATGATTCTTCCCGCCGAGGGGCTCCCCCCGACGATGCGCCGGCAGATCAGGGGATAGGCAACGAAACAGGAAAAGAAGCCGAGATTGAAGATGTTGCACCCGAGGGCGAGCAGGCCGCCGTCGGCGAAAAAGAGGGCCTGGACGGCCAGGACGGAGGCCATGGTGAGAAACGCCGCATGGGGTCCGAGGAGCATCGCCAGGATCATTCCGCCCCCCAGGTGGCCGCTGGAGCCCGTGGCCGGAATCGTGAAATTGATCATCTGCGCCGCAAAGATGAAGGCCCCCAGGACCCCCATGAGCGGAACGGTTTTCCCGTCCGGGTCCTCCCCGATCTTCTTCGCGGAATAAACCGTCAGGCCGGCCGTGACGGCCCACATCGTCCCGCCGACGGCGGGTGTGATCAACGCATCGGCCATGTGCATGATTCGGCTGCTCCTCTTCTTTCCGTCCTGCCCGGCGGCCCCTGTAACATGAACGCTCATTTCGTGACAATACAAAAACCGCCTCTCCCGCCTGCGAGAAGCCGTCGGGGGTATGATGCAAAATTGCATCGTCATAACCGGCACATTCATCACCATCCCGTTTGACGGAGGGAGCAAAATGTGGTAGGCGGTCTTCTCTCCTCACCCCTTCCACCGCGGCGTCACACACCTGCCGGACCGGGGCCCGCTTCCGCCCGGGCGGCGGCCATCGTGTGCCGGTCTGTCCGGGGCTGCGGAGCAATCATGACCGGGAATTCAAATCCTGAAAAGGAGGGTTATCATGATGAAGCGCTTTCTTCTTGGAGTATCCGTACTGTGTCTCGTTTTTGCCCTGGCCGGCCCGGCGCCCGCCGCCGAACCGATCCGAATCGGTGTGGCCGGTGCCCACAGCGGAGACCTGGCTTCCTATGGCCTCCCGACGGTGAAGGCCGTCGAGCTCGTGGTCAAGGACGCCAACGCCAGGGGCGGCGTTCTGGGCCGAAAGATCGAGCTCCTCGTCGAGGACGATGTCTGCAAGCCCGAAGTAGCGACCAACACGGCCACGAAACTGGTCTCAAAAAAGGCTGACGTGATCATCGGCCATATCTGCAGTGGGGCGACCAAGACGGCCCTGGGGATCTACAAGGACGCCAGGCTGGTCACCGTCTCCCCCTCGGCGACCAACCCGGAGCTGACCCAGAGCGGGAGATACCCCAATTTTTTCCGCACCATCGCCTCCGATGACGCCCAGGCAAAGCTGGGTGTCGAGTTCGCCGTGAACAGACTGAAGGTGACCAGGATTGCCGTTCTCCATGACAAGGGGGACTACGGGAAGGGCTTCGCCGAGTTTGCCAGGAAATTCATCCAGGAAGGGAAAAGGGCCAAAGTGGTTCTCTTCGAGGGAGTCACACCCGGGGCGGTGGATTACTCGGCCGTGGTCAACAAGATCCGCCAGTCCGGAGCGGAAGCGGTGATTTACGGAGGATATCATCCCGAGGCGTCGTCCATCGTCGCCCAGATGCGGAAAAAGAACATGAAGACCCTGTTCATCTCCGACGACGGCGTGAAGGACGACACGTTCATCAAGGTCGCCGGCCGGTACGCCGAGGGCGTCTACGCCTCCGGGCCGAAGGACACGAAGAAAAACCCCCTGGCCATCGCCGCCACCGCCGCCCACAAGAAGGCCTACAACACCGATCCGGGCGCCTTCTTCCTGGAAGGGTACGCCGCCGCCCTGGCGGTTGTGAACGCGATCGAAAAAGCGAAATCCACGGAGTACAACGCCCTCGTGAAAGCCCTCCGGACGAACTACGTGAACACCCCCGTGGGCAAGATCCGGTTTGACAACCGGGGAGACGCCATCGGTGTCGGCTTTGCCATGTACGAAGTGAAAAACGGGACGTACGTGGAAGTCAAATAAACGATCCGAAGGGGTTCTCCGCCACCGGCGGGGAACCGTAAACATGGGCCTTCCGGCCGGGTGCGCCGGAAGGCCCTTATTTCCGAAGGAATCATGGATTATTTTCTGGAACTGTTTATAGGAGGATTGACCCGGGGAAGCATTTACGCGCTGATCGCCCTGGGCTATACGATGGTCTACGGCATCATCGAGCTGATCAACTTCGCCCACGGCGAGATCTACATGATCGGGGCGTTCACGGCCCTCATCACGGCCACCGTCCTGACCATGAGCGGCATGAGCGGAATCTCCGTGCTGATCCTGGCGTTTCTCGTGGCGGTCCTGTATTCGGCCTGCCACGGCTTCACGGTGGAAAAGATCGCCTACAAGCCCCTTCGCGGCGCCTCCCGTCTCTCACCCCTGATCAGCGCCATCGGGATGTCCATCTTTCTCCAGAATTACGTCATGCTGGCCCAGACCTCCGACTTCCTCCCCTTCCCGAACCTGCTGCCGGAAGTGCCGTTCATGGAATCGTTCGGTCACGTCATGGGCTCGACGGAGTTCGTCATTGTCGCCACCACGACGGTCGTCATGATCCTGCTGACCGTTCTCATCAAGTTCACGAGGATCGGCAAGGCCATGCGGGCCACCGCCCAGGACCGGAACATGGCGATGCTCGTGGGGGTGAACGTGAACCGCGTCATCTCGATGACCTTCATCATCGGCTCCTCCCTGGCCGCCATCGGCGGCATCCTCATCGCGTCCCACATCGGCCGGATCAACTTCTACATCGGCTTCATCGCCGGCATCAAAGCCTTCACCGCCGCGGTCCTCGGCGGGATCGGCAGCATCCCCGGCGCGGTTCTCGGCTCCCTTGTCCTGGGATGGACCGAAAGCTTCGCCACGGGATACGTCTCCAGCGACTACGAAGACGTCTTTGCCTTTGCGCTCCTGGTCCTGATCCTCATCTTCCGCCCCTCGGGCCTGCTGGGCCGGTCCACGACGCAGAAGGTATAGGAGGGATTCATGAAGCGGCTCGCCGGCCTCCGGGAATCCCTCGTCATCGCCCTCTGGTTCATGTTCCTCACCTTCCCTATCCTGGTCATCCAGGTGAACACCATTGAAAAAACCATCATCTGGCGCTGGCAGAACATGCTCTACATCGGAATCGGGAGCTTCGCCCTGTCGTTCGTCTGGCGCTACTTCCTCGGCAGGACCCAGGCGGGCGGGCGGAACAGCGGCGGGGAGGAAACGGATCCGAAGGGAGTCCTGCTCCGGATTGTCCGGGACGCCCGGTTCTCCCGGGGCGCGATGATCGCCGCGGCCGTCGCGGCCCTGGCTTTCCCGTTCCTCTCCTCCACCTACCAGGTGAACATCATGACGACGGCCCTGATGTACGTCGTCCTTGGGCTGGGCCTCAACATCGTCGTCGGTCAGGCGGGGCTCCTGCACCTCGGCTATGCCGCCTTCTACGCCGTGGGCGCCTACACCTACGCCCTGCTCTACCAGCATTTCGGAATCGGCTTCTGGGCGGCCCTGCCCCTGGGCGCCCTGATGGCCACGATCTTCGGCCTGCTGCTGGGTTTCCCGGTCCTGCGCCTCCGCGGCGACTACCTGGCCATCGTGACCCTGGGATTCGGCGAGATCACCCGCCTCGTCCTGGAGAACTGGAGCGACTTTTCCTCCGGCCCCAGCGGCATCTCGGAGATCCCCCGCCCGGGATTTTTCGGCGTGGAGATGAACCTGGAAGAATCCACGATTTACCTGTATTTCCTCATGATCGGATTCGTCCTGTTTACCATTTTCGTCACAAATCGGCTCCAGAACTCCCGGATCGGCCGGTCCTGGCTTGCCCTCCGGGAAGACGAGGTCGCCTGCCAGGCCATGGGGGTCAACAAGACCATGGCGAAGATGACGGCCTTCGCCCTCGGCTCCACCTGGGCGGGCATGATGGGGGTCGTCTTCGCCGCCAAGACGACCTTCGTGAATCCGGCGAGTTTCACGTTCCTGGAATCGGCCATGATCCTCTCCATCGTGGTGCTGGGCGGAATGGGCTCCACCCTGGGGGTGTTCCTGGCCTCCTTTCTTCTGATCCTGATGCCGGAATACCTGCGGGCCTTCAGCGACTATAGGATGCTCCTCTTCGGAACGATCATGGTGGTGATGATGATCTTCCGCCCCCAGGGGATCATCACGAACATCCGCCGGACCTACGAGTACCATTTCGACCGGAAACAGAACGGCGAGCCCGGCACGCCGGCGTGAGAGGACCATGGAAGCGATCCTGGAAACCAAGAACCTGACCATGAATTTCGGGGGCATCACGGCTCTAAACCGGGTGGACCTGCAGGTCCACCCCGGAGAAGTCTGCGCCCTGATCGGCCCCAACGGCGCCGGCAAGACAACCTTCTTCAACTGCATCACCGGAATCTACCCGCCCAGCGAGGGAGACGTTTTCATCTCCCCGCCGGGACGGAAGCGGAAGCGGATCAACGGCCTGCCGGTCCACAAGGTGACGGCCCGCGGGCTGGCGCGGACGTTCCAGAACATCCGCCTGTTCCCGGACATGACCGTCCTGGAAAACGTCATGGTGGGGCGCCACTGCCGGACGAAGGCGGGAGTCCTGGGCGCCGTGTTCCGGGACCGGACCACCCGAAACGAGGAAAAGGCCATTGTAACTCGAAGCTATGACATCCTCGAACGGATCGGCCTGGCCGACGCGGCCAACACCATGGCCCGCAACCTCCCTTACGGGGACCAGCGGCGCCTCGAGATCGCCCGCGCCCTGGCAACGGAGCCCTTCCTCCTGCTCCTGGACGAGCCGGCGGCGGGCATGAATCCCCGGGAGACGGCGGACCTGGAGGAGCTGATCCTGAAGATCCGGAATGAGGAGAAGATCGCCATCCTCATGATCGAGCACGACATGAGGATGGTCATGAGCATCTCCAACCGGATCTTCGTCCTGGACTACGGAAAGAAAATCGCCGAGGGAACCGCGGCGGAAATATGGGAGAATCCGGTCGTAATCAAGGCGTACCTCGGGGAAGAGTTCGATGCTTGACGGGATCTGCAATTGGTTTTATAGCATTCCCCTGCTATACGGATCGGCTGGTTGAATTCATGCTGGAATTGAGAAACGTCCAGACGTATTATGGCAACATTCAGGCCCTGAAGGACGTGAGCATGATCCTCCGGGAAGGGGAGATCATCACGCTCATCGGGGCCAACGGGGCGGGGAAGACAACAACCCTGATGTCCATCTCGGGAATCGTCCCCCCGCGCTCGGGGGAGATCCTGTTCATGAACCGGCCCCTCTCGCAGCTGAGCCCGGACGCCATCGTCGCCATGGGACTCTCTCAGGTGCCCGAGGGACGGAGGATCTTTCCGAACCTGACGGTTACGGAAAACCTGGACATGGGCGCCTTCCTGCGAAAGGATCGGGAGGGCATCCAGAAGGACCTGGCGTATGTCTTCGACCTGTTCCCGATTCTCGCCCAGCGCCGCCACCAGCCCGGCGGAACCCTGAGCGGCGGGGAGCAGCAGATGCTGGCCATCTCAAGGGCTCTCATGGCAAGGCCGCGCCTGCTCCTGATGGACGAGCCGTCCCTGGGACTCGCGCCGATGTATGTGAAGCTGATTTTTGAAATCATCCGGAAAATCAACCGGGAAAACGGAACGCCCATCTTCCTGGTGGAACAGAACGCCCACATGGCCCTGCGGGTGGCCCACCGGGGTTACGTCATGGAAAACGGCCGGATCACGCTGGAAGGAACGGCGGACAGCCTTCTCCACAACGAAGACGTCAAGCGGGCCTACATAGGAGCTTGAATATGAACGACACGGGAAATCTTGCGACATTGGAGAAACAGTTTCAGGATTTGATTACCATGGCCATCCGGGAGGGATATTCGGATATCCACATCGCCGGCAGTTCCCCCCTGGTTTTCCGAAAGAACGGCTCCATCCAGTTCGACCGTCGTTTCCGCTGGACGCACGAAGCCGTGGACGCCCTTGTCGCCTGGCTGGTACAGGGGGACCACCTCAACCGGCTCCGGGCGCGCCTGTCCGTCGACTTTGCCCGGACCGTCAGCAACACGCGCCTGCGAATCAACGCCTTCGTGACCCTTCGGGGCTTCAGCCTCGCCATCCGCCTGCTGCCTGGAACAGTGCCGCGGCTGAACAACCTGAACATCCACCCCTCCATCCAGCAGTACTGCCAGAATCAGGCGGGGCTGATCCTGGTCTGCGGTCCCACCGGATGCGGCAAGTCCACGACGATCGCGGCCATGGTGGAGGAGATCAATGAAACCCGATCCGCCCACGTCATCACCCTGGAGGACCCCATCGAATATCGCTTCATCTCCAAGCGCGCCTTCGTGGAGCAGCGGGAGCTGGGGACCCACATGATCTCCTTCGAGCAGGGTCTACTGGACGTTCTCCGGGAGGACCCGGACGTCATCGTCGTCGGCGAACTCCGGGAGCGTCAGGTCATGCGCCTGACCCTGGACGCGGCCGAGTCGGGGCACCTGGTCATCGCCTCGCTGCACTCCTCCAGTCCCGAAGAAGCCATCTTCAGGATCTGCAACGCCTTTCCTCTTGAAGCCCAGACGGAGGTCCGCAACCAGCTCTCGACAAGCCTGATTCTGATCGCTGTTCAGCAACTGCAGTTGCTGGATCGCACCGGCTTTCAGGTCCCCCTGATGACGATCATGAGGAACAACCAGGCGGTCCGGTCCCTCATCCGGGACAACAAGATCTCCCAGATCGAGAGTGCCATGCAGACGGCCAAGGGAGAAGGGATGTTCACCAGCGAAGCGTATATGACGGACTACCTGAATTACCGGAACCAGTTCGTGCCACCCTCGGCGGTTTTTCGTCCCTCCGAGCTGCCCCCGGAGTACCCGGATTACACACCTTCTCTTCTCTATTCAAAAGCCGTCCCCAGACCCGTTACGGCGGTTCCTACAGCCGGCGGTGACGAGAGGGTGATTCACTTCCCCGCGGTACGGCCGGAGGATGCTGCTAATGCGATGGAAGGAGATTCGGGAGACTACCACCTGACCATCGAGGAGAGCTCCTCCCTCGAGGACCTGCTCGCCCAGATGCGGGAAACCAAGTAAGGCGGGCTTCCCTTTGATTTTTCTCCGCGACGTCAGCCTCTCCTTCGGAGCCAGGGTCCTCTTCGGAGGCATTGACTGGGCCATCACCGAACGGAGCCGGATCGGGCTCGTGGGGGACAACGGAACCGGCAAAACGACGCTGCTCCGGGCCATCCTGGGCCAGGTGGAGCTGGACGGGGGCTCCATTGAGATCGCGGGCCGCCGGGACCGCGCCGTCGGCTATCTCCCACAGGACCTGGTGGAGCTCGAAGCGGCACCCCTGATGGATTTCATCAAGGACCGCACGGGCATGGGGGACCTCGAACGGGACATTCGCCGCTGCGAAGAGGAAATCTCCCGGGAAACGACCCCGTCCGCGGCCCTCCTGGAGCGTTACGAAAACCTGCTGACGGTCTTCCGCAACCGGAGCGGTTACAGCTTCGAAGCCAGGACCCGGCAGGTTCTCCGCGGCCTCGGTTTCCGCGAGGGAGATTTCGGCAAGGCGTGCTCCGACTTCTCCGGCGGCTGGAAGATGCGGATCCTCCTGTCGGTCATTCTCCTCTCCGACCCGTCCGTCATGCTCCTGGACGAACCCACAAACCACCTGGACACGGAAAGCATGGAGTGGCTCGAGGGTTATCTCGGAAACTACGCGGGCACACTGATCACCGTCTCCCACGACCGGACGTTCCTGGACCGGATGGTCGGCCAGATCGCCGAACTGGCGGGCGGAAAGGTTTCCGTCTTCAAGGGCAGTTACACCGCCTACCTGGCCGAGCGGGAGCGCCGGAGGGAGGCCCTGGAACAGGAGCGGCTGCGCCGGGATGGCGAGATTCGGCGGACCCTGGATTTTGTCGAGCGCTTCCGCTACAAGGCCACCAAGGCCAGGCAGGTTCAGAGCCGCATCAAGAGGCTGGAGCGCCTGGAGGTCTTCGAGGACCTCTCGGAAGCAAGGACCGTGACGATCCGCTTCCCCGATGCACCCCGGAGCGGACGGGAGGTCCTGACCGTTCGCGATCTCGCCAAATCCTACGGCACGCTGGAAGTTTTCCGGGATCTCCATTTCTCTGTCAGCCGGGGTGACCGGGTGGCCCTGGTCGGCGTCAACGGCTCCGGGAAATCCACCCTGACGAGGATCCTGAGCGGAGACGAGGACCCGACCGCGGGAACGGTCGAGCTCGGCCTGAATGTCCGGATCGGATTCTTTTCCCAGGAAAGCGCGGAAAACCTGGACTACGGTCGGACGGCCTGGGAGGAGGTCTGCGACGCCGGGAGCCGCGCCACCGACCAGGAGCGGCGCAATCTCCTGGGGGCGTTCCTCTTTTCCGGGGACGACATCCACAAGCCCGTCCGGGTGCTCTCGGGCGGCGAGAAGTCCCGCCTGGCCCTCCTGAAACTGATCCTTGAGGACACGAACCTCCTCATTCTCGATGAGCCGACGAACCACCTGGACCTCAAGACCAAAGACCTTTTCCAGGACGCCCTCCTCCAGTACACCGGGTCGGTCGTCATCGTCTCCCACGACCGCTACTTCCTCGACCGGATGGTGAACCGGGTCCTGGAAATCCGGGACGGGCAACTCCGTGAATACGCCGGGAACTATTCCTACTTCATAGAGAAGCGGGAGATGGAACGGGCCGGGGACGCGCAAGGCACGAGACCGGCTGCGGAGGGAGTCCGCGAGCTGCCGCAAAAGGAAGTGCGCCGTCTCGCCGCAGAAGAGCGGAATCGCCTGTCCCGCACCCGGACCGCCCTGAAGAGGGAGTTCTCGGAGGTGGAAGGGCGGATCGGAGCCCTGGAGGCCGACAGGGCGGCCCGGGAGGAGATGCTGTGCGACCCCCATGTCCTTCGGAACGGAGACCGGGTGAGGCTTCTCCATGGCGAATTGAGGCAGATCCGGACCGAACTGGAGGATCTGTATGAACGCTGGGGCGACCTGGGCCAGCGGATCGAGGCGCTGGACGCGGCCCCTCCGACAAATGGAGCAGCGGCAGAAAGCCCGCGAAACCCGTGAAGAAACAGCCGGGTTGTGATATAGGAGCGAAGAATCGCAGCCGCGGTCAGGAGGAATCATTCATGGAACGATCGAACACCAATCCCGTCCCATACGGCGGATTCCTGAAAACCGCCGGCCCCTGGATATGTGCAGCCATGCTGGTCCTTGCCGCTTCTGTCGCAGGCATGTGGACCGCAGAGGCCGCCTCGTCATCGGACAGGCCCTACAGCATCCACATCTCGTCATTCCAGGAGGAGATCAACGCGATCAAGCATGTGCGGCAACTCGCCGCGAAGGGCTGGCCGACCTATTACCGGAAAGTCATCCTGCCCCGGAAGGGAACCTGGTGGAGGGTGTACGTGGGACCGTACACCAGCGAGGCGGAAACCGGCAGGCAGGCGAGCCGCCTGAAGGCACAGGGACTCACCCGGTATGCCGCCATCGAGCGGACGGGGCCGGCCGAGGCGAATCCTGCGCCTCCTCCGCCGGCCGCGAAGACCGTCCGGATCCCGGAGCGGACCGCCCCAACCCCGGAGCCGGCGGCTCCGTCAAACGGAAAGATCATCTTTCCTGAAAAGACCAGAATGGAGCCGATCGAACACTCCCGGACGGTTGAATCGGCACGAAAGCCCGCGGCCGCGGGACCGGCAGCCCCACCCGTGACACCTGCACAGGCCGGAACGTCCCCTGCGGAACCATGCCGCGACGATTCCTGCCGCTCGAAGCCCGTATCCAGGGACCTTCCCAGAATGACGGAACCTCCCGCGAACACCTCGCGGACTGCATCAACCCCGGCACCCGCTCGACCGGCGATCGTCGAGGCAAAGCCGGAAAGGATGGAGCCGGCCGGGACGGGCGGCATCACCTGGGGGGACATGAAGGAGGAGCCCGCCGCGGGGGAAAACGATCCGCGCCAGCCGGCAGCCCCGGCCCCGTCGGCTGAACCGACACGCTCCGACTCCGGCACGGCACCGGTGCGTACCGCCGAATGGCAGGCGACCCCAGCGATTCCCGGCGATCGGCTGGAGGCCCGGAAATCCTTCAACAAGGCCAACGAATACGTGGCGAAGGGGATGCTGGAGATCGCGGTGGCAAACTACAGCCGCGCCATCGAGCTGGATCCGAGCTTTGCGGAGGCCTACAACGGACGGGGCATCACCTATGAGGCGATTCAGCGGGCCGATCTGGCCATCTCCGATTACGATGCGGCGATCCGGCTGAAGCCGGACTACAGCGAAGCCTTCTACAACCGTGCCCTGGCCTGCCGCAAATCGGGCCGCTTCGACCAGGCAAGGCACAACCTGGAGAGCGCCTGCGCCCTGCAACACCGGCGAGCCTGCGAACTGCTGGCGGAGATGAAGGGAACCCGGAAGTAACGAAACCGGCCATTCGAACCGCCGGACCTTCCTTCCCGCTCATCCCCCATCGAGACCGCCCTTCTCCCTCGTGCGGAACCAGCCGGCCGGATCGGCCAGGTATTCCTGCGTGTCTTTCAGCGAGACGAAGTGTTCGTGCTCGATGTCGGCCAGGAGGTTGAAGAAGGCCTTCTCACGGGGATCCGTGACCTGGTCCCGGAGCCGGGCGTAGTAGAGCGCACCGTTGGCCTCGAATTCGATCGCCGTCTCCAGCGCCTCCAGGTCGTTCTTGTCGCCGGCGGGCCCCCGGCCGGCCTCACGGATTATCTTTGCCAGGACGTCCTTCACCACCGTGGACTTCACCTTCAGGGGAACCGTCTCGGGCCATTTTTCCTCTCTCGACCATTTCCCGTGCAGCTCCCGGAGCCGTGCGTAGTGCTCCATCTCCTCCACGGCGATCTGTTCGAACATCGCCCTCCCCACAGGATTGGCCGTCTTCCGGGCATGCTCCATGTAGAACCGGTGTTCCTGAAGCTCGTTGTTCAGGGCCACCTCCAGGGCGTTCAGGCTCTCTTTCATCTCCTCCCTCCCTCCTTTCCGCCGGATCGTCCGGATTCGCAGCGGGTTCAGTCCCCGCGGTCCTTTTCGTATCGGTCGTAGGTGTCGATGTCGGGCGTGTACAGGAGCACGGTCCTGTCGTCCAGCATGCGGGCCCCCGTCCGGGCCGTCGTGATGGAATACCAGATCCCGATCCGCTCTCCCCGGTCGTTGAGGATAGAGAATCCGTAAGGCACCTGGCCCACATCCCGGGCCCTGCGCTGGACACCATCAACCAGATCCCTGCAGGTCCTGGGACTCATGTCCAGCTTCCGCCACAGCGTGTCGTCCACGAGCTTCAGGTCCTTCCGAATCCCGATGATCGCATTCGGATAGGCGTGAGACCCGCTTGCATACCAGGCATAATCGGCGCGGCAGGAGTCCGCTTCGAACATGCGGAGCGCCTCCAGATCCGGCGTGATCCGGCCTGCCTTCCCGGCAAACGCGGCGCAGCCGCACAGAAGCACCAGGACACTCAAGATGGCGGCCAACCTCTCGATTCTCCTCATGTCGCACCTCCCCGTTGCAAGGTCCAACGGAATCGGCCCGTCCCTGCCGACTCGCGTCCGGTCCCGTCATGATCCATTTTAGAGTCCAGCCCCGGACCGCTTCGGAATGATGAGCCACATGGCCAGATAGGCCAGGATCCCGAAGCCGAACGAGAACAGGGTCACCAGGATGAAAAGAACCCGGATCACCGTGGGATCCCGTCCGGTGTACTCCCCGATGCCGCCGCAGACGCCACCGAGTTTCCGGTTCGTTTCCGACAGGTACAGCTGTTCCATGGTTGTTTCTCCCCCCCGCCGAAACGGGTGTACAGAAGGTACCCGAAAGAGCGAATGTTTTCAACCGGCTTTCAGGATCCTCAGAGAAACGTGCGGGAGAACATCAGCTCCGCATCCGGCGTACCGATCAGAATCAGCTCGGAGTGTTCCTCCACGGGCAGGAACGGATCCGGATTGATGGTCACGTCGCCGCTTTCTTTCCGGATACCGACAACGGTACACCCCGTTTGCGGGCGTACCCGGGCCTGGGCGAGTGTCTTCCCCACAAGGGAGGAGGGCGTGGGTAGACGGAAAATGTTGAGTCCCTCCGCGAGGAGGAACATGTCTTCGTTTTCCAGGTAATGGAAGATGGCGTCGGCTCCCAGGGAGGCATAGGACAAGACGAAATCCGCACCCGCGCGGTGCAGGGTCGAGACGTTCCTGTCCGCATTGGCCCGGCAGATGATCTGCATGTCCGGACGCAGGCTCCGGAGGTACTTTGCCAGGTAGATGTTCGTCGCATCGTCGTGCGTGGTGATCAGGGCGGCTGGAGCCTTCTCGATCCAGGCCTTTTTCAGCGTGCCGATGTCCGCGGCGTCTCCGGTGACGTAAAGGGTGTCTTCCTCGGTTCGCCGGGGGTTCTTTTCGATGATGAGAAAGTCCACGCCCCGCTGCTTGAACTGCTCGCCGATGGCTTTGCCGACGCGCCCGCCGCCGATGATGATCACCGGGTCTCCGGCATGGCGGCTCAGTTGATAGAAGGAATACACCTCGTCGTAGCGGGCGATCTGTTCCTCCGTGCCGGCAAACACCAGGGCCGTGGAGCGCTGGATCACCGTATCCGGCCCGGGCACTTCGAAACGGCCCCGCTCCCAGATGGCGACGACAGCCACTCCGATCTGCTCCCGAAGCCGGCTCTCGGCCAGGGTCTTTCCCACCAGAGGAGTGCTGATGGCGGGGGCCTCGGCGATCAGGAGGTTGTCAAAGCGCCCCAGGATGTTGGACCGGAAGTCGCCACCCAGGGTCCACCCCGCCAGGGATCGTCCCAGAATCTCCGTCAGTTCGAGAACCCGTGAACACCCCGCAAGAGACAGGATGTCCACGGAATGGGGGGAATCGGCCGTGGCAATGATGGGAACCGTCTCGGTCAGTTCCCGGACGGTGAAGGCGATGTTGGTATTCACCTCGTCGCGGTTGGTGGCGACAATGAGAGCGGCCCGGTCGGCCCGCATCTTCCGGTATGTCTCCGGGTCGTCGATGTGGCCGATGGCGATCCGCACGCCCGCGTCGTACAGGTCCTTGGACTTTTCGTACTCATCGACGACCACGACATATTCCCTCTTGTAGGTTTTCAGCTTCTCGATCAGCGCCGTGGTGACCGCATCGTAGGACGTGATGATGACGTGGCCCTTCGTTTCCGGCGGCAGCTCGCGGGCGTACCGCTTGCGGGTCTCCGCCTCGATCCAGGGCGCGAAGAAGAACTTGATGAACGTGAAGGGAAGCAGGACCAGGAGAAAGATCACCCCGGAAAAGAGGACCAGGATGGAGAAGAGGCGCCCCAGGTCCGACTGGAAGGTGATGTCGCCGAACCCGAGGGTGCTCATGACGACCAGGGTCCAGTAGAACCCGGTGATCCAGGAATGGTCCTGTCCCTCCGCCGCCATGATCAGATGGAAGATCACGCTGTAGACGGTGACCATGGTGAACAGGACAAGGCAGTAGCGCAGGAGCATCCGGGTGTTCTGCCGGGTGCTCTCGCTGTCGAGAAAGGAGCTGAGGACGGATGGAAGAAATTTCATGGTCGTTCCCTTCGGTGATCCCGCTGACGGCCGTCTTCCCTCATTTCACCGGAGAGCGGCCGGCCCGGGCCGTCCGGGCGACAATGGCCATGAGTGCCGCCGAGGCCAGCCGCGTCCGCACCGTATCGGCCCGGCTGGTGAGGATGATCGGGATCCGGGTGCCCAGCACGATCCCGGCACCCTCCGCTCCCGCCAGGTAGGTGAGCTGCTTCAGGAGCATGTTGGCCGACTCGATGTCCGGTGCCAGGAGGATGTCCGCCTCGCCGCTGACGGGGGATTCGATTCCCTTGGTCTTCGCGGCCCGTGCGCTGATGGCATTGTCGTAAGCCAGCGGTCCGTCGAGGATGCCGCCCTGGATCTGGCCCCGGTCCGCCATCTTGCACAGGGCCGCCGCGTCCAGCGTGGAGGGGATCCGGGAGGTGACCGTCTCCACGGCGGAGAGGATGCCCACCCGTGGCGTTGAGATCCTCAGCGCCACAGCCAGGTCGATGGCGTTCTGGATGATGTCCCTCTTGTCATCGAGGCCGGGAAAGAGGTTGACCGCCGCGTCGGTCATCATGAGCATTTTGGGGTAGGCGGGAACGTCCAGGACAAAGGCGTGGCTGATCCGCCGTTCGGTCCGGAGCCCCGAGGCGGAAGGGACGACGGCCCCCAACAGCTCGTCGGTGTGGAGGCTCCCCTTCATGATCGACTCCACCTCGCCCCGGCGCGCCATCTCGACGGCCTTTGCCGCCGCCGCGTGGCTGTGGGGAACCGCGACGATCCGATGGTCTCCCAGGTCGATCCCCGCCTCCTCGGCGGCGTGGCGGATTTTCTCCTCGGGACCGACCAGAACCGGGATGATGATTCCCCGCTCGGCCGCCAGGAGCGCTCCCGCGAGGGAGTCGCGGTCGCATGGATGCGCAACGGCGCACGTGACGGGACCGCAGACCCTGCAGGCCCGGAAAAGGTTCACGAAGACGTCCCGCCGCCTGAGCTCCAGGTGGGCCGGCGCGACTTCGCTGTAGGCAAGCTTTTTCTCCGGGGCCTCCACGACCGTTGTGCCGGCAACCAGCTCCCGGCCCTCCTGGTTGACGACCCGGCAGTCAAGAACGACGCGGCGGCCCGTGTCGTCCTTCGCCGTCACGGTGACCCGGGCCGTGAGCGAATCCCCCACCCGGACGTCGCCGGCGTATCGCATGTCCCGGCTCAGGATCTTCGTCCCGGGGCCGGGAAGGCGCGTTCCGATCAGATCGGACAACAGGGCCTCGGAGCCGGCGGCTTCCGTTGTCTCGGTCCGGTCTGGATCCCCGCCGCCTGCCTCCGCGGACAGATGAAAGGAATCCACGTCCCCGGAGACGAGGGCCATCAGATCGAGCTGCGTCCGGTTCAGCACGATCGTCCATTCCTCGGATGCACCGATCCGGATTTCATCGAATGGCACGTTCGTGACGCTGCGATGGGATTCCATGGCTTCCTCCTCTTCCGGATGGATGTTCCATCCTCCCGCCCCATATCGGGAACGCGGGACAATACCGGCGGTACCAGCCGGATCAGGTCTCGAAGAACACCTTGATCGCCTTCTTTTCCAGGCGCGACGCGAGCCAGTTTTGGATTTTCTTCCGATCCGCTTTTTTGAGCGAACCCTTTCTGATTTTAAAAACGATAACATCCTGCTTTTCCGGCGCTTCGGCGCCGTGGCGAAACGTGTTCGCCTCCGAGTACGTGCAGGCCAGGACCTGCGGGTAGAGCGGCTTGATCTCCGCCAGGAGCTGCCTCCCCTGTGCCGCCCGCCGGCCTGCCTCCGCCCGCCGCTTTTCCTCCTCCCCCAGCATCGCCTTCAGGCGGTTGATTTCCGCCTTCAGGCTGTCCACCTGCGTTTCCCGCCTCTCCGCATCGTCGATGGAAAAGCCCTGCCGGAAAACCAGCTTCGTCTCGTCCAGCGCGAAATCCTTCGCCCGCTCCGTGATGGCTCGCTTCTGCGCCTCCGTCAGGGTGCTTCCTCCGTAGATCAGGGTGATCGTCCGGTCGCCCGGATTGACCTCGTCCTTCAGCAGGTAGGTCCCCTCCACGATGGTCACGTTCCGGGTGAACTTCGAGGCCCGCTCCATGAAGGCCTCCTTCTGGACCAGGCCGTACCCGAAGTAGATGCTGGGGATGGTCGTGACGAGGATCACGTAGGTGATGATCCGGTTGACCCTGTTTTTCTGCGACTGCTCCACGAGGGTACGGATGGGAAAGTTCAGCACCTGGGAAACGGCGACGGAGGACAGGGCGATGAAGACCGTGTTGATCGTGAAGAGGTACAGGGCCCCGAAGAAGAAGGTCAGCTGGCCCGTTGCCAGACCATACCCTGCCGTGCACAGGGGCGGCATCAGCGCCGTGGCGATGGCTACGCCGGGAATGACGTTTCCCTTGGACTTGCTGCTGATGGCCACGATGCCGGCCAGGCCGCCGAACAGCGCGATGAGGACGTCGTAGATGGTCGGGCTGGTTCTCGCCAGCAGCTCCGAATGGGCCGCGGAGACCGGGCTGATGGCGAAGTAGAGGGTGGAGGCGGCGAGGCTGGCGAAGACGGCGAAGGAGAAATTTTTTACGGCCCTCCGAAACAGCGGAAAGTTATACGTGGCAAGGCTGTAACCCATGCCGTTGATCGGCCCCATGAGCGGTGAGATGAGCATGGCGCCGATGATGACGGCCGTGGAGTTCATGTTCAGCCCGACGGAGGCCACGATGATGGCGAAGGCCAGAATCCAGAGATTGGTTCCCTTGAAGATGACGTCCCGTTCGATGGTTGCGTGAATGACCTCGCAATCCTCGATGTCGCTGTCCAGTTTCAGGGAATGCATGATTTTCCGAATCATTTTCGACTCCTCACCCCTTTGGCAGCTCCTTGATGTGGATGTCCCGCTGGGGAAACGGAATTTCCACACCCGCCTCCCGGAACCGCCGGGAGATCTCATAGTACAGTTGGCTCTTCAGGACCCCGGGACGGTTGACGAATTCGCTCGTCCAGACCCGCAGGTTGAACATGAGCGCGCTGTCGCCGTACTCGGTGAACAGCACGTCCGGCTTGGGCTCTTTCAGGACTCCGGGATGGTCGAGGGCGATGTTCAGCAGGAGTTCCCGGATCTTCAGGGGATCCTCCCGGTAGGACACTCCGACGGGAAAGTTGAAGCGGACGTTGCGGTCCGTGTGGCTCCAGTTGATGACCGTCGAGGAGATGAACTCGGAGTTCGGGACGATGATGGAGATGTTGTCGTTCGTGACGATGGTGGTGGCCCTCATGGAGATGTCCACAACGTCCCCGGCGATGCCG
Organism: Syntrophales bacterium; assembly: GCA_035363115.1. Taxonomy (NCBI): domain Bacteria; kingdom Pseudomonadati; phylum Thermodesulfobacteriota; class Syntrophia; order Syntrophales; species Syntrophales bacterium. The sequence goes on along the minus strand of DAOSEM010000001.1, from coordinate 1,031,790 downwards.
GACACCTCGATCCGGTCGCCCACCTTGATGGGCCGCTCGAACAGGATGATGAGCCCGCTGACGAAGTTGTTCGTGATGTTCTGCAGGCCGAAGCCGATGCCGACGCCGAGGGCCCCGAACAGGATGGTGATGCTGCTCAGGTCGATCCCCGCTGTCTGCAGGATGATGACGAAGCCGATCGTCAGGAGGGCGTACTTCACGATGGACCCGATGGCGATCCGGACGCCCAGGTCGATCCGGCTGTTCGCCAGGATCCGGTACGCGACGATCCGGTTGATCCTGGACGCCGCGAAGACGAGGAGGACGGAAAAGAAGACCAGGTAGACGAGCATCCAGAGGGTGAACGTGGACCCGCCCAGGGAGAACAGGGGAACGCTCAGATGCTCGACGATGCGGTTCGCGATGTCGGAGATCGTGTTCATGGCCCCTCCTGAAAGGGAAAGAAAACGGGGATGAAGATCGTCGCCAGGATCCAGAAGATCAGGTTCAGCGGCGTCCCCACCTTCAGGAAATCGGCGAACCGGTACTGGCCCGCGCCGTAGATCATCGTGTTCGTCTGGTAGCCCACAGGGGTCATGAAACTGGCGGAGGCGGCAAAGGTGACGGCCATCAGGAAGGGCTTGGGGCTGACTCCCATGGCGCCCGCCGCGGCGATGGCGATCGGCGCCAGGAGAACCGCCGTGGCATTGTTCGACATCGCCTCCGTTAGAAGCGAGGTGAGAAAATACAGGGCACAGACGATGGCCACCGGACCCAGACCGGCGAGGAGATCGATCATCCGGCCGGACAGGTACATGGCCGCCCCCGTCTTCTCCAGGGCGACCCCCAGAGAGATGATCCCTCCGAGCAGAAAGATCACCTTCCACTCGATGGCCTCATAGGCCTCCTCCAGGGAAAGGCATCCGGCCCCGACGAGGAGGATGGCTCCGATGATCGCCCCGATCATGATGGGCAGGACGCCCAGGCTCGCCGTCAAGATTACTGCGGCGATGATCGCCAGGGCGGGAAGGATTTTGTCTTTTCGGTACTGGGGCGTCTCGATCTCCGAGACGACGACAAAATTCCGGTCGCTCCGGATCGCCTCGACATTCTCCCTCCGCGCCTCCACCAGGATGGCATCACCGGCCCGGAGGCGGGTCTCGGAGAAACCGGCGTTCATGAGCTGACCGCGATGCCGCAGGGCCAGGGCCGTTGCCCGGAAGATGTTGCGAAACCGGGCCGACTTGACCGTCTTTCCCACCAGGCTCGAGTTCGGGGCGATGACAACCTCCGTCAGGGCCAGGTCCTCGCACTGGAAATCGCCCTCGTGAAGCTGGCAGTCCGTGATCATCCGGATTCCCAGGCGCTCCTTCAGCTTCTGGAGCTGCCGGATGTCGCACCGGACCCGCAGCAGGTCGTTCTCTTCAAGGACAATTTCCTCCAGGGGCGTCAACAGGCGCCTGCCGCCCCGGATCACTTCGATGATGTCGATCTCCAACTCCCGCACCAGGGGGGATTCCCCGACCCGCCTGCCGACGGACTTCGCCTCGGGAAGGAGAACGATGTCCGTCAGGTACTCATGCATCTGGAACTTTTCCGTCAGGTCGGCGGCGACGGCCGTTTCGGGCAGCATCCGGATGCCGATCACAGCCATGTAGACCATGCCGGCGGCGAAGAAGACGAGCCCCAGGGAGCTGAACTCGAACATGCCGAAGGCCGGCAGGCCGTGCTGAACGGCGATGGAGTTGACGAGGATGTTGGTTGAGGTCCCGATGAGCGTGCAGACGCCGCCGAACATGGAGGCGAAGGAGATCGGCATCAGGAGCCGGGAGGGGCTGAGACCGTTCACCGCCGAAAGCCCCAGGAGAATCGGGATGAACACGGCCACGATGGGCGTGTTGTTGATGAAGGCCGACATGGCGCCGACGGCGAGCATCGTCCCGATCAGGCCCAGCCAGAAGTTGAATTTGAACATCCTGGACGTCCAGTTCCCGAGAAAATTCACCACCCCGGTTTTCGTCAGCGCGGCACTGAGGATGAACATGGCGGCGACAGTGACCGTGGCGGAGTTGCTGAAACCCGAGAGCCCCTCCGCAGGAGTAACGATCCCCGTCACAAGGAGGATGCACATGACGAGAATCGCCGTGAGGTCAACGGGAAGCTTCTCCGACGCAAAGAGGGCGACGGCCAGCGCGATCACTCCCAGTACGATGAGCATGTCAAGGGTCATGGAAACTCCCGTCATTCCTTCATATCTTTTCAATAATACGATGTTTTTGGGTATCGTTACTATACGGAAGCGGGCACTTCGTGTCAAGCGGGGAGGGAGCCTGCGCAGGGAGCGGGCCGATCTGTAATTCATCCGGCAGCACCGGCCGTCTTGACACCCCCCGTCGTTTTCCCTACAGTCGGGCCAGACAGAAAACGGCTCCGGAAAGGACCCGCCATGACCGATCCGCTCCTGGAAAAACTCCGTTTTTTCCTCAAGGACACGATCCGCCGGCACACCGACTTCTCCCGGACCGACCAGAACCGGGGCGTTCCCGCGCCGCCCATCGAGAAGCCCTGGCCGCCGGACGCCGCCCGCATCGCCCTGCCGCCCGTCCGCCCCGGTGAATCGACGCCCGCCTGCGACCTCGCGGGGGCCATCGCCCGCCGCCGGAGCCGCCGGGACTTCCTGCCGGAGCCGGTTTCCCTGGAGACGCTGTCCTTTCTGCTCTGGGCCACCCAGGGTATCCGCCAGGTCCTCGACCGAGGCCACGCCCTCCGGACGGTTCCCTCGGCGGGCTGCCGCCACGCCCTGGAGACGTATCTCTGTGCCCTCAACGTGGCAGGGCTCGATCCCGGGATCTACCGCTACCTTCCCCTGGAGCACGAGCTCCTGCCGGTATCCCGGGAGGACAACCCGGCGGCGCAGCTCGTCGCGGCGGCCCTCGGCCAACCATGCCTCGGCCGGGCGGCGGTCACCTTCCTCTGGACCGTGATCCCCTACCGGATGGAGTGGCGTTACGGCCAGGCGGCCCACAAGGTCATCGCCCTGGACGCGGGCCACGTCTGCCAGAACCTCTACCTGGCCTGCGAGGCCGCCGGGCTGGGGACCTGCGCCGTGGCCGCCTACGACCAGGAGGCCATGGACCGGCTGCTGGGCGTGGACGGCGAGGAGGAGTTCGTCATCTACCTCGCCCCGGTGGGGAAGGCCAGGGACTGAGGGGGGGGTGGAGGGACCGTTTTCTCAGACAACGGATAAAAACGACTCAACAGACAGAGTTAAAAAAAGTCCTGCCCATTGAATTCACCTACTACTATTGAAACGCATGTCATTATCGAAGTTCTGCATTGCGGCCTGAAAGGTGTTGAAACGCTTCCAACGCCGTTCAGTTATACCTGTTTGAGCATATCAATATTTTGTTTGTCCAAATGACGCAGAATCAATGACTTCGTGCGAAGCGAACGAGCATACCCTTCAAGTCCTGGAAACAGACTCGCTCGGTTAATTCCAAGCCTATGAAGTCTTTCAAGTATATCTGATCTTTTGCTGTCACTTATCGCAACTCGCACCATTATAGTTTCGGATTTTGGAATTGCTTTCAGGTTTTCTTTAAATGTACATCGCACATCACCAGGTGTTAGAAAGACACCTTGCTGATTTGTCAATCGATCGTTGAAACGAATTGGATTGACCGGATACACAAACTTTTTCGGCTGTTCATTTATAAACAGGTCGCGAAATGATTTTTTATCTCTTTTCTCGTTGTAGCTATTGATCGGATCCTTCAAGTTGTTCATTGAAGCTTTTATTAGTTTATCAGCCTCTTCAAGCAACTTTATCCGGTCAATTACCCAAACACTTGGGCAAGTACAATTACCTATTGGGCAAAGACAATTACCTTTTTCTTCAAGGGCGAAGAAAACCGCGTTCATAAATGAATATGTGAAATCCGTCAATCTTGTTGGTACGCCGTAGTGCTGCATAAGTGAAAGCCATTCAAGCGTGTTGCCTTTCTGCGGTGGCGTCGAACCACTGTAAAGATGATATCTACGGGCAAAATCTCGTATCAGTTTCACTTCCAGATCTATAATCCCATCTCCTGTGAAGCCAAATTCAATGCAATGACGTTCAAGACTTGATGATGGAAATTTAAATGTATTCTGTCCTCGAAAGGCCCATTTGTGCTCATTATAACTCTCTTCAACATCCCTGAGCTCCTTCCAAGACCTAACCGTCTGGACCGGGCAGCATGCGGCATCTCCCATAGAAACCACCTCCGGTGACGTAAATGATTTTTTAGTATTTGCAATTTGAAACGACAATATTTGGATATTTTAATGAATTACGGCTTTCAGGGAGTTCTCTTCTGTACTGTCTTACACAAGGCATCATGCTTAAGTTCGTCCTACGGCAAATAACGTGTTATTCATATTCCACCACCGCCGCAATCGCAGCCGCGATTTCCTCCATTGTCGCCGCAGATACGCGGCCGAGTTTCCGGATGAATCGATCTGTCGAGACGCCGCGCACTTGAAGGGCATCGACAGCGGATGGCTTCATTAGACCGTTTGTCCTGTCGGGATCAATTCGGACGTGCCAGAGATTTCGGTTGTAGTGGTTTTTCCATTCGGTAACCGGTGCAATCAGCTTTATCGGCAAAATGCCGATCGCATCGGAACTGACTACCACTGCCGGCCGGGTTTTTTGGATCTCGGCTCCCTTGGTCGGATCAAAATTAACCAGCCAGACCTCGCCTCTTCTAATATTCAACGATGTCTCCCGTCTCCAGTTCCTCTTTCGCCACTTCGCTTGCGTAATGCGACGCAATCTCCCTCGCCTGATGCGCCATGATGTTCCGGCGCTCCTCAAGGGGCAGTTTCATGAAGGCGCGTCGTTCGATCAGCGACAGAGGCTCTCTTCCGGTTACCGTTTCCCCAAGCATGTTCTTGCCCTCCACTTCGGTGAGCAGCCCCTCCGCTACGGCGCGGAGCACGCTTTTCTTCAGCCACTGCGGCTGTTCCGGCGGCAGTTCACACGGTTCTTTCTTTTTCCAGTGCAGCCGGTTGATGTCCATGAACCATCGCCTGTAATGGGCGTCCGAGATGATTTCGAGGTCGTGAAGCCGGTAAACCAGGGCCTGGAGGCTCATTCCGAATCGCTGTTTCAGAAGAATCAGCTCCTCAAGCTGGACAAACGCTCGTTTCCGGCCCACCTCCCTGTACAGCGTTTCATCCGGGGCCAGGAATGCACCGGCGAAACGGAACGCCGCCTTTTCCTCATCGACGGCATCGGGTACATCAAGGACGAGATGGGCCAGTTCATGAGCCAGATTCAGCCGTTGCCTTTCCCCTGCCAGTGACTTCCGTGACACGACAGCGGCCGCGGCCGGATTGTCATCGGCATCGCGGGCCACAGCCGCCAGACCGTCGAACTTTTCGCCGGCTTCAATCTCCATGACATACACACAATGGTCTTCCAGGGTCGCCGTGAGATTGGCGACGGGCTCCAAGCCGGCACCCCATTGGTGCCGCAATTCCTTTGCCAGGTGCTCGGCATCTTCAAGACGGACCATACGCAGGTTTTGCACAGGCAAATTCTCTCTTGCCGGTTCCTGCAAGATTTCCCGCAAGCGAATGCGCTCTTCCAGCATCCGGCATACCACGGCCTCGACTCTGGCCTGCTCCTGCTTTGCCAGCCCCGAGCCTTTCCGGTAGGCAATGAAGCTGCAATTCACGGAGGGTTCGGCCCACAGATGGGCCGCCTTTACGCCGAGAGCCGACGCCAGTCTGTTCAACACGACCGGGGTCGGCTTCGCTTTGCCTCGCTCATACTTGGAGAGCGCTTGCTTCGTCACGAAACCGTCCATTCTTGCAACAAGCTGATCCAGGGAAAGGCCCTGGGCCAGCCGGATCTGTTTCAGTCTTCGATCAATCATCCTTCCACCATCTTTCTTGGTTTACAAACATTTCATATTCTGACAGGTTTGTCAACCACAAGACTCAGGCGGAACATGTCCTTGTTTTCCACCTGTATGACGACGGCACATCCATGATCCTGCCATGGCAAAGAAATCTATGCGACAATCCATCGTCGACTTGGCCTTGAAAGCGCGGCCAAGCCGTGGCAGAGTGCAGGCCATGCTGACCCATCCCACAAAACGGACCTTCCCATGCCCGGCCTGACCCTGCACGCGAGCAACCGCCTGGAGATCCTCGCGGACCGGCTGGCGGAGGCGCTGGACGCCCCGCCGGCGGACCCGTTCCAGGCCGAGGTGATCCTGGTCCAGAGCCGGGGCATGGAGCGGTGGGTCTCCCTGGAGCTGGCGAAGCGCCACGGGGTGGCGGCCAACCTTCGCTTCCCCTTTCCGAACCACTTCGTCCAGGAGACCTTCCGGGCGGTCCTCGGAGACGCCGCCGGCGGTGGCAAACCGGACGGCTCCCCCTTCGACCCGGCCGTGATGGCCTGGGAGATCATGGAGCTCCTGCCGGCCTGTCTCGACCGGCCCGGCTTCGGAGATCTCCGGGGCTATCTGGGCGAGGCGGAGCGGGATCTCCGGCTCTACCAACTCTCAGGCCGCATCGCCGATCTCTTCGACCTCTATCTCCTCTTCCGGCCCGACTGGATCCTCCGCTGGGAGAAGGGGGATGACAGCCACTGGCAGGCCGCCCTCTGGCGGGAGCTGGCGGCGAGGAAAGGATCGAGCCACCGGGCGGCGATGCTGGCGGCGTTCCGGAGGGCCCTGGCGAATCCCGCCTTCCAGCCGGAGGGCCTGCCCCCGCGGGTCTCGGTCTTCGGCATCTCGGCCCTCCCGCCGTTCCACGTCGAGGTCCTGGCCGCGCTATCGGTCCATGCGGATGTCCACCTCTTCGTCATGAACCCCTGCCGGGAGTACTGGGGCGACATCGTCCCGGGACGCCGGATCGCCGGGTCCGGCGGAAACGGGACGGAACTCCACCTGGAGGAGGGCAATCCCCTCCTGGCCTCCCTGGGGACCCTCGGCCGGGACTTCTTCGACCTCCTGGAATCCCGGGAAGTGCCTAAAGACGAATCCTATGAGGACCCGGGCGAAGGGACGCTGCTCGCGGCGCTGCAGTCGGACATCCTGAACCTCCGGGAGCGGGGAAAAGACGGGGAGCGGGTTCTCATCCCGCCGGGCGACCGCTCCGTCGAGATCGTCTCCTGCCACAGCCCCATGCGGGAGGTGGAGGTCCTCCAGGACCGCCTGCTCGTCCTCTTTGAAGAAAACCCGGGACTGGAGCCGAGGGACATCCTGGTCATGACGCCGGACCTCGGCCTGTATGCGCCCTACATCCAGGCGGTGTTCTCGCTGCCGCCGGACGATCCCCGGCGCATCCCCTTCAGCATCGCCGACCGCAGCCTTCCCCAGGACAGCCCGGCGGCGGAGGCCTTCTTCCGCCTCCTGGACCTGGCGGGGAGCCGCCTCAGCGCACCGGACGTCCTCGACCTCCTGGAGACGGCCCCGGTCCGGTCCCGCTTCGGCCTCTCCGAGGAGGACCTGGAGCGCGTCGCCGTCTGGATCCGCGAGTCCGGCATCCGCTGGGGCAGGGACGCCGCCCACCGGGCCGCCCTGGGCCTGCCGGAGATCGCCGAAAACACCTGGCGGGCGGGCCTCGACCGGATGCTCCTGGGCTACGCCCTGACGGCCCGGGACGACGACGCCTCGTTCCACGGCATCGTGCCCTACGACCGCGTCGAGGGAGGGGACGCGGAGATCCTGTCGAGGTTCCTCGGCTTCACCGACGCCCTCTTCCGCATCGCCACGGATCTCGACCGCCCCCGTCCTCTCGCGGACTGGTCCCTCTTCCTCGCGGAGACGCTGGACGCCTTTCTCTCCCGGGACGACGATCCCCTGGGAGAGATCGAGACGCTCTACCGGACGATTACGGAGATGGCGGACCTGGCGGCCGCGGCGGGGTTCACCGGTTCCGTCGGCCCGGCGGTGGTCCGCGATCACCTCCGGGAGCGCCTGGGGGGAAAGGGGTTCGGCTTCGGGTTCCTCGCCGGCGGGATCACCTTCTGCGCCATGCTCCCCATGCGGAGCATCCCCTTCCGGGTCCTCTGCCTCCTGGGCATGAACGACGGCGCCTATCCGCGCGTCTCGGTCCCCCTGGGATTCGACCTGATGGCGCAGAATCCCCGCCGGGGCGACCGCTCCCGCAGGCAGGACGACCGCTACCTGTTCCTCGAATCCCTCCTGTCGGCCAGGGAAAAGCTCTACATCAGCTACACAGGCCAGGGCATCCGGGACAACGCCCCCCGCCCCCCGTCGGTCCTGGTGAGCGAGCTCCTCGACACAGTGGAATCCGGGTTTGCCGGCCCGGAGGGAGGGGATCTCCGGGACTGCCTGGTGACGCGACACCCCCTTCAGGCCTTCAGCCCCCTGTATTTCAAGGGCGATGAGCGCTTTGCCAGCTATTCCCCGGAAAACGGCGCAGCCGCCCTGCGCGCCGCGGGAGAGCGGACGCCGCCGCAGGATTTCCTGCCGTCGGACCTGCCGGAGCCGGAGCCGGAATGGAGGACCGTGGACATCGACGCCCTGGCGTCCTTCTTTTCCAACCCGGCGCGGTTTCTCCTGTCCCGCCGCCTGGGGCTCCGACTGGTGCGGGAGGAGGAGCCGCTGGAGGACGCCGAGCCCTTCGCCCTGGGGAGTCTCGAACGATACGGCGTCCTGCAATACCTGCTCGGGGCCGTCCGGACCGGGACGGACCCGGGAAGCGCCCGGGACGCCCTCCGGGCCGCCGGACTCCTTCCTCACGGCACCCCCGGCCTCTGCCGGTTCGACGACCTGTGGGGCGAGGCGGCGGCACTCCTGGCGGCCGTGCAGCCCCATACGGAGGGGGGGCCGGCGGAGCCGCTGGTTCTGGATCTTTCCCTGGGTGAATTTCGCCTGACCGGCCGGATCGGAAACGTCTACGCCGGCGGGCCCGTATCCTTCAGGCCCGCCCGGATCAAGGCCCGGGACCGGCTGCGGGCCTGGATCGCCCACCTGGCGGGCCACGCGGCGGGGCGCGCCGCCTGGAGGTCCGTCCTGGTAGGCCGGGACGGGAAGACCCGGCTCTACGGCGCTCCCGCGGATCCGGAAGGCTCGCTCGCAACGCTTCTCGATCTGTACTGGAGGGGCCTCACGAGACCCCTGCCCTTCGTCCCCGAATCGTCCCTGGAATACGCGGTCCGCCGCGCCAAAGAGAAGGACCACGGCTCGGCCCTGGCCGCCGCCGACGGCAAATGGAGCGCATTCAAATATCCCGAGAGCGACGATCCCTGGTACGGCATCTGCTTCCGCGGGGCGTCCCCGCTGGAGGACGAGACCTTCGGTCCCGCGGCCCTCGCGGTCTTCAACCCCCTGCTGGAAAGCGAGGAGGCATGATGGCGGACGCGCGGCCCTTCAACATCCTGTCCAGCCCCCTCGAGGGGACGAACCTCATCGAGGCCAACGCCGGAACGGGAAAGACCTACGCCATCGAGGCCATCTTCCTCCGGCTCCTCCTGGAGAAGGGGCTGGAGGCCCGGCGGATCCTCGTCGTCACCTTCACGGAGGCCGCCACGGAGGAGCTCCGGGACCGGATCCGGAACCGCATCCGCGACGCCATGGGGGCCTTCGAGGCCGGTGGCCGACCCCAAGACCCCTTCCTGGACGGCCTGGTAAAGAAGCATCCCCGGCCCGGGCAGGCCCGGCGGGTCCTCCGGGACGCCCTGCGGGACTTCGACGAGGTCCCCATCACCACGATCCACGCCTTCTGCCAGCGGGCCCTCCGGGAAAACGTCTTCGAGAGCCACAGCCTTTTCGGAACGGAGATGACCCCCGACGTGGAGGATCTCCGGCGGGAGATCCTTCAGGACTTCTGGCGCCGCCACTTCTACGACGCCCCGCGGGAGTTCGCCGCCTTCGCCCTGGCGCAGGATGCCGGCCCCGAGGCCTTCCTGGAGCTGACACGGCGGCGATCCCTGGACCCGGCCCTCAAAATCGTCCCCGAGGCCCCGCCGGCGGCCCTCGACGCCCTGGAGCCGTTCCGGGAGGCCTTCGCCCGCCTGCAGGCCGCCTGGAAGGCGGGCCGGGAAGACGTGGCAGCCCTCCTGAAAACATCGGGCCTGAGCAGGAGCAAGTACCGCAATCCGGAGGCCCTGGTGTCCGCCATCGACGGATACACCGCCGCCGGATGCGGCATCCCGGTCCCGGACACACTGGAGAAGCTCACCCCGGAAGCCCTGCGAGCGGGAACCAACAAGGGAAAAGTCACGCCGGAGCACCCGTTCTTCGGCCTCTGCGCGGAACTCCTGGAGCGGCGGGCCGCCCTGGAGGCGCAGATGGCGGACCGCCTCCTGTTCCTCAAGGCCGAGGCGCTACGCCGGCTCCCGGAGGAGCTCGCCCTGCGGAAGCGGAAACGGAACCTCCAGTCCTTCGACGACCTCCTCCTGGACCTGCACGGGGCGCTGGAGAAACCCACGGGGAAGCGCCTGGCCGACCGTCTCCGGGACCGCTACCGGGCGGCCCTCATCGACGAGTTCCAGGACACGGACCCGGTGCAGTACGCCATCTTCCAGGCCGTCTTCGGCGGCGGCGACCGCACCCTCTTCCTGATCGGCGATCCGAAGCAGGCGATCTACAGCTTCCGCGGCGCCGATCTGTTCGCCTACATGCGGGCGTCCCGCCACGTGGACCGCCGCTACACCCTGACGGAGAACTGGCGGTCCGAGCCGGACCTCGTCGCCGCCGTGAACACCCTTTTCTCGGGTGTGGAAAACCCGTTCCTGTACAAGGAAATCAAATTTCACGAGGCCACAGCGGGAGACGTGCCGGATCGGCCGCTCCTCCGGGAGGACGGGCGGTCGATCCCTCCCCTGGGCATCTGGCTTTTCGGGAGCGACCGGCTGGCTGCCGCCGAAGCAGCCGGCAACAAGGCCCGGACGAAAGGGCTGATTACGAGCGCCACGGCGGCGGAAATCTCCCGCCTGATCCGCCTCGGCCGAGACTCCCGCGTACGGATCGGCGACAGGCCGCTCAGCGAGGGGGACTTGGCCGTCCTCGTCCGCGACCGGTTCGAGGCCCGGGACGTCCGGGAGGCCCTGAAGCGGATCGGAATCCCCGCGGTGATCCACAGCGCCGAGAACGTCTTCGACTCCGACGAGGCGGGGGAACTGGAACAGGTCCTGGCGGCCGCGGCGGAGCCGGGCCGCGAGGGATACCTGAAGGCGGCCCTGGCGACGGAGATGCTCGGACTGAACGGGCTGCAGCTCGACGGGGAGCTTAAGACGGAGAGCCTCTGGGAGGCCCGTGTCGCCCGGTTCCGCGGGTACGCGGATCTCTGGAGCCGGGCCGGCTTCATGCCCATGTTCCGGGAGCTGCTCCGGGCGGAGGGCGTGCGGGAACGGCTCCTGGCGTTTCCCGACGGCGAGCGGCGGCTGACCAACGTCCTCCACCTGGGGGAGCTGCTCCACGGCGAGGTCTCCTCCCGTCGTCTCGGACCGCCGGGGCTCATGAAGTGGCTGTCCCGGCAGCGCAGCGAAAAGGCCCGCGCGGAGGGCACGCGGCCGGAGGAGCAGGAGCTGCGCCTGGAGCGAGATGCCGAAGCGGTCAGGATCGTCACGATCCACAAGAGCAAGGGGCTCCAGTACCCCGTGGTCTTCTGCCCGTTCCTGTGGGCCGGCTCCCGCCTCACGAAGCAGGAGACCTGGCTTTACCACGATCCCGACGACGACTGGCGGCCCCTTCTCGTCCTCGACCCGGAGCGGGCGGGGAACCTCCCCCGGGCCATGCGGGAGGAAATGGCCGAGAACATCCGCCTCCTCTACGTGGCCCTGACCCGGGCAAAGCACCGCTGCCACGTCGCCTGGGGGCCTTTCAAGGACGCCGGAACCTCGGCGCTGGCCCGGATCCTCCACCTTCGCGACCATGACCCGGAAGACGTCTGCGGGGCCGCGGCGGAACGGTTCGACGCCCTGGACGACACAACGATGCGGATCGATCTCGACGGGATCGCCGACCGCGCCGGAGGATCCATTGCCGTCCTCTTGCCGCCGGACCGCACGCCAGCGGCATCCCTCCCCGCCCCGGGCGAGCCGGAGCCGCTTCGCTTCCGGCCTTTCGCCGGCACAATCCCCCGGGACTGGCAGGTCGCCAGCTTCTCCCGGCTCACGGCGGACCGCGCGGAGGCCGGTGCAATCGCGGCCGAGGCCGCCCCGGACCTGCCGGACCGGGACGGCTTCACGCCCGGAGTTGTCCTCCCGGAAGAGCCGGCGGGCATCTTCGCCTTCCCCCGGGGCGCCCGGGCGGGAACCTTTTTCCACGACCTCCTGGAGCACCTGGACTTCACGGAGAGGGACCCGGAAATCACAAACGGATTGATCGAAGAAACGCTACGCCGCCACGGCTTCGGCACCGAGTGGCGGGACATTGTCGGGGAGACGGTCGGCAAGGTCCTGGCGGCCCCCTTCGGCCCGGACGGCGGCGTCCCTTTTTCGCAGATCCCTCCGGGCGACCGGCTCACCGAGCTGGAGTTCCATGTTCCGCTGAAGCCCCTGACTCCCGGCCGTCTCGCCGACATCCTGGGCGGCGCGGCCGGCCTCCCCCCTTCCGTCCCGGAACGGATCGGACGCCTGCAATTCGACCCCGTCCGGGGGTTCCTGAAGGGCTACATGGACCTGGTCTTCCGGGCCGAAGGGCGGTTCTGGCTGGTGGACTGGAAATCGAACTACCTCGGGGACCGCGTCGAGAATTATGGCCCGGAGCGGCTGGAGGAGGCCATGGAGGAGGAGATGTACGTGCTCCAGTACCTTCTTTATGTCACCGCCCTGGATCGCTGGCTGGCCCGCAGGGTACCGGGGTACGATTACGGGACGCACTTCGGCGGCGTCTGCTACGTCTTTCTCCGGGGCGTGGACCCGCGGAAGGGACCGGACTACGGCCTGTACAGGACCAGGCCGCCCCGGGAGACCGTGGAGGCCCTGGTCCGGGGCCTCCTGGAATGAGGGAGTGAACATGCCCTTTGACGGGGACGCCAAGCAGGGATTCTCGGAGCTGGACATCCAGTTCGCGCGCCTGGCGGAGCGCATCGCCGGCGCGGAGTCGCCGGAGGTCGCCCTGGCCGCGGCCCTGGCGAGCCGTGCCCGCGTGGAGGGCCACATCTGCCTGGACCTGGCCGACGCGGCCGGCCTCGTCGCCCCGGCTCAAGACGGCGACAGCCGCCGCTTCCCGACCCTGGAGCGATGGCTGGACCGCCTGGGGAAAAGCCCCGCCGTCGGCCGGCCAGGAGATTGGAGGCCCCTGGTCCTGGATGGGACGAGGCTCTATCTCTACCGCTACTGGGACTACGAACGGAGGCTGGCGGAGGGGCTCCGGAGCCGCGCCGCCGACGATCCCGGGGGAATCGACGACGCCCTCCTCCGGGAAGGCCTGGGCCGCCTGTTCCCGCCCGGCGGGGACGGAACAGACTGGCAGAAGGCCGCCGCCTTCACGGCGGTGACGAAGCGGCTCTGCGTGCTCTCCGGCGGGCCGGGAACGGGAAAGACCTACACCGTGGCCAAGATCCTGGCGCTCTTGATCGAGCAGGCCGGCGGATCGGACTGCCGCATTGCCCTGGCCGCCCCGACGGGCAAGGCAGCGGCCCGCCTCCAGGAGTCCATCCGTGGCGTCGCCCGGACCCTGCCCTGCACCGATTCAGTCCGCAGCCGACTTCCGGAGGAGGCCGCGACGGTTCACCGCCTCCTGGGAAGTGTTCCCGGGACGTCTCTGTTCCGGCACGACGCCGCCCATCCCCTGGCCGCGGACGCAGTGGTCATCGACGAGGCGTCCATGGTGGACCTGGCCCTCTTTTCCCAACTCGTCCAGGCGCTCCCGGCCCGGACGCGCCTGATTCTCCTGGGGGACCGGGACCAGCTCGCCTCCGTGGAGGCGGGGGCCGTCCTGGGGGACATCTGCGACACCGGCCGCGAGCACGGCTATACACGCCGCCACCGGGAGCGGTACGGGGAATTGACCGGGGAGAAGCTCCCCCCGGCGGATCCGCGGGAAGAAGACAAAGCCATGGGCGACTGCATCGTCGGGCTCCGGAAGAGCTGGCGATTCGGGGAGGACAGCGGCATCCGGACGGCCAGCCTTGCCGTCAACGCGGGAGAGGGGCGGCGCGCCCTGGACGAGGCGCGGAGCGGGCACTTTGCCGACCTGCACTGGCTGGACCTTCCGCGGCCCGAGGCCCTGCAGCGGTTCCTGGAGGAGCACCTTGGAGAATGGCCGGGGGATTTCCGGGATAACGCCGCTCCGGAGTCTTCCCTGAACCTTCTGGACCGCTTCCGGATTCTCTGCGCCCTCCGGGAGGGGCCATACGGGGTGAGCGCCGTCAACGGTCTCGTCGAGCGGATCCTCCGCCGGCGGGGGATCATCCAACCGGAGGGGCGCTGGTACGCGGGCCGGCCGGTCATGATCACGCGGAACGACTACACGATCCGCCTCTTCAACGGCGACGTGGGCATGATCCTCCCGGACCGGGAGGCCGGGGGCGAACTGCGCGCCTTCTTCAGAAGCCCGGATGGGTCGCTGCGATCCCTGCCGCCCTCCCGGTTGCCGGAGCACGAGACCGTGTGGGCCATGACGGTCCACAAGAGCCAGGGATCCGAGTTCGACCGCGTTCTCCTGGTCCTGCCGGACCGGGACGCGCCGATCCTGACGCGGGAGCTTCTCTACACCGCCGTCACCCGCGCCCGGAAGCGGATCGCAATCTGCGGGCGACAGGACGTCTTCACCGCCGCCTGCTCCCGCCGGACCGCCCGCTTCTCGGGCCTCCGGGACGCCCTGTGGGGGCCCCGTCTCTGAGGAATCGGGAGGGCATCTCCCATCCGGTCACCCCGCTTAAGACCGCTCTTTGCTGCACCGGGACATCTTCCGACACCGGGGCCGTCATCACCGTCCGGGACCACGGAAGGGGTTGCCCGAGGAACGGCTGTCCGCTGTTGACAAGGCGAAAAAAAGGTCTCATATCGTTCTGAAAGCCGGCATCGTTCGCCATCACCCGATGCGGCCGGACCGGAATCCGTGTTCCGTGGGCAGAAAGGCATTCCACGCCCCCGGCGGTCGAAGCCATCGCACCATTCATGGAGGGTATCATGCGAACCATCACGAAGGCGTTTCTCATCTGCGGACTGGCGCTGTTGACGGCCGCCTGGTCCGCTTCGCTCACGGAAGCCTGCTCCGTTTTCCGCGTAACCGCCAAAGACGGGACGATCATGAGCGGCCGGACGATGGAATTCGGCAGCGATCTGAAACCCGGCCTCATCGCGGTTCCCCGCGGCCGAAAATTCGTCAGCCCGGCGCCGGACGCCAAAACGGGACTGTCCTGGACGTCGCGCTACGGGTACGTGGCGACGAACGTTTTCGGAATCGAGGGGGCCGTCACGGACGGCATGAACGAGGCGGGACTCACCTTCAGCGCCCTGTGGTTCGAGGTCGACACCCGGTACCAGGACGTGGGTCCCCGGGACCGGGACAAGGCCATTGCCCACATGATGGTCGGCTCCTTGATTCTCGGCCGCTTCGCCACGGTGGGGGAAGCGACCGAAGCGATCCGGGGCGTCAAGGTCTTCGCCATGGAGGTACCGCAGATGGGAAAGGCGCCCCCGGGCCACTTCATCCTTTACGACGCGAAGGGGGGCTGCGTGGTGGTCGAATACGAGCAGGGCGAGCTCCGGATCCATGAGAACCCGCTGGGCCTCATGACCAATTCCCCGAACTTTCCCTGGATGGTGACCAATCTCCGGAACTACGTCGGCATGACCAGCGAACAGCGGACGACGCAGAATTTTTCGGGCATCGAGACCCGCCCCACCGGGGGCGGCTCCGGGATGCTGGGACTCCCCGGCGACATCACGCCGCCGAGCCGCTTCGTGCGCATGGCCGTCATGACCCGTTTCGCCGATCCCCCGGAAAACGCGGCCCAGGCCCTCAATCTCGCCGCGCACATCATCAGTACGCTCCACATCGTGAAAGGGATGTCCGTGACCCGGGGACCCGACAAGAGCATCACGGCGAGTTCGACGACGCAGTGGGCATCCTTCCGGGACATCACGAACCGGATCTTCTATTTCCGGACCTACGACAACTTTACCCTCCGGAAGATCGACCTGAAGCAGCTCGATTTCAGCGGCGGCGGAACGAAGATGATCCCGCTCTACGGCGACGCCGAGGTCGTTCAGGACATTACGGGAAGGTTGAGATAGGGTCCTCCGCACCGGTTGTCATCGCCCCGGTTCCAGGTATCTCTTGAAGGCCCTGTAGGGGTCCGTGTCGTATCCCAACCCGCGATAGAAGCCGGTTGCGCCTTCCCGCTTCATCGAGGAGACGAGCACGATGTACCGGCAGCCGCGCTCCTTCGCGACGCTCTCGATCTCTTTCATGAGCGCCCGGCCGATGCCCTGCCGTCGCAGCTCCTTCGTCACGATCACGTTTTCGACGACCATGAAGGGAATGCATCTGCCAAACAGGTCGTAACAGACGATGCCCGCCAGGGACCCGACGAGGCGACCGTTCTTCCTGGCTCCAAGGAGACAGTAATTCCCGGCCCGGAGAATCGCCGGCAGGAGCTCCCTCATCTTTTGAACGTCCGCCTCTTCGTCGATCAGTTCCCGCTGCAGGGACGCCAGTTGTGGCAGGTCTTCCATGGTGATGGGTGATATGTCCATTCTCATTCGGTCTCCATGCGTTGCAGGAGTGCGGTTGCAGCAGCCGGCGGAAGCCTGGAAACGGCCTGTCAGGCCCGGCCGAGGACGATGGAGCGGAAGCTGTTCAGCGGGAACAGCGGTCCCGGGTCCACCTTGCGGCCGGGGCTGACGTCCTCGTGGCCCAGGACGTCCGTGAAGGCATAGGAAGCATTCAGCAGGACGGCGACTTTCCGCAGGGCCTCCATCTGCGCCTCGGTGTACTCGTGCCACCCGGCCTCGATCTTTTCATGCCGGTGGGTCGCCATCGACACCTCATCCGCCGGAATCACATGATTCGCCCAGTTTACCCACTGCCCGTCGGCCCGCTTCCTCAGTTTGCCGGCATTCACCAATTCGATCCCGATGGAATACGGATTCATCCCCTCCAGGTTGCCCCAGGAGCTCTTGCCGGCGTGCCAGGCCCGCCGGTTGAAGGGCACCATCTGGACGACGGCGCCGTCGCGGCCGATAATCAGGTGCGCGGACGCCCGGGCCTCCGGGTCCAGGAACCAGGAGACCGCCCCATCCAGCGTCGTGCCGGCCGTGAAGTGCAAAATCAGGTACAATGGAGAGAGGCCTCCGGACTGATTCGGGCTCTTCCGGAACGACACCGCCTCTGTGCCTTCCCCGACCAGCCGGTGGTTGGCGATCTTCACGGGAACCTCCTTTCTTTCTATGGCTCGAAGGAACGGGGGGCCGGGCTCACCAGATCCTGCGCGGCCTCGGCGATGTTCTCGCAGTGGTCGCTGATGCGTTCGAGCCGGATCAGCATCTCGATGTAGAGCGGCCCCGCCTCGGCCACGCAAACCCCCCGGTGGAAGCGCTCCAGGTGGCGGAAGCGGGCCAGCTTGACCTTCTCGTCGATCTCCTCCTCCCGCCGGCTCATGGCCTGAATCCGCGGGAGGTCGAATTGTTCGATCAGGGCCGCCGCGTCCCGCAGGTTCTCCATGACCAGCCTCCCGATCCCGTCCAGCTCCTCCCGGGCGAACTCCGTGAAGGCGATCTCCCGCTCCCTTTTGTCCCGGGAAAGGTCGGCGATGACGAGGACGTGATTGCCGATCCGCTCGATGTCGTCCGCCACGGACGTGTATACAAAGACCTTCCGTGACTCCCCTGGAGCCAGGTTCCGGCCGGCGAGCCTCCGGAGATAGTCGACGATCTCGCGGCGCAGGTTGTCCACGACGACATCCAGGTAGGCGATGTCCCGCCTGAGCCCTTCCCGGTAGTCGAAAACGAGGCGGCTCACCTGCTCCACCATCCGCTGCGTCAGCAGGATCTCCCTGCCCAACTCCCGGCGGACGTTCTCCAGGGCCTTTTCGTGGCTATCCAGGTCGCGCTCGTCCAGGAATTCCGGCCACAGGGGGAGTGCATCCTCCTGGCCCGGGATGATGCGCTCCACCATCCCGGCGAAGGGCCTCAGGAAAAAGATGAAGACCGCCACGATGAGAACGTTGAACAGGAGGTGGCCGAAGACGATCTGCTGCCCCACCAGCGGCGTGACGGTCCGCAGCAGAACCGCCGCCCACGGCAGAGCGGCCATGCAAACGACGGCCCCGCAGAGCTTGAACAGGAAATGGGCGGCAGCGGTCCGGCGGCCGCTCACGGAGGACACCCAGGCGGCCAGGAGGGCTGTGGAGGTGGTTCCCACGTTGGCCCCGAAGACGATGGGCAGGGCGCTTTCCAGGATCACCAGGTCCTGCTGCGCAAGGATGACCAGCAGGCTGATGGGGATCAGGGAGGAATGAACCAGGGCGGTGAAGACGAGGCCCACGGCGAATCCCAGGAAGGGATTATCCGCCTCCCGGAGAAACCGTATCACCGCACCGTCCTGCTTCAGCGGCGCCGTCGCCATGCCGGCCAGGTAGAGCCCGAAGAAGATCAGGCCGAAGTAGAGAATCGTCTCCCCCGCCGTTTTCCATCCCCCCCGGCCGGAAAACCAGAGCGTTCCCCCGACGACCACGAGGACCGGCGACAGGTCCGTCACTTTCCAGACCACGAGCTGCACCGTCAGGACCGTGCCGATGTCGGCACCGAGGATGATGGCCAGGGACTGGTAGAAGGTGACGAGGCCGGCGCTCACCATGCCGATGGTGAGAACCGTCACGGCGGAACTGCTCTGGAAGAAGACCGTCGCGGTGATGCCCGTCAGGAGGCCCGTCAGGGGCCGGCGGACGGCGTAGCGGATCAACTGCCGGATCCGAACCGTGAAAAGGCGCTGGACCTGCTCTCCGAGGCGGAGCATCCCGTAGAGGAAGATCAGCAGGCCGGCGGCAAGGAATAGCAGGTCTTTCATGGGGAAAGGGTCTGCGCGGGGACGTCCCCTCCCCCGCCTCCGCCCGGATCCGGAGGGGGAAGGGGGGAATGCGGCCCCGAAGCCGCCTTTCCGGCGGCCTCCGGGCCATGATCACCGGTCCGGGGGAGAGGCAACCCTCCCCCCCCGTGCCGGTTCCGGTCAATACTTGCCGGGGAAATTCGGCTTGCGCTTCTCCCGCTGGGCCAGGATTCCCTCCCTGGCGTCCTGGCTACCGAACACGGGGATACCGATGTCCAGCTCCTTCTTGAAGGCCTCGGCCCAGGAGATGTCCCGGCTCTCCCGCCAGCAGCGGATGATCCCCTGCACGGCCAGGGGGCCGTTCCCGGCGATGCGCTCGGCCAGCTCCATGGCGTCCTTCATCATGCCGTCGCGGTCCGGGGCGACGCGGTTCAGGAAGCCCCACTCGTACAGGGTCCGGGCCTTGAAGTTGTTCGCCGTCAGCAGGATCTCCAGGCCGCGGCAGGGCGTCAGCATCCGGGGCAGGTAGACGTTCGAGCCGCCGGTGGGCATGATGCCCAGGCTCGCCTCCCGCATCTGGAAGATCGCGTCCTCCGAGGCAACGCGCAGGTCCGCCCCCATGATCATCTCGAATCCGCCGGTGAGGCAGTAGCCGTTGATAGCGGCGATGACGGGCTTCTTGACGATGCTGGGCTTCAGCATCGCCTCGCCCACGTGCGGCCCGACCTGGACGAGCCAGCGCTCCGCCTCGTTCTCCGGTTCCCGGGCCTTCGTGAGGACGGGGATGGCCGTCCTGAGGTCCATGCCCGAGCAGAAGATCTCGTCCAGGCAGGAATAAAGGATGACCGCCCGGATGGAGGCATCCTGGTTGATGTCCTCCCAGGTCCGGTGCAGGTCCAGCAGGATTCCCGGGTCAAGGGCGTTTTTTTCCTTCGGCCGGTTCAGCCCGACCCTTGCGATGGCGCCTTCCTTTTCATACACCAGCGACGACATGAGCACCTCCTTGAATGGACATGGAATGAAGACCTGACGGGCGAAGGGGAAACCGGAAGCGGGAAGGATCCCGGAAACCCCGGAAAGGCCGACAGGACGCGGACTTCCTGGGCAATTCCTAACAGATCCACCGGGGGGTCACAAGAGAAATCTCAGGTCGGGCCGGCTGCCAGGGCCCCCATCGCGAAGCTGAACACGGTGGTCATGACGACCAGGAGATACGTCACAAGCCGGCTCGATCGGAACCAGCCGTCGAACTGGGCGGTGACGACGGCCAGGATGCCGGCGTGGGGGATGAGCAGAAGCCACCAGAGCGGAACCATGCGCACCGCCACGGAGGCCGCGATGAGGGCCGCCAGGATGGCCATGGCCGCCAGCACGAAGGCCTTCGTTGCCCCCGGGCCGGCCACGACGGGAAGGGTGCGCACACCGGCCGCCCGATCCCCCGCCACGTCCCGCAGGTCCCAGATCATCTCGTGGGCCATGACGGCCAGAAACATGTAGGCGGAAGCCAGCCAGAAAGGCCCGTCCAGTGAATGGTTCGCCCGCAGGGCGGGATAGACAAGGAGCCCCAGTGTCCAGCCGATTCCGGAACTGAGGTTTTTCAGGACAAACAGGTTCTTGATGCGCAGGGTGGCACGGCCCGGCCAGGGAGAGGTGCTGTAGAAGAATCCGACAGCGGCCCCGGCGGCCACGACGGCCGCCACGGGCCACGTGGGATCCGTCACCAGGGCAAGCACAATGGCCGTCACACCGCCGGCATAGGAAAAAATGCGGATGCGGCGCTGCCGCTTCAGTGCCTCCTCCAGCTCCTCCGGACAGTTGACGGCGTCCTCCCGGAGGTCCGTCAGGCGGTTCCACTGGCAGATACAGGCCACCGCCAGCGGCAGGATGAAATAGTCCACGGACCGGACCCCCATGCCGAGGACCCGGTCCCAGCACCACAATAGAGCCAGGGAGCTCAGGATGATGTGGAGGCGCTCGTTGAGAAAGACCTTCCAGAGATGTCTCATCCGCCCGCCTATCGAATAATGGGGACACCTCCCCTGTTTCCCCCGATTCACGCTGGAGGGAAACGCGGGGAAGTGTCCCCCTGTTTACGCTCAGAAATTCTCCGCCAGGACTTCGTAGTAGGACTGGGGATGCAGGCAGGCGGGGCAGTTTTTCGGCGGCTCTTCGCCTTCATGGACATAGCCGCAGTTGATGCAGTGCCACTTCACGGCCTGCTTTTTCTTGAAGACCTCCCCGTTGGCCACGTTGCTGATGAGCTTCCGGTAGCGGCCTTCATGGAAGCGTTCCACCTTGGCGATCTGCTCGAAGGAGCGGGCGACCTCGGGAAAGCCCTCGTCCTTGGCCACCTGCGCAAAATCCTGGTAGAGGGTGGTCCACTCCAGGTTCTCACCGGCGGCGGCCGCCTCCAGGTTGGCCTTCGTGCTGCCGACGACACCGGCGGGGTACATGGCGGTGATCTCGACTTCCCCGCCTTCCAGGTGCTTGAAGAACACCTTGGCGTGCTCCTTCTCGTTCTCCGCCGTTTCCGTGAAGATGTTGGCGATCTGCTCGAAGCCTTCCTTCCGGGCCGCGCTGGCAAAGTAGGTGTAGCGGTTTCTGGCCTGCGACTCGCCGGCGAAAGCGGCCAGCAGGTTCTTCTCCGTTTTGGTTCCCTTCAGTGATTTTGCCATGTGATAACCTCCTTGTGGTTAGTTTGTTCCTGCGAATGCCCGGTTTCTGAAAGACCGGACGGTGGCGGGCTCCGGTTCGGGCTGCCGGCCGCCGATGTTTTCCGGCTTTGTGAAATCGATACTCGGGACGGTCCCGGGATTCCCCGCCTTGGAAAAGAGACCACAATGAATCAACAATTGGACACGGGGTGAAGGACCTTACCTCTCCCCCGGACAGTGGGAAAATATTGGCCATCCCCGGATGGTTTGTCAAGAAACCGGGACGGCTGCAATGCAACGGCAGGCGTCAAGGCCCGGTCCGGACACGGAGACATTTTGCAGGCGATGATTCCGCCCGGCATGGTAGCATAGGATCCATCCAAAAGAAAATTCTGCTTTGCGGGAAGGACCATGTTTTGAACGTTCTGGAGCTGTTCTGCGGAATCGGAGGCTTTGCCGATGCGGCGGGGAACCGGGCACACATCGTCGCGGCGGTGGACCAGAGCCCGCACGCCCTGGCGGTCTACCGGCTCAACCACCCGGAGACACCCGCCGTCGAGTGGAACCTGGAAACGGTCACCGCGGAAGACCTGCGGGCCTTTCCGGCGGACATGTGGTGGCTCTCCCCTCCCTGCCAGCCCTACTCGGTGCGCGGTCACCGGCGGGACCTGGACGACCCCCGGGCGCTGAGCTTCCGGAACCTTCTGGAGATCCTCCAGGTGGATCCGCCCCTCCATCTCGGCCTGGAGAACGTGGAGGGCTTCGCCGAATCGCGGGCCCGGAAACGGCTCCTGGAAATCCTGGACGCCGGCGGCTTCCGGATCGCCGAGCGGCGGCTGTGCCCGATGGAGCTGGGGATTCCCAGCCGGCGTCCCCGGTATTACCTGATCGCCTCGCGGGAGGAGCTTCTGGATCCTCCCCCGCCGACCGTCCGCGAGGAGCCCCTGGCGTACTACCTGGATGAGCCCCCCTCGCCCGGCTTGTTTCTGCCGGCGGAGCGGATCGAACGCTTCCGGCGGGGGCTCCGGGTTCTGGACCCGTGCAATTCCAGCTCCTATACGACCTGCTTCACCTCGTCCTATGGCCGTGCGGCGATGCACTCCGGGGCCTTCCTGGCCGACGGCGGGCGGCTCCGCCATTTTTCTCCCGACGAGATCCTCCGGCTCCTTGGATTTCCCCGGGGTTTCCACTGGCCCGGAGGAATGGGCCTGCGGAAGCGCTGGCACCTGGCGGGCAACAGCATTTCCGTCTTCGCCCTCCGGGAGGTCCTGCGGGTCCTCCCCGCTTTTTCTTCTTGACAATAGAACGGACGTTCTATATGGTCGCCCCATGGCCGCCAAACGAACGATCCAGAGCGTCGAACAGACCATCGGCTCCTTTTTCCGCCGGAACCGGCGGATGCCCACCTACACCGAAATGATCGAACTCCTGGACGTGCGCTCCAAGAGCGTCGTCCACTTCTGGGTGAACAAGCTCATCCAGAACGGCTTTCTGGAAAAGGACGACAAGGGCTTTCTGAAGCCCACCCGGATGACCTTCGGCGTCCCCATGGCCGGTTCCGTCCAGGCGGGATTTCCCACCGCGGAAGAGGAGGGTCTCTGCGACATCCTGTCGCTTGACGAGTTCCTGGTAGCGCGACCGGAATCCTCCTTCCTGCTTCAGGTGAGCGGAGACTCGATGACCGGGGCCGGGATCATGGAGGGGGACCTTGTCGTCGTCGAGAAGGGGCGGGAGCCCCGGAACGGAGACATTGTCGTCGCGGAAGTGGATGGGGACTGGACGCTCAAGCATTTCCGCCGGCAGGGGAAAGAGATTTTCCTGGAGGCCGCCAATCCGAAATACCCGCCGATTGCTCCGCGGAACGAACTCCGTCTCGGAGGAGTCGTGACGGCGGTGGTCCGAAAATACAGTTCATAGGATGAACGTTTCAGGGAGAAGAGGTTCGATATGCAGGCGTACGTTCCAGATTGTCTGAGGTCCGAGGAAATGTTCCGGCTTCGCACGTGCGACACCGCAGGAAGCCTTTTGAAGAGGGGCCGGCATCTCGTCGAAGCGGGCGACTGGGAAAAGGCGCTGTCGCGCCTCGAACAGACGGCCGCTCCGGCCTGCTGGGGAGTGATCGGCCTGTCGATACTCTATTTCATCCCCTTTTGCCTGCACATCCTGCGCTTCTGATCCCGATGTCCCCCTTCCCGGGTATCAACTGTTGAGCCGGCTGGGCCGCTCGGCACGCCCGGATTTCTCGATTTCCAGGACCTTCTGCTTCAGCGCCTCCGGGACGGGCACCTTCTTCCCTCCCCGGTAATCGAAGGCCACGATCACACCCTCCCCTTCCGCGGCCGGCTTCCGGTGTTTTTTGCTCACGACGATGTAATTCATGACAAACCGGTCTTCCTCCACAGAGACGACCTTCGCCCCGATCAGGACGCTGTCCGGGTAGGTCAGGGGAATCCGGAACCGGCAGGACGTCGTCGCGAGAATCGGGCCGATGCCGGTCTTCTTCATGAAGTCGATCAGCCCCATCTTCTCGAAATAGGCGATCCGTGCGCTCTCGAAATAGCGGAAGTACACGATGTTGTTGACGTGCCCCATGGCATCCATCTCGCCCCAGGCGACGGGCACTTCCAGACTGACGGGATAGCCTTTCAGGATGTCGGCCATGAATGCTCCTTTCGCACCGTTTTTCCAGGGGAGCGATGAGACCTCCCCGGCATCGCCATTCTATCTGCCAGAGGGCCGGGATCGGGGCAAGAGAAAACCCGCTTCGCTTCTCACCCGGTCGATGGATCCGAATTTCCCGGACCATCCCATGAAACAGAGCGGGGGGCGGATTTTCATCCATCCCCCGTTCGCAATGAAATAAATTGAAGTCCGTTCCAGTTCAATTCTCGCCGTACAACGCCTCAATCTCCGGCATGTGCCTGTCCAGGATCGCCTTTCGCTTCATCTTCATCGTCTGGGTGATCATGCCGTTTTCCACCGAGAACGGCTCATGGATAAAGACGAATTTCTTGGGAATCTCGTAGGTGCCGTATTTGCCCGCGAGGGAGCGGCCGATCTCTTTCCCGATCATCTCCTGCACCTGCCTGCTCCTGGAAAGCTCCCCGGTCTCGCCGGACAGGTTGTGCGCTTCCGCGTACTTCTTGAGGGCAATGGGATCGGGCACCACCAGGCACACGGTATACGGCCGGTTGTCCCCGTAGATCAGGGCATTCTGGATGAGCGGATTCAGGGTGATGTCCTCCTCCATGGCGGCGGGGAAGACGAACTTGGCGTTTTCCAGCTTGAACTGCTCCTTGATCCTTCCCGTGATGTAGAGGTAGCCGTCCTCGTCGAGGCGGCCCCGGTCGCCCGTCCGGATGCCGCCGTCGGGCGTCATCGCCGCCTTCGTCAGCTCCGGCTTGTTGTGGTATCCCCGCATCACGTTCGGACCATAGACGACGATCTCCCCGTCCCGGGCGCCCTCCTCGACGACGGACGGATCGATGACGACCCGAACCCCCATGAGGGGACGCCCCACGCTGCCCTTTTTGTTGGCCCTCGGGGAATTGGCCGTGATGCCCGGTGAGAGCTCCGTCATGCCGTAGGATTCGTAGAGGTTGATTCCGATGTCGTCAAAAAAATAGGAAATCTCCGGGCTGATCGCCGCGGCCCCCGTCAGGGCCTCCCGCAGGCGGCCGCCGAAGCGGTCCCGGATCTTCCGGAAGACGATCCGGTCGGCCAGGGCATAGACGATCCCGTCCACGATTCCGGCCCCGCCGTTGCGGCGGGCCCGGGCGCTTTTCAGCCCCGCGTCGAAAAGGGCCTTCGCGAGCCCCCCCTTTTCATTCATGGCCGCGTGGAGATTCTCGTATATCTTGTTGAAGACCCGGGGCACCGCCACGACGAAGGTCGGCCGGACCTGGGCCATGTCCTGGACGATCGTCGCCGTGCTCCCCATGATGCCGATGGATCCCCCGTTGATGGTGAAGACATACAGCTCGACGGTCTGGGCATAGGAGTGTGCCCAGGGAAGGATGTTGATGCACCGGTCGCTGCCGGACAGGTGGGGGTACCGGTCCCGGCAGGCCATGACGTTGCTGCAGAAATTCCAGTGGGAAATGAGGACCCCCTTGGGGTCCCCCGTCGTTCCCGACGTGTAGATGAGGCCGGCGATCTCGTCCCGCTCGGGACGGACCGCCTCCACGGGGCTCTTCGCACCGATCCGCTCCAGTTCCTCCATGGAGCCCTTTCCCTGTCCCTCGATGAGGATGATGTTCTCCAGGCTCGGGATCTCCTTCGGGAAGTCCTTCACCTTCTCGAGAATCTCCGGTTTGGAGACGAACAGGGCCTTCACGGATGCATCGTTGACAATATAACGGCACGTCTGGATCAACTCCGACTCGTACATGGTCACATAGCGCGCGCCGAGGCTGTAGGTGGCGAAGGCCGCGATGACCCATTCGAGGCGGTTATTGGCGATGATTCCGACGGCGTCGCCCCTTTTGACGCCGATCCTGCTGAGACCGCCGCGCAGATTGCGGATTCGCACGTCCACTTCCCTGAATGTTACCCAGTCATACGTGCCGGAGGGATTCCGCGTCCCGATATAGGGACGGTCGGCATGCCGCGAGGCGGCTTTCTCCCAGAGCACTGCGAGGCTGTCGATCTGCTCCTGCTGAACCATGCTGCTGAAACCTCCTTGCCGATCCGGCCGCCGGTCGCTCGACCAGGGCGGCCTTCAACACCGGTAGGCTCCTCGAATCCCGTGTTCAGGGGTCTTCCCGGTTCATGTTCACTTCACATCGGGGAACCTCTCAACCACAGCTTGCGAGGGCCTTCCGGGCGCATTCACAGGCCTGTTTCGCCATGCTGTCCAAAAGCTCGGCACAGGTGGGGATATCCTTGATCAGGCCGATGGACTGGCCGACCATGAGGGGAGCGTAATCGACCTTGCCCGTCTCCCAGGCCTCCTTCACCTTCTGGCCCGCCAAGAGCGGAATCAGCTCGTCAAAAGCGCCGCCCCGCTCCTCGATGGCAAGCACTTCCTGGAGGATCTTGGTGTTCAGCCCCCGGCCCTGGAGCCCGATGGACTTCCCGTAGATGACCGTCTCGAATTCCTGGCGACGGACCAGCTCCTGCTTGATATTCTCATGGACCTCGCACTCCTTCGTTGCCACGAAGCGGCTCGCCATCATCACGCCGGAGGCCCCGAGGGCCAGCGCCGCGGCAAGGCCCCGCCCGTCGGCGATCCCGCCCACCGTCACGACGGGAATCTTCACGCTCTCCACGATGCGGGGCGTCAGGACCATCGTTGTCACGTCGTCGCTCAGGGGATGGCCTCCCTCTTCGATGCCGGCCGCATAGATCCCGTCGTAGCCGACCTTTTCCGCGTGGACGGCGTGGCGGACGGAGCCGACCTTGTGGAAGATCTTCACACCGGCCTTCTTCAGCATCTCGACATATTCCATGCCCGCGGCCTTGTCGGCGGGCGTCCCGGAGAATTCGATGCCGTCCACCTTCTCCTCCGCGCAGACGCGGATGTACATCTTGTGGTGTTCGGCGGTGATCCGCACCGAGGGCAGCATGGTGATGTTGACCATGAAGGGCTTGTCCGTGAGCTTTCGCGTCTCCCGGATGGCATCCCGAAAGTCCGCATCCGTATCGTAGTTGCCGGCCGTCAGGTTGCCCAGGCCGCCGGCGTTGGAAATGGCGGCGCAGAACTTCGGCTTGCAGAGCCACATCATCGCCCCGCAGATAATCGGATACTTCACCCCGAACATCTCCGTAATCGCTGTCTTGAACATCCTACACCTCCTGTTGGTTATTGGTTTTGCGGCGCCCTGTCCTGCCGCTTGTGGTCTTGGTGAGGCTCTTTTGGATATTCTCCTGGACCTGCTGCCGGAAGAGCCTTCGCATGACGTAGTCGCGCAGAAAGTCACCCACCTTGGAGAGCTCCACGGTGATCCGGATGTTTTCCCGGGAGGCCTTGCCGGAGACGATTTTCCGGCGGAGGCTCATCTCCCTGGTCACGATGGACCTGCCCAGGTCCACGTAAAAGGCGAGGGACTGCAGATCCAGTCCGAAATCGACGATCCTCTTCAGGACGTCCCTGCAGAAGCGGACGTCGTCGTCATCGTAAAGGGGCTGCCCTCCCTCGACGGCAAAGGGAACCAGAATCCCGATCTCCTCCGCCTGCCGCATTTCCGCGTCGGTCAGCCCCGATTCGGCCAGAACGGTCCCCCGGTCCACCAGGTTCCGGTCGCTCTCCTCGGGCTTGAAGACGGCGTTTTCGACGGCCTCGGCCTCCTGCAGGCTCAGACCCTCGTCCATCCTGCGCAGGATGTTCTTGATGAGATACAGGGGAAAGTAGCGACGCTCCTGAAAGTACTGAATAACCTTCAGCCGTTCGACGCAGGCGTCGTCATAGTGGGACATCTTCTTGTTGATCTTTACGGGAGCCGGGAGCAGCCCTTCCCGGACGTAATAGCGGATGGTGGAGGCGGGAACCCCGCTCTGTTTCGAGATATCGCCGATTTTTACGTTCATGCGCCTCTAGTAAACATTGAAGTGATACTTCAATCTAAGCCGGAAAGAAAATCCTGTCAATCCTTTTTCCGGGATCCGGTCCGGTCATGCCGAAGGTGCCTGTTTCCCCTGATGAAACCATCCATCAGACTGCGATCCGGCGTTCAGCGCCGCTCGTTTCCGGATACCGGGGATGGGCCGACAGCGGGACCTGCCGCGAGCAGGCGGCACGGAGAGTGTACCGGGATGCCGAGGGGGCCGGGAAACGCGGTTTCCGGAGAAGCATGCCCCGGGGAAAGAGGCCGGGCGGAAGGGTTCATGGATCAGGATAAGGTTCGAAATGCTGCGTGAAAGACCGTGGCGCCCGGTTCAGGCAAGGCAAGGCAACGGAACCGGTGGAATAGGAAAGGAGGAGACCGGGGGATGGCGCTCCCCCGGTCTCTGACGGCCCGGGGATGCACATTCCCCGGGGATCATTCATGACTGTCTGTATGAATCGATATTTCCCTTGAATCCCCTTCTTCCTTGCCTACTTCACCAGGGGCTTGGGCACAAAGAACACGGACTTGCCGTAGGTGGTGTTGCACACAACCGCCCCGGCCATATAAATGCCGATCCACCCGGCGATGATCAGGCACCATCCCACGATCGGCTTGACCGTCGCAGGCGTTCCAAACCATCCGGTGTCGAGACCGACGATGCACCACAGGGAGACATCGACCAGAAGAACCAGGATGAAAAGAAAGGCATTGCTCTTGGCGTAGGCCGGCGTTACCGCGGTCAGGAAGCCCGCGCCCGCCATCCACATCCATCCCTCGACATGGACCGCCTTTCCCAACATGGCGCCGACTGCCTTGCCGATTCCGGCCTTGGCCGCCGCCAGCTGCTCCGGGGTGAGCATTTTCACGTCGGCCACACCGGCCGCCGCCATGGCTGCATCCATGGCATCCTTGGCCGCCTTGGGCCCGAAAACGAAACTGACAAGATACCATTTCGAAAAGACGCTGAGCGCCGCCGCCAGCATGAAAAATGCCGAGAAGAACAGAAACACGTTGCCGCCGACGATATTGTGGTCCTTCAACTCCATCACCGCGGTGGTGTATTGAACGAGGCAACCGCCGACCAGCCAGGCGGCCAGCAGGGGAAATCCGGATATGTCCACCTTGCCCAGAAATACCGCCCCGAAACCGAAACACGCAACGGCAAGGGCCGCCAGCCCGCCAGGCCCGGGAGACGCAAACGTATGCTCGTGTGCCATAAAACCCTCCTCCTTTTCACTCGTTATAAGAATTATTCCTGCATGCAAACCTGAAAAACCGCCGCGAGATTCCTCCCCTGGACATCCCCCCTTTCCCGTCGAATTGTCATTCCTGTTTTAAAACGTGAGGAGCCAGCCGTACGGACGGCATGGCGAGACAGATTTATGCATCCGAAAAATTGATAAGCCGAAACCATGCCATTTTTAACACCCTGCAATATCAACTGGATGCCAATCGACGATGGAATATGATGAAATATCGCGCCGAGAATTGCGATATTTCGTCATATTTGGTATGGATTGTCGCTTTTTGACGGTTGCTCAATAAGAGTCGGGGGGGGACGTCATGAGTAAAGGGGGCCAGGATTTTTTCCGGGATGCAACCGTACGGCTGTGCAGCAGCCTCGACATCGAGAAAGCGATGTTCCGCTGTCTTTCCTACCTTCACCACCATATTCCCGCCCGGGAAATGCTGCTCACCATCTTCGATCCGAACACACACCTGATCCATAATATCGCGACGGTGGACCTGGAAGGCGTCAAGCAGCCCTTCCCGTCGAAACCCCTGTCGGAGGAGGCCATCAACCGGATCAACCGGGACGCCGGCGCCTGGAGCGAGATCAAGATCCTGGAGCGGGCAGAGCTGCATCCGGCGGCCCTGACACTTGCCAGCAGCATCGATCCGTCAAAGACGTCGATCATGTACATGAGCCTGGTCATCGAGGGAAAATTCCTGGGATCCGTCGTCTTCCTGGCCGACGGGAAAGGGGTGTTCCGGGACGAGCATGCCGCCCTTGTCTCCCAGCTCCGGGAGCCTTTCAACATCGCCGTCTCGAACGCGCTGCGCTATCGGGAAGTGATGAGGCTCAAGGACATGGTGGACGCGGAGAACCGGAACCTGACCCGGGAGCTGCGATACACGACGGAAGACGAAATCGTCGGCGCCGACGGCGGCCTGAGGGAAGTCATGGAGATGGTGAGGAAGGTGGCATCCCTCAACAGCCCCGTCCTGCTCCTGGGAGAAACCGGCGTCGGCAAGGAGGTTGTCGCCAATGCCATTCATTACGCGTCTCCCCGGAAGGATAAGCCTTTCGTTACGGTAAACTGTGGAGCCATCCCGGAGAGCCTGATGGACAGTGAGCTTTTCGGACACGAGCGGGGCGCGTTTACCGGCGCCATCGCCCAGAAGAAAGGCCGCTTCGAGCGGGCCGACCGGGGGAGCATTTTTCTCGACGAGGTGGCCGAGCTTCCACCCTCCGCTCAGGTAAGGCTGCTTCGGGTCCTGCAGAACCGGCAGATCGAGCGAGTGGGGGGCGCGGAGACGATCTCCGTCGACATCCGCATCATCGCTGCCACGCACAGAAACCTGGAAGAGATGGTTCGCAGCGGGAGATTCCGGGAAGACCTGTGGTTCCGGCTCAATATCTTTCCCGTCATGATTCCCCCTCTGAGGCACCGGCGGGACGATATTCCCGGGCTGCTCGATCACTTCATCCAGGAAAAATCCAGGGAGCTGAAGATCCACACTCCACCGCCCCTGTCCCCTGACGTGATGGAGCGCCTCATGAGTTACCACTGGCCGGGAAACGTCCGGGAACTCGAAAATCTCGTGGAACGCGAGCTGATCCGCAGCAGAACGCCCAACGGGAATCATGCGCTGACCTTCGAGCCGTTCGGATGGCCAAAGCATCCGCAGGATACATGGAGGCCGACGGAGGGAAGAAACACGATCCTGACACTCAATGAAGCAATGTCCAGGCACATCCAGGAAGCCTTGAGCATGACGAAAGGGAAGATTTACGGACCCGACGGCGCGGCCAGGCGATTGAAGGTGAATCCCAACACCCTGAGAAGCCGGATGAAGAAACTGGGCATCGTGAAAAAGAGCAGGGAAAGCGCAGACGACAAGCCCTGGGAAACGTTCCAGAGCCACAACCTGACCATATGAAGGCCGTTGAACGGAGTCATAACAGCGGCCGGAAAGGGCATCCGGCAGTTTTTCATCGCCTCTCCTTCCCGTGCCTGTTCCGGTATCCGGTCCGCCCCGGACGCGGCAGGCACGGGCGGGTAGCCGGCCGGTGTCAGGACTTCCGTTCTCCGATCCTCAATCCATGAATCCCATGCGCCCGAAGCCCTGTTCCCTCCAAGGCGGAGGGACTGGGCACATGCCTCCCCATTCCCCGGGAATGGGCTCCGGCTCCTCTTCGCAGCAGGCCGGCGGCAGCGTGTTTCCGGCCAGTTCCCAGTCCTCCGGCGGATCCGGGATCAGTAAGAGCCGGCCGCTTTCATCCCTCCGGCAGACACCGATGATCGTCTCCCCCCACAGGGCCGTGAATCCGGAGATGCTTCCGGGTTTCGCACCCTCGCAGGCCCGGTAAGCCTCCGGCGGAGGCCCGGCCGGAACGTGGCAGGGCATTCCATCGTCCGCCTCGCCGGGACAGGGGCCGTTCACCCCGGCGAGGCAGTCCGGTTCCCGCAGACCGGGGGTCTGCCCCCAGGCAATCTCGAACACGAACAGCAGAACCAGCGTAAAAATGATGCTCAACGCCACGGCATCCTTCATGATTTCTTTTTTCATGCTCCATCCTCCGGAATTTCCCGAATCCACCTGCACCATGCAGGCCGGGTCGATTCATACGCCCTCCGGATGACAGATCGCCCGGGGAAATCATGAAAAGATTGTCATGGCTGGAGGCTGCGGAAAGCGGATGGAAAGGAGTCGTCCCCAAGTGCGGCCGGACAGGCGCCCGGCGGCGCTCCCCGCGGCGATGGAATGGGAAAGATTACGTTTTTTTCATCTCATGATCCGTTGCAATAAATCCGATTATGGGTACAGTAGCGCCATGCGCGTGCTTTTCGTCGAGGACGACAGGAAAATCATCTCCTTTGTGAAAAGGGGCCTCCAGGAACAGGGCTTCGTCGTGGACGTCTGCGAGGACGGCGACGAGGGCTTTGCCATGGCCACCGGGCAGGCGTACGACGTCATCCTGCTGGACATCATGCTCCCCGGCCGCGACGGGCTGACGATCCTCCGGCAGCTCCGGGAAATGAAGAACACGGTCCCGGTGATCCTGCTGACGGCCCGCTCGGCGTTGAGCGAGCGGGTCGAGGGCCTGAACCTGGGGGCGGACGACTACCTCAGCAAGCCGTTCTACATCGAGGAGCTGTACGCGCGGATCCATGCCGTCACCCGGAGGAGAACGGGCCAGCAGCTCAGCCTGCTCCAGGACGGCGATCTCGTGGTCAACCTGATCACGCGGGAGGTCCGGACGGACAAGGGGATGGTCGAGCTGACGGCCCGGGAATTCAACCTGCTGGCGCTGCTCATGCGCTCTCCCGGACGGGTGTATACCCGGACGCAGATCCTGGAGCACGTCTGGGGCTACTTCTTCGACCCCCAGACCAACGTCGTGGACGTCTATATCCGGAGGCTCCGCAGCAAGATGGACAGCGACCCGGAGCGCCTGCGCATTGAGACGGTCCGGGGCGTCGGATACCGGTTCAACAGGGCATCCAAGGAGTAGGAGATTGTTCCGCATCAAGATCATCCTGCTGTCGATCCTGATCTCGGGCTCCGTTCTCGTCGCCTTCGGCCTGTATTTCCTCACCGTGATCCATGACGTAAGCCTCGACCGGATCGACCTGGAGCTCCGTTCCCTGGGACCGCGCCCCATCCACCTCTGGCGGCTCACGAGGGGCGGGGAGGAGCTGGATCGGCGGCTTCAGTCCGTTTACGGCACCGAGCGCTGGAAAGACATCATCGTTCAGATCAGGACCGGAAGGAACGAGGTCCTGTACCAGTCCCCCCACTGGCCCGCGGTGATTTCCGAAGACTCATTCCCCGAGTATGACCGGAGAATGGAAACCCCTCCGCCCCTTCCCGCCTTCTTCCCGGAGCGCCGGCAACGCCCTGAACGTTCCGGCCGCAATGCCGGCGCGGTCTATCCGATGAGCCAGGCACCCCCGGGCGCGGGGAACAGGCCCCCGATGCCGCCCCGCTCCGGATTCCCGCCGGACAGGCCGGCGGGTCCTCCCGCGGATTCCGTCTCTCCGCCGTCGCCGTTGCCCGCTCCGCCGGAACCGTTCCGTATGAAGCAGCATTTCTTCAAGACCCTGAAGGCCGACGGGAAGACATGGCGGGTCGGGATCATGGGCGACCCGTTCGTCACGATCCTGATCGGCATGAACATGGCGGGGTTCCATTCGGACGAAGCCCGCTACAGAAAGACATTCTTCATCGCCGTGCCGATCGCGCTGCTCCTGCTTGCCGCGGGCGGATGGCTCATCACCCGAAGGGCGCTCCGGCCCGTCGCGGACATCACCCGGACGGCGGAGTCCATCACGGCACAGGGCCTGGATCGCCGGATCCCCTCGTCGCCCGGACCTGACGACGAGTTTTCCCGGCTGGTGAACGTGATCAACGACATGCTGGACCGGCTGGAGAAGAGCTTCCGGCAGGCGGTGCGGTTCAGCGCCGATGCCGCCCATGAGCTGAAGACGCCGCTGACGATCCTGCAGGGGATGCTCGACGACGCCGTGCAGCACGCGGCCACGGGCTCCGACGAGCAGCGCTCCTACGGCGCACTCATCGAAGAGGTCCAGCGGCTCAAAGCGATCGTGCAGAAGCTCCTGATCCTCTCCCACGCCGACGCGGGGCAGCTGGCCCTGAACCTGGAGCCCCTCGACATAAGCGCCGTCGTTGAATCAGCTGCCGAGGACGTCGGGGCCGTCGCACCGCATCTGCGCCTGGAGCAGGAAATCGCCCCGCACGTCACGGTGCAGGCCGATCCGGACCTGTTCCGGCAGGTCGTCCAGAATCTCACGTCCAACGCCGTCAAGTACAACAGGGAAGGCGGCCTGATCCGCTTCCGCCTGGAGGAGCGCGGGGAACGGGTGATCTTCACGATCGCCAATACCGGCACCCCGATCCCGGAGGCGGACCGCGAGAAGATCTTCCTCCGCTTCCACCGGGTCGACCAATCGCGCAGCGGCGCCGTCCCGGGATCCGGCCTCGGACTGAGCCTCGCCCGGGAGATCGTCCACGCCCACCGGGGGACCCTTCGCCTGGACGACGATCCCGGCGGCCTGATCTCCTTCACGCTGACCCTGCCCCGCACCCCCCCGAAAACCTGAATCGGACTGCACCATCCGATCTTCGGGCGCAAGGCCTCACTTTGCTCGTTGTTCCCGCTCCGCCGATTGTGGTAACGGGAGGGCGTCAGAGAAGCGAGGCAAAGACAAAACCGGGAGGTCTGCATCGATGGCGCGTGAAACGGGGGGACAGAAGGAGCTCGGGGAGCGGGTCCGGGATGCCGGGCTCTGCACGGGGTGCGGCGCCTGCGTCAACCTCTGCCCCTACCAGGTTTTCCACCGTGACCGGACAATCGTCCTCAACCCCTGCGACATCGAGGCGGGCCGCTGCTACGCCTTCTGCCCCCGGACCCCCGCGGATCTCGGGGAAATGCGAAGGCGGCTGCTGCCGGGAGCCGAAATCACGCCGGAAATCGGTCCGGTCCGGTCCTTCCACATCATCCGGGCTTCCGACGCCCGCCTCCGGGAAAAGGCCCAGCACGGGGGAACCGTCTCGGCGCTCATGGCACTGGCGCTTCGCGAAGGCCTGATCGATACCGCCGTCGTCGCCGAGGGCCGGGAGCGCTTCCTCCATTCCGGAGCGGCCGTTCAGGATCCCGACGAGGTCTGGAAGCGGGGCGGCAGCAAATTCATCGCCTCCGCGACGGTGGCCGAGTTCAACCGGGCGGCCCGGGGCACCGCGGAAAGGATCGGCGTCGTCGCCACACCCTGCCAGGCCTTCGCCCTGGCCAAGATGCGCCTCAAGCCGAAGCTGGACAGCGGGACAAACCCCATCGACAGGCTGAAGCTCACGATCGGGCTTTTCTGCGGATTCACCTTTTCCTGGTCGAAGCTGTCGGGTCTGCTCGAAAAGCATGTCGGCCTGGAGAGGGTGCGGGGGATGGAGATTCCCCCGGGAGAGGGCGTCCTCGAAATCCGCCTCGACGGTGGACGGCGGACGTTTCCGATCGAGGAGATCCGGGACTGCATCCGCGAATCCTGCCGGTACTGCACCGACACCACGGCCGAGTTCGCGGACATCTCCATCGGCTCGGCGCGCCTGGGCGGAAGCTGGGAGGAATCGCGATCCTGGAACCAGGTCATCGTCCGGACCGCCGCCGGCGCGGCACTCTTCGAGCTGGCGATAGAGAGGGGGATTCTCGAATTACACGACGTCCCCGAGGGAAACCTGGACATGCTGAAAGGGGCGGCGGCGGCGAAAAAGAGAGAAGCCCTGAAGAACCTGGCGGAAAAGAGCGGCAACGCCTGCGACCTGCTCTACCTGGACGCGCGGGACCCCGTGATCGCCGGGCTCTGCTCATAGGAGGACACATGCCGGTGTTGCTGGAGGAAAAGGAAGGCAGCAGCCATCTCATGATGGGAAACGAGGCCATCGCCCGGGGCGCCCTTGAGGCAGGAATGGCCGTGGCGGCGGCCTACCCCGGCACGCCGTCTTCGGAAATCCTGGAGAATCTGGCGGGGGTCGCGGAGGCGCGAAACCTCTACGTGGAGTGGTCGACCAACGAAAAGGTGGCCCTGGAGGTCGCCGCTGCCGCCTCGTTCGCGGGGCTGCGCTCGCTCTGCGTCATGAAGCAGAACGGCGTCAACGTGGCCTCCGATTTCCTGCTCCACCTCGCCGGGTCCGGCACCCGGGGCGGCATGATCCTGGTCACCTGCGACGATCCGGGCGCGCTTTCCAGCGTGAACGAGGGGGAGTCGCGGCATTTCGCCCGCATGATCGAGATCCCCCTCCTGGAGCCCGGGGATTTCCAGGAAGCCAAGGACCTGACGAAGTGGGCCTTCGATTTCTCGGAAGCACTCGGGACCGTGGTCATGCTGCGCAGCGTTACCCGGATGTCCCACGCCAGCGGCAACGTCCGCCTGGGAGCACTTCCGGAGGGGACGCCGCGGGCTCGGTTCAGGGCCGGAGGGTCCATGCTGGACCCCGCCGAAGGTCCCGTCCTGAGCATGCCTGTTGCCTTCAAGCACGGCCTCCAGCAGGAGAGAATCGGGAAGGCCCGGGACCTCTTCGAGCAGTGCCCCTTCAACACCTGCGAGGGGCCGGAGCGGCCGGAGGTCCTGATCGTCACGAGCAGCGCCTGCACCCTCTACAGCCGGGAGGCCGTCCACGCGCTGGGACTGGGCGACCGGGTCGGGATCCTGAAGCTGGCGACGACCTGGCCCCTGCCGACGAATCTCCTGAAAAAGCACCTCGCCCGGGCGGAAAAGGTCCTGGTCGTCGAAGAGGTGCTCGCCTTCCTGGAGGAGAACGTCAAGGTCATCGCTGCCGAAGAGGCCGGCAAGATCGGGATCAAGACCTTCTACGGGAAGAATGACGGGACGATCCCCGCGCGGGGCGAGCTGTCGCCGGACCTGGTGATCGGGGCGCTCTGCCGGATCCTGGACATCCCCTCCCCTGCCACGGACCCGGAGTACGAAAGGAAGGCCCAGGAAGCGGCCCGGACCGGCGCACCCCAGCGGGGACTCGCCTTCTGTCCCGGCTGCCCCCACCGGGCCTCCTACTGGAGCATCCGGACGGCCCTGAAACTGGACGACCGGGACGGATTCGTCTGCGGGGACATCGGCTGCTACACCTTAGATGTTTTTCCCGGCGGCGCGGGCACGCTCAAGACCCTGCACTCCATGGGCTCCGGGACGGGCGTCGCCAGCGGCTTCGGAAAACTCGGCCCCTTCGGCCTGGACAGGCCGATCCTGTCGGTGTGCGGCGACTCCACCTTTTTCCACGCCGCCATGCCCGCCCTGGTCAACGCCGTTCATCACCAGTCGAACATCCTGATGATCATCCTCGACAACAGCGGAACCGCCATGACGGGATTCCAGTCCCACCCGGGCCTGTGCGTCAACGCCATGGGCTGTGCGGCGCCGGACGTGGACATCGCGAAGATTTGCAGCGCCATCGGCGCCGACGTGGAGATCCGGGACCCCTTCGACTTTGCCGAAACACGGGAGGCGCTGAACCGGCTGATGGAAGACAAACAGGGAGTCAAAGTTCTGATCCTGCGACAGAAATGCGCCCTTTCCCCGGAGAAGAGAGGAACCCGGAAATACAATGTCCGGGTGGACGAGACCCTCTGCATCGGTGAAGACTGTGGCTGCAACCGCCTGTGCACCCGCATTTTCCGCTGCCCCGCCCTGGTGTGGGACCGGGAGAGCGGGCGGGCCCGCGTGGACGAGGTCCTATGCGCCGGCTGCGGCGTCTGCGCACAGATCTGCCCGCAGTCGGCCATCCGGAAGGAGGTGGCCTGATCATGGCGACCCTGCAACTGCCCCGGGATCCCTTCAACCTCATCATCACCGGCGTCGGCGGCCAGGGCAACGTCATGGCCTCCCGTGTCCTGTCGGGCATGCTGGTCGAGCGGGGACTGACGGTGACGATCGGCGAGACCTTCGGCGCCTCCCAGCGGGGCGGCTCCGTCATGAGCCACGTCCGCGCCTCCGTGGAGGGGACATGGAGCCCCCAGATCCCGAAGGGGAAGGCCGACGTCGTGGTCGCCCTGGAGCCGGCGGAGGCCGTCCGCGTACTGGCGGCCTACGGCCATCCCGGCGTGATCGTCCTGACAAATACCCGCCCGGTCTACCCGATCGGCGTCATCACAGGGGAGCTGAGCTACCCCTCCCTGGACGAGATCAGGGCATCGCTGGGCGGGCTCTCGGCGCGCCTGTGGATGATCGACGCCACCGACAGGGCCATCCGGCTGGGCAATCCCATTCTCGCCAACATCGTCATGATCGGGGCCCTGGCGGGCTCCGGTGTCCTGCCCCTCACCCTGGAGGATTTCCGGGCCACCCTGGGCCGCACCACCTCGGGAGAAAAGCTGGAGATCAACCTGAAGGCATTTGCCGAGGGGATGGATGCCGCAAAGGCATAGACGAAGGGGCGGAGCCGGCGGCAGGCGCGCCGCAGGCGGCCGGACAAAAACACAACACCCGGAAGTCAGCGGCGCCGGAACGCCTTTGCGTTCGACTTCCCCAGCGGCGACAGGTAAGGAGCCATCTTCGCGTAGGGGACGTTCACATCGACGATGCACGCGCTCCGGCTGTAGGGTGCATCCGGTCGGAAGGTGATTCCCGCCGGCGTCGGCCACAGGTCCTCACCCGAAAACCCGATGGCTTCGGGGCACTCGTCCTCATCCCCGGCGTCCTTCGTGGGAAAGATCTTTACTTCTTCCCGGCGATAGAGATCGAGGATCATGGTCCCGAGGGCGGATTCTTTCGGAATGTCCTTCCGGTACTTCTCGACCAGCCATAGGGACATGTCTTCGGATTTGCCGGTCCGGAGGCTGTAGACCGTTGCCCCGGACCAGACATCGGGATGCATCCCGCCGCAGTACTGCGACATGCTCTGGCCGATCACCACGAATTCCCTGTTCCAGGCGATCATGTAGAGGGCGTATTCGTATTGATACCAGTCTTCCTCTTCCCGGTCCTCGTCTTCCGTCTCTGCGCCTCTCCGGATCCGGCCGGCGGAGACGCAGTCGATCCCCTCTTCGAGGCTGGACCTGAAGCGCTCCATGAGCACATGATTGATGTCGGCGACGGCCCTGCCGCTCCCGATCAGCCGCAGTCCCTCCACGCTGCCGAAGTCCCGGGCCTTGAATAATTCATAACGGCGCCCGTCGATGGAAGCGCTTTCAACCGTCGTCTTCAGGCCGACCAGTCGCTGCCGGGTATACGACTCGTCCGGCTCGCTCCCGGCATGGACCGGAAGCGTTCGGGATCCGTCCGGCGACGACCAGGTGCCCTCCAGGGTGTCACCCCTGCAGGTCAGCGTGAAACAGCCGCTCACGTTTCCCTTCGGGTCGAGCTCCTTCCATTGATCCGGTTTCGATCTGTCCCGGATCAGGATGAAATCGACAAGGCTCGTTCGGTAATAATAGCGACCGGCCTGCGGGAAACCGGAGTCCTCGGAATCGACGGGCAGCACGACCTGAAAGGTGAACTGCATCATGACGGGAACCTCCCCGATGGTTCCCTTCCAGGTCTTCTCCAGGCATGCCCGCTCCTCTCCGGCATGGGCCGATCCGGCCAGAGCGATCGCCAGCACCGCCGCCACGAACAGCCTTTTTAACAACATCCCCTCTTTGCGGGTCCTGATCCGTCGGCGGATCATTTTCATGGTCGTTGCATGCTCCCCCCCTTTTCTATCGGACTCTGCAATTATTTCTTTAGTTCCATCCTCTCCCTGCCGATGATTTCAAAAGATGCCTGCGCCGACTTGCTTAAACGGAATAGTCGCACGGTCCCGCTTCGTTTCAGAGAAACCAGAAAGAGGAAAATCCACGATGAAATCAAGGCTTCTGCTCACAATTCCAGCACTGATCATTCTCATCGCCGCGTCCTCCCATGCCGGGAGCCGATTTGACGACCAGGACCGAACCGTCGCCCGACTGACCAGCGGGATTCAAACGCTGAAAATCGAGGGGGCTCCCGGGCTGCTTACGGTTTTCGGTGAACAGGCCTTCACGATCCTGACCGATACCAGGGGCAGGTCCCTGGTCGCCGGCGCCACGCACGGGAACGGAAGAATCGCCGCGATCACCCACGGATCCTGGTTCCAGGGGAACGTCACAGCCGATCCCGAAAACGGCCGGTTCATCGCCAATCTCCTCTCCTGGACTGCCGGCGACAAGACACAAATCCACGTCCTCGGCCTCGGGTTGAATCCCGGAAGCTCCCTCCCGGGCATTCAGATCCTGCAGATGGAAAGAGCGAATCGGCTTCCGGAAGATCTCAGCCGGTATGACTTGATCCTGATCGACTTCACCGGCAAAGAGCCCCAGGGGTTCGACGCCGCCTCCATGGCATCCCTGAAGCAGTATGTTGCAGGCGGGGGCGGCATCCTGTGTTCCGCACTGGGCTGGGTCTACAACAGCTACGGGGACGGCAGGAACGGGAAGAGCCTGGACAGGGATTTTGCCGGAAACCGGTTCCTGAAGGAGTACGGCATGATCTTCAACGGGGATTTCACGGGCAACCGGATTCCGCTTGCCCAGTCCGCCGGGAATAAAAACCATCCCCTGCTGCTGGCCGACCGAGTCGGCAGGATCGTCGAGACCCGGGCAAGGGTCCCCGAAAACGAGCTGAACGGCCTGCTGACGGCGATGCTTGCCTACCGGAACAGGATCCCCCACGACGAGGCTCTTCTGCGAAAATTCGAGACGCATTACGACTCGTTCGGGAAACGCAGGGATATTTCATCGAAGAACCCCGTACTGAAGACGGACGCGGGCTTTCTTCTGACCATCGGGATGCTGAACCTTCTTTACCAATCGGCACCGTACGAAAGGATCAGCAGGCTGAAGGACGCGGAGATCTTCCCCGGCGACGTGGGACCGGCGGCGGTCGAAACCGTCCGGACGGTCAACGTCGACCTGTCGAAGCTCCGCTGGCAGAGCACCGGCCTGTACGCGCCGGCGGGCAGGCTCGTCTCTTTCACGATCGCCCCGGGCGATGCAAAGGCCGTCATGCTCAGGGTCGGAGCCCATTCCGACGTCCTTTTTCCCCTGGACGACCGGTACCGAAAGCAGCTGAACCGCTGGCCGGACCTTTCCCGGACGACCGTCCTGGACGGCGCTGAGACAATCGTCGCCTCGCCCCACGGGGGATTGATTTACTTTGAAAAGATCGGGAAACCCGAAAACAGGACCGCCCGCATCAAGGTGCATGGAGCGGTGGAGGCGCCCTATTTCAGGCTGGGGAAAACCGATACCCGAAAATGGAACAGCAAAATCAGGCATTATGATGCCCCCTGGGGAGAACTCGCCGGCGACAGGATCATCCTGACCCTTCCCGCCGCAACGATCCGAAAGATCGACAACCCTGAAAAAATCCTGAGATACTGGGACCGGGTGCTGAGCTTCTATCCACAGCTCCAGCAGGAGCCGCCGAAGAATTACGAGGAGCGGTTCGTCACGGACGTACAGCCGAAGATCGGCTACATGCATGCCGGCTATCCGATCGTGATCCGCATGGATGTCAGCGACTTCACGGCCGGCGTGGCCCTGAAC
Source organism: Syntrophales bacterium (assembly GCA_035363115.1). NCBI lineage: Bacteria > Pseudomonadati > Thermodesulfobacteriota > Syntrophia > Syntrophales > Syntrophales bacterium. Next base: position 990,326 of record DAOSEM010000001.1, on the reverse strand, counting down.
CCCGCCGACAGGACAGACCTCTACAAGGCCGGATCCTGGGGACACTTTCACGAACTGGGACACAACTGCCAGAGGAGCGAATGGACGTTCGACGGCACAACCGAGGTGACGGTGAACCTGTTCACCCTGTATGCCATGGAGAAGATGCACGGCATCATCCCGGCGGAACATCCCTGGCACAAAGAAGGCTGGGTCAAACTGAAGAAGTACATCGCGAAGGGATCCCCCTTTGAGGAGTGGAAGAAGGATCCACAGCTCGCCCTGACGACCTATATCCTCCTCCAGAAGGAATTCGGCTGGGAGGCCTTCAAGAGGGTCTTTGCCTCGTATCAGAAGCTGAGCGCCGGCGAAAAGCCGAAAACCGACCAGGAAAAACGGGACCTCTGGGTGATCCTGTTTTCCAGGGTCGTAGAGCGGGACCTGGGCCCCTACTACACGAAGATCGGAATGCCCGTTTCCGCGGGCGCCCTGAACGAAGCCAAGAGATACCCACGATGGATGCCCGCTTCGCTCTGACCGTGTCCCGGCCTTGCAGGGCCTGACGGATTTCCTGCCGGTCGAACAAAGAACCGCCCCGGTTTTGCCCCGGGGCGGTTCGATTTTGAACGTTTCGGCGGGTTATGTCCTCTTTTTTCTCAGCGATCCTTCTCCAGGATGAACACGGAGCAGGCGGCCTCCTCCGTTCCGATCACGCCGCCGCCGTTTTCCTGCAGGGCCAGTTTTGCGTCTTTAACCTGGCGGGGACCCGCTTCCCCGCGCAGCTGAGTCGCCAGCTCATAGAGCATGGAGATGCCCGTGGCGCCGACGGGATGCCCCTTGGAAACGAGGCCCCCGCTTGTATTCACGGGCGTCGAGCCATCCAGCGTGGTGCCGCCGGACTCGACGAAACGGCCTCCCTCCCCGATCGGGCAGAATCCCATCATCTCGGACTGAAGAATGACGCTGAACGATGTCGCATCGTGGACCTCGGCCACATCGATATCGGAGGCGGCGACGCCGGCCATGGCATAGGCCTTGTCCGCGGCCACCCTGCTCAGGCCGGGCTCGTCGAGCCCCTTGTACTTGCCGCCCGTCATGACGCTCGCCCGGATCTTGACGGCCCGGTCCCGGACAGCCGGGGGAAGGCCCTTCAGATAATCGCCGGAGCACAGGACCGCCGCTGCCGCCCCGTCCCCGATGGGGGAACACATGGAGCGGGTCAGGGGATAGGTCACGATCCGGTCCTGGAGCACCTGATCCACATCCATCGAAAACTTGTACTGGGCCTTCGGGTTCCTGGCCCCGTAATCGTGGGTGAAGGCCGCGGCGCAGGCGATCTGGCGCTGGGTCGTGCCGTACTTCCACATGTGATACAGGGCCTGCATCCCGTACGTGTCCATGAAGAGGCTGCGGTTGCCCCCGGTCTTGAACTCCCGGCCGACCAGCGCGCCGATCTGCCGATAGACGTCGATTGTCTCCTCGGTGGTGAAATTGTCGATGCCCGCCTCAAAGATCTTGAACATGGTCGCCGGGTCGTCGGGAATGAACAGCTTCTCGACCCCCAGGGCCAGGATGACGTCGTTCTGCCCGCTCAGGATGTCCTTCCAGGCGCAGTGGGCGGCCATGGAGCCCGTGGCGCAGGCCCCCTCCACGTTGATGATCGGCACGCGTCCGGGGAAGAGCCCCTCCCGCACCAGGGGGACAAAGCAGATCTGCCCCCGGATGCTGGCCTGGCCGAACAGGTGCATGGCGCAGTTGCCGAAATAGCCGAACTGGATCTCGTTTCCATCGGACATCCCGGCGTCGTTGATCGCACCGAGATAGGCCTCCCGAACCAGGTCCCGGAACGAACGGTCCGGATACTTTTTGAACTCCGTGGAATAGGCCCCCACGATATAGACGTCCCTCATTTTTTCCTCCTTTGAAGGTTGATTTCCATATGCCCGCCCGGCATCCGGTCCTGTCGAAAACCCGGCGTTACACGCGCCGCTCGGCGCCGGCCCAGTATCGCTCCCGCATCTTCTTCTTGTCGATCTTGCCCAGGTTCGTCAGGGGGATCGCATCCCAGAATTCGACGCTCTTGGGAGTGACCAGGCTCCCCTTCCTGTCCTTCACGAAGCGAATCAGATCCTCTTCCGTGGCCGTCTTTCCCTCGTGAAGTACGACCACCGCCTTGACCAGCTCGCCCCACTTCTCGTGCGGAACGCCGATGACGGCGGCGCTTTTGACCGCCGGATGCTCGTGAAGGACATCCTCGATCTCCCGGGGGAAGATGTTGAAGCCGCCGCTGACAATCATGTCCTTGGAGCGGTCCACGATATAGAGGTATCCCTCCTCGTCGAACCTGCCCACGTCTCCGGTCCACAGCCAGCCGTCCCGGAGCGCCTCCGCCGTCTCTTCGGGCTTCTTGAGATAGCCCGTCATCATGTTGATCGTCCGGCAGACGATGTCGCCCGATTCCCCCCGGGGCACCTCCCTGCCGTCCTCCCCGATGATCCGCACGTCCGCCGTCATCACCGGCCGGCCGCAGGACTTGTAGACCCGCATGCGCTTCTCCGGATCGGCGATGACGTGCTCCTGCCGGGACAGGCAGCTGATCATCATGGGCGTCTCCGTCTGTCCGAAGAGCTGGGTGAAGATCGGCCCCAGGGTGTCGACCGCCTGGGCGAGGCGCGCCGGGGCGATGGCCGATGCGCCGTAGATGATGTTGCGCAGGCTGCCGAGGTCGTACTTCAAGAGGTCCGGCATATCGAGCAGGACATAGATCATCGTGGGGACGATGAAAGTCGACGTGACCTTCACCTTTTCCACCCGCTCCAGGAACAGTTTCGGATCGAAATGGTCCTGGATCTCGCAGGTCCCCCGCTTCAGCAGGACCGGCAGGATCAGGCAGCCTCCCGCATGGGTGAGCGGCGTCGCGAAGGCGAACACCTCGTCCCAGTCCAGTCCGAGGTGCAGCATCTCGCTGATGAAGGTCCCCACCCAGGTGTTCTGGTTCAGCATCACCCCCTTGGGGAGGCCCGTCGTTCCGCCGGTGTAGAAGATCCCCACCAGGTCCTCGCAGTCCAGGTCGACCTTCGGCACCTCCGGGGGGCTGTCGTCGATGAGCCCCTGCAGGTGCTCGTGGCCCGGAGCCACCGAAGCCCCGTCCCCGGCCACGCAGATGCAGTGCCTGACCGTCTCCAGGGAGGGGATCATCTCCTTCACGCGCCCGGCCATCTTCTCGTGATAGATGATCGCTTTGCACTCGGACTGGTTCATCATGTAGATGTGATCCCGGGAAGTGAGAAGCACGGCCAGGGGAACACGCACCAGGCCGAGCTTTCCCAGGGCGTACTCGCAGAAGATGTACTCAGGGCAGTTCGCCATGAGAAACGCCACCCGGTCGCCCTTCTTCAGCCCCAATTTGTTCAGGGCGTGGGCCAGCGAATAGGCCTTCTTCTGCATCTCGTCGTAGGTGTACGTTTCATCGTTGTAGAGAATGGCGGTGTTCTGCCGAAAGGCCGCAACCGACCGGTCGTACAGGTCCGCGCACGTAATGCCGTGAAACATCGTGGTCATAGCTGTCCTCCCTGTATCGAAATAAAGTCTTGCTGGTTCTTATTTTCAGAGCCCGGCCCCGCCGACGGCGCCTCGCAGCCTCCCTGCGGCCTTGCAGCGATCCGCCCTGCCAGGATCGTTGTCCCGAGGTTGATTACGCAGCCTTCCCGGCTCTCTGGATGCCGACAGCTTTTTCCTGGTGGAGAAGGACCAGGGCCAGGAAGCCGCCGACCAGGGTGAGGGCGGCAAAGGCGTAATAGGCGTAATTGAATGAATTGGTCGCCTTGAGGATGAATCCGACCACCATGGGGGCCAGGATGCCCGAGAACGATCCGCTGCCGAGCATGAAGCCGGTGACCTTGGGAACGTCGGCCCGGTTGAAGACTCCCATGACCAGGGAGAACATGATGTTCATCGTGCCGTACGCGAAGAACGAGGCCATGAAGAAGCAGGCCAGGCTCACCTCGATGGACGGCGTGATGACCGCGTAGACGATCAGCGGCACGGAGCAGAACATGTTGAAAGAGACCCAGCTCGCCCGGTGCCTGAAGGGGAGGCCCCGGTCCGAAAGCCAGCCCAGAACGAGGGCGCCGAGAGCCGCGCCCACAAACGGAAGCGAAGACAGGAAGCCGCTCTTTACGAGGGACAGCCCCCTGGCCTTCAGAAAATACGTTGGGATCCAGTTGATGTTGGCCCACACGAACATCAGGTCGGAGAAGTAGACAAAGCAGAGCATCCAGACGATCGGGTTCTTGAGGTATTGAGACAGGGTCGCGCTGGGCGCCGTCAGCGCTGCCGCTCCGTCCGCCCTGGCGATGGCCGATTCGATCTTTTCGCGCTCGTCTTTCGAGATATGCGGATGGGACGCCGGATTGTCCCGGAGGCGCAGCATGACCAGGCCGACCAAGGCAAAGCCGAGGACGCCGAAGATATAGAAAACCATGTGCCAGCCGTAGGACGCCACAATGAGACCCGCCAGCGGGATCCCGATGATGGCGCCCACGTTCATGGCGGAAGACATGACCCCGATGGAGAAGGCCCTTTCCGTGGGCAGCATCCAGTGGTTCAGAAGCTTCGTGCAAATGAGGAACATCGGCCCCTCGCACATCCCGAAGAGGACCCGGATCACCAGAAGGCTGATGAAAGACCACCCGAAACCGGTAAAGATGGTCATGATGGACCAGAGGACGATGATTACGGACAGGAATTTGCGGGCGGAGTATTTCTGGGCGAGATAGCCACCCGAGAAATTCATGATGGTATATCCAATATTAAATCCGCTCATGATGATGCCCATAAGGGCGACGTCGATCGTTAATTCTTTAATGATGAGAGGTGCAGCAACGGAGAAATTAAAGCGATCAAAATAAGAAAGCATTGTTACAACGAACACCCAGAATACAACTTCCCAGCGATAACTCATCATTTTCATAAAAACACCCCCTTGTTATAATGTTTATTCATCCAAAGACTCCCCTTAATTTCTATTTATTATGTTTTTACATGCTTTTGTTCCATCCGACATTCTATAATAAACGACATTCTCTTTGTTTAAATAGATCGAATATTAAATATTAAAATGGATTTGACATTTTCGGCCGCGTTCGATATAGAAACACCTCAAAAACTTGAGGCACTATAGATAACAGTTGCTTGATTTAAACAATCCGCAAAAATTGGGATTTAACATCATCAAGATTAGGGAATTTAATATCCCTAATTCAGGGGATCCCCGATGCCGTCCTTAAATCGTTTCCTAAGGAAGAAAAAAGAGTCGCTGCTGAAAGACATCATCGGCGGCCTGGATGAACTGACGCCGACGCCTTACATCGACCACTTGGCCCGCTCTCCCGAAGGGCAGCGGCGGATCCGTCTGTGGCTGGATTTGATTATTCAGTCCCTGGAGGGGAAGGAGCAGGCCTTATTCGACGATCAGCATGATATCGGTTACATTCGGGCGACCCAGGGCTACGAGTTCTCCCAGACATCCCCCTTCTATCCGACGGCCCTGAAAGTCCTGAACAAAGCCCTGATGGAGGCCGACGAGCCGACAACGGCGGACTTTTTCCCAGACTACCGAAGGCTGATGGAGTACTATCTCCACGGTTATCGAATGATATCCGAGTCGTACATCAACACCCGCGAGGACATCATTCAGGAAAAAGTCTTTCATCTCGAGGAGCTCTACGACTTTACAAAAGAGATTATCGTCACACAGGATATCGAAAGCATTATAGAAATCCTCCTGAAAAAGATCCACCGGCTCATGGACCGGGGATCCTGCCACTTCCTCCTGTCCCAGAACGGCGCGGGCCGCAACGTCTACAGCCAGCCGCAGAAGACCCCGGCAAAAGACATCGTCCGGCTCATGGAGAAGTCTTATCTCGACCGTTCGATCCTGTTTCAGAGCCAGTCGGGATGGGTCACGAGCCGGATCCGGAGGATCAGGAAGAAGACCTTCGCAGCCGTTCCCGTATACCTCCGCGGCCAGTCATACGGCGTGATCGCGCTGGTCAACAGGAAGACCCCCTTCGAGTTCACGGCCAGGGAGCTGAACCTGCTCAATCCGTTCCTTTATATTTCCGTGATTGCACTGGACAACGCCTTCATGTTCCGGCAGATCGAGCAGAACAATCAGCAGTTGCGGTTTCTCACGGAAAAGATCATCACCATCCAGGAAGAAGAGCGCAGACAGATCGCCGTCGATATCCACGACACCCTGGCCCAGACCCTGGCCTCGATCGGCTACAAGATCGAATTCTGCAAGGAGCACGTGCATCACCCCGAACAACTGGAGGCCCAGCTCAACCTCCTGACGGGGATCGTGAAGAATGCGATCTTCCAGTCCCGCAGCCTCATGTCGGAGCTTCGGCCGGAGCTTATCGACACCATCGGCCTGATGGCGGCGATCCGCCGCCTGCTGGACAACTTCGAGACGGCGACCGGAATCCACGTTGATGCCGACCTGCCCGCCAGGGTCGATGCCCACGCGACGGCAAGCATCTGCATCTACCGCGTGCTGCAGGAGGCACTGGCGAACATCGGCAAACATTCGCAGGCAACAACCGCCCATGTGACGCTGAAGGAAAAAGGCAGCCGCATTTCCCTGACCGTATCGGACAACGGAAGAGGCTTCGACATTTCTTCGGGACTTCTGAAAATGGCAAGCCAGAACAGGCTGGGCCTGGTGTTCATGAGGGAGCGGGTCGAGGCGTGCGGCGGGAGCTGCGCCATGGAAAGTTCGCAAGGCAAGGGGTGCCGGATCGAGATATCGGTCCCCCTGGAGAAGAGACAAGGATCATGAGCATCAAGGTAATGGTTGTCGACGACCACGACATCGTCCGGGAAGGATTGAGGCAGATCCTGGAAATTTCGTCCGACGTGAAGGTGATCGGCGAGGCCAGAAACGGACTGGACTGCCTGGAGCAGCTCGACCACCTCTCCCCCGACATCATCTTCATGGACATCCAGATGCCGGGCATCAGCGGCATCGAGACTACCAGGCTGGCACGCAAAAAGAAGCCCGGCGTGCGGGTCATCATCCTGACCATTTACCACGACGCGGAATTCGTAACGGAAGCGATCCAGGCGGGAGCGATCGGCTACGTGCTGAAGACGGTCGGCAAGGACGAACTGCACAAGATCATCCGCCATGTCATGGACAACCACGCCTTTATCGATCCCCTGGTGACCTCCTCCGTGATCGATGAGATCAAAAGGGACGGAAAGGTGGTAGAAAAAGCCGAGAAGCCGATCTTCAC